>JAFMCG010000130.1 GCA_017857895.1 Burkholderiaceae bacterium | reverse complement strand
TCAGCCACGGCCCTGAGCGCCTGATCTTGCAGTTCAGCCATCTTTTCTAGGGCTTTTTCTAGTTCAAGCTGAAGATCGACCGGTGCGTCAGGTGCTTGCGCATCTGTCGGTGTCTCAGACGTTGCTGGCGTGGGCTCATCGGCGTTTTCGTCGTGAGGGTTGGCAGTCATTGGGTATCTCCACAATATGAATCATTCATATTGTGAAAATGGGGACAAAGAACCGGTTTTCAAGGGGCAAACCTTACCTTTGATCATTACCCCGGGATGTGGGCCTTTTGCGTGGGCCAACCCTGCAAATGTTGCTCGACCATACCAGTCAGGGCATCAATCCATGCAGGATCGTCGTTAAGGCAGGGGATGTAGCGAAACTGTTCGCCACCGGCAGCCATAAAGGCATCCTTGACCTCGACAGTGATCTCTTCCAATGTTTCTAAGCAATCGGCCACAAAGCCTGGGCAAACCACGTCAATTTTGGTGACGCCACGCTTGGCAAGTTCTTCAAGTGTGGGCTCAGTGTAGGGCTGCAACCAAGCAGCAGGACCAAAACGACTTTGGAAGGTGACCAAAAATTCGTCATCGGTCAGCCCCAGGCGATCGGCCAAGGCGCGTGCCGTCTCGTAGCTGTCTCGACAGTAGGGGTCACCGAGCTCGGTACACCGCACCGGCAACCCATGAAAACTCATGACCAGTTTTTGCGGGCGGCCGTTGGTGGCCCAAAACCGCTGAATTTGATCAGCCAGTGGATAAATGTAGGCCGGATCGACGTGAAAACGCTTGATAAACCGCATCGCAGGCTGGTTACGCCGGTGCGAGGCCACGCGGGTCACCTCATCGACCACGGTCGCTGTCGTCCCTGATGCATACTGGGGATAGAGTGGCACCGTCAATATGTGTTCACAGCCTTTTTCGTGCAGTTCGTTGATGGCTTCACGGATGCTGGGTTTGCCATAACGCATGGCGGCAGCGACTTCGACGTGATGCCCGCGCTCAGCCAAAACTCGACTCACGCCCTCAGCTTGGCGCTTGGTATAGACCAACAAGGGCGAGCCACCATCCATCCAGATACTGGCATAGCGATGCACGAGCTTTCTGGGGCGCGCCAAAAGAATGGGGCCGTTAAGAATGGGCCACCAGAGCAACTTGGGAATTTCAATGACGCGTGGATCAGACAAAAACTCTCGCAGATAACGTCGAATAGCGCTTGCTGTGGGGGCATCAGGCGTACCCAAATTAACGAGCAACACGCCCACCGAACCCACTTTAAAAGGGGCAGGCCAGACTTTCATACGGGATGGTTTCGGCTCAGGCCAATAACGCTTACGGGGTTCAGCAGTACCGGACAACGTGACACCTCAAATGGATAAGAATTTCGCTATCAAAACCGAACGCCCTCTGAGCTCGCTATCGGTCGTGGCCTGATTGACTCAATGCATTGGACAACAGTCTGGACGTAATGTCGACAATTGGTATGACTCGCTCATAGGCCATGCGAGTTGGACCAATGACGCCTAGTGTACCGACAACCCGACCATCCACCCCATAAGGGGCAGTCACGATGGTCAGATCCTCCATTGGCATCAGTGACGAGTCACCACCAATATAGATCTGAACACCATGAGCGCGGCTACTGGCATCCAAAAGTTGTAATAAGTCGGTCTTTTTTTCAAACAAAGAAAACGTGCGTCGCAAGCGCGCCATGTCCGAAGCCAAGTCATTGATATCCAGAAGCCGCCGCTCGCCTGAGATCACAACCGAGTCCAACTCGTCGGGCTGATCGGATCCCGCTTCAACGGCTGCCTGCATCAAGCGCGACATATCGACGCGCAGGCTTTCAAGCTCGCCTGCCAATGCGCGGCGCACATCAGCAAAGGGTTTCCCCGAAAAGTGCTGGTTAAAGAAGTTACCGGCTTCGATCAACTCGATCGATGTGTAATCACGCGGGGTCAACAAAATGCGGTTTTGCACATCACCGTCGGGGGTCACAATAATCAGCAAGATACGCTTTTCAGACAAGCGAATGAATTCAACCTGTTGAAACACTTGACTGCGCCGTGGCGCGAGCACCACGCCCGCAAATTGCGTCAAGTTTGATAGCAACGACGCCGCGGCAGAAACAGCCCGCGCCGGATCTGTTGAGGGCAACATGCTGCTAATGGCATCAGCGGGCAATAACTCAAAAGGCCGCGAGGCCAACATGCTGTCAACAAACAAACGATAGCCTTTAGGCGTGGGGACGCGCCCGGCCGAAGTGTGGGGACTGTGAATCAGTCCGGCCTCTTCCAAGTCAGCCATCACGTTGCGGATGGTGGCCGGTGATAAGTCAAACACTTTTGACAGCGTGCGCGAACCCACCGGCTGACCATCAGCAATGTACTTTTCAATCAACGCCTTCAAAAGCGAGTGGGCACGATCATCCATATTTACTTTGAATCCTCAAGCGGCACCCTATAATCTAATCATTATCCGCTGAACTTGTTCACTAATCTACTCGGTCATTCTATGCACTTTGCCACCGTTGCGCTGATAGGACGCTACCAAGACGCTAAATTAGCGGGGCATTTGCGCGCTTTGGCACAATTGCTGCAAACCGCAGGTCGACACGTCTTAATTGAAGCGCAAACCGCACAACACACGGGATTAACGGAATTTAGCGTCGCAGACTTTAACCAAATTGGGCAACAAGCAGATTTGGCCATCGTGATGGGTGGCGATGGCACCATGCTTGGTGCGGCCCGTCACCTGGCCCCCTGGTCTGTGCCGGTGGCCGGCATCAACCACGGACGTCTGGGCTTTATCACCGATATCCCATTAGAAGACGCACACGCCGCTTTGGATGACCTGCTTGAAGGCCGTTTTGAGACCGAGGAGCGAATGTTGCTAGCTGGTGAAGTCTTGCGCGACCAAACCTGTCTTTTCAGCGCCACGGCGCTCAACGACGTGGTCATCAGTCGAGCCGGGCGCGGCGGCATGCTGGAGGTACGCATCGACATTGACGGGGTCTACATGTACACCCTGCGCGCCGACGGCCTAATCATTGCCACGCCCACAGGCTCTACCGCCTACTCCTTGGCTGCTTCTGGACCCATCTTGCATCCCGGTATCAATGCCATGTTGCTCGTCCCAGTCTCTCCCCAAACCCTGTCAAATCGACCCATTGTGCTCCCCGACACCGCCACGCTTAGCCTAACTGTTATTGGCATGAGTCGCATCGAAGCCGGTGGTAGCGTTAACTTTGACATGCAGACATGGTCTGATGTTCACTTGGGTGACCAAGTTCAGGTGCAACGCGCACCTCATACGGTTAAGTTTTTGCACCCACGCGGCTACAGTTTCTTTTCGACGCTGCGCAAAAAACTTGACTGGCACCGCCTCCCAGCCACCGGTCACAACGAGGAGTAATCCATGCTGCGGGAATTGGCGATTCGCGACTTTGTCATCGTGAAGGATGTTTCGCTGTCACTCACGTCTGGCTTTAGTGTACTGACGGGTGAAACGGGTGCCGGCAAATCCATCTTGATTGACGCCCTAAGCCTGGTGCTCGGGGGGCGTGCGGGCGGAGACGTGATTCGCACCGGGGCCACCCGTGCAGAAATCACTGCAGTCTTTGAACCCAATAAAACCGCCACCGACTGGCTCAAGCAACACGACCTTGCGGCTGATAATGACGTCATCCTCAGACGGCTAATCGACAATCAAGGCAAAACCCGTGCCTACATCAATGGCACCATCGTGCCTTTGAACCAGCTCAAAGCGCTCGGCGATTGCTTGGTCGACATCCATGGGCAGCACATGCACCAGAGTTTGATGCGCCCCGATGTGCAACGTGACCTGCTCGATGCACAAAGCGCGATGGGCGCTCAGCGCATCGCTGTCACCCAAGCATGGCAACAGTGGCAACAGGCCCAAAAAGACTTGGCGCAAGCGCTCGAGGGCGCCCAACAATTGGCCGAGCATCAAGAAGCGCTGACTTATCAATCACAAGAGCTTGAGAAGCTGTCGCCAGAACCGCGTGAGTGGGACAAAATTTCTGATGAGCACAGCCGCTTATCACATGGACAGTCGTTGATTGAAGCGGCCAGTGCCGCACTCTCAACGATTGACGATGATGAGATGGGCACCCAACGCACGGTTGACATGGCCTTAGACAAACTGCGCCAAGTTCTTAAACACGACCCCAAGTTGCGCGATATCGAACAATCGCTTGAAAGTGCCAGTATTGCGGTCAACCAAGCGCGTTCTGACCTCGCTCGTTACATAGACGGCCTAGATCTTGATCCTGGCCGTCTCGATGAACTCGAGCAACGCTTGAAATCCTTATATGATGCGGCTCGCAAATACCGTTGTGAGCCTGCTGATCTGCCTGATCTGGCTCTACGCACCCAAAATGAACTGGCGGCCTTGGCCCAAGCCCAAGACATTGATGCCTTAAAACGCTCGGAAAAGTCAGCTGCTGATCACTACTTGGCTGTGGCCACCGATTTGTCTCAAGGCCGGCGCAAGGGTGCCAAACAACTGGCACGGGCCGTGAGCAAACACATGCAAACACTGGGCATGCCTGGCGGGCAGTTCGACATCGCGATCGAGCAGGCCAACCCCAGCCAAAATGGCATTGATAAGATAACTTTCATGGTGGCTGGCCACGAGGGGACGCCACTGGCGGCCATGACCAAAGTGGCATCAGGCGGCGAATTGTCTCGTATTGCACTGGCGCTTTCAGTGGTTGCCAGCGAAACGACTCGCGTGCCAACCCTTATTTTTGATGAGGTTGATAGTGGTGTCAGCGGCGCCGTCGCGGAAAAAGTCGGACAATTGTTGCGTTCACTCGGCGCGCGGCACCAAGTGTTGTGCGTCACACACCTGCCGCAAGTCGCTGCCTGCGGCAATCACCACCATCGCGTCACAAAATCTCGCGATAAAGACGGTACAGTGACTTCTAGCATCAGCACCTTGGATGATGCCGCGCGCGTGCAAGCGGTTGCTGAGCTACTGGGTGGCGCAAAAATCACTGACACCACACTGGATCACGCACAAGAGCTTTTGAAGCAGCAAGGCGGCTGACCCCAGAAACAGTTCCCTGCACTTGCAGTTGACTATTTGTGTGGCGCTTTTGAGGCCATTGCTTAAGACTTGCCCTTGTTGCTTTTCTGGCAGACACTGCAGACACCGTAAAGCACCATGGCATGGCTCTCTAGCGTGAAACCGTGCTTTTTAGCGACATCATGCTGGCGTTCTTCAATTTTGTCATCGGAGAACTCAGCCACGCTGCCACAATGGGTACATATCAAGTGATCGTGATGATCACCATCGTTGAGCTCAAAAATGGCCTTCACACCGTCGAATTGACTACGTGACAAGATGCCCGCTTGCTCGAACTGCGTGAGCACTCGGTAGACCGTGGCCAAGCCAATCTCAACGTTTTCAGCCAAAAGTGCACGGTAAACGTCTTCGGCACTCAAATGCCGGTGCTCGGCACGCCTAAAGATATCAAGCACTTTCAGTCGAGGAAAGGTCGCTTTAAGGCCAACCGTTTTTAAGTCACTTTGATCTGATTCAGTTTCCACAGTGCATTCCATTTCAGTGCGGTCAATCGACCTTTGTCCTATGATAGCGTTTTGGTCGTCATTGATACAGGGGTTCGCGTGCTGTCTCTTCGCAACAAATGTCGCTCACAGTGGTTAATTGGGACTGTGCTTGTGGCTGCACTCACCACGGGCTGCGGCTCTGACCGCTGGGGATTCCCGTACAAAGTGGGGGTCCAGCAAGGCAATTGGATCACCCAATCGCAGGTTGAACTGCTCGCAGCCGGTATGACGCCCGAACAAGTGAGGTTCGCCTTGGGAACCCCAACCTTGACAAGCGTTTTGCATGCCAATCGTTGGGAATACCCCTATTTCTACAAAGCCCCAAGTGGTGTCATTGAAGAACGCAACTTAAGCGTCTTTTTCAGTGACGGTGTTTTGGCGAAGTGGGTAGGCGATGAGCAACCGACTCAACAGCCCTTCCAAATAGCCAAAGAGGAAGTTGATAAGTCGCAAGCTGAAGCCGCGCAAGTTAAGATCGATCAAGAACAATTGAGCGGACCCGGTGGCATATTGGCGATTGAGCCAGGCATTAATTTCTCCACTATTATCGACACAAACCCGTCAACCGATCCTGGCGCCCTGCCTGATGTGCCTGATCAGACCCCAATTGAATTGAATTAACACCCTATTTTGTGAGAATTTGACATGAGAATTGCGGTCGCCGGCGCCAGTGGAAAGATGGGTCGAATGTTAATTGAGGCCATCGCCCAAGCCCCAGGTCTTGAGCTGACTGTGGCGCTCGATCAAGCTTCTTGCCCACAGCTTGGTCACGATGCTGGGGCCGCCATTGGCATCGACACTGGTGTCAAAATCA
>JAFMCG010000013.1 GCA_017857895.1 Burkholderiaceae bacterium | reverse complement strand
GCGAGAGGCTAAGGCACAGGTTTCAATATTTTTTTTGGTGCGGTGCAAGGATAGCCTCACGCAGTAAGCTTGGTAAAAGCCTGATCAAAATCGTTCAAGAGATCATCACAGTCTTCGATACCCACTGAGACACGGATCAGATTGTCAGCAATACCCATCAGTTCACGCTGCGCTGCCCCCATTTCATGATAAATAGTGTGGGCAATTGGCAACGCCAAGGTCCGGGTGTCACCCACGTGCGTGGCCAAGATCACCACATCAAGCGCGTTGAGCAACTCAAAACAATCCACGTGCGGCTTAGGCTCCAAGGAAAGGAGCGTGCCAAAACGGTTGCCAAACAATCCCTTTGCCCTTTCATGCTGCTGATGACCGACCAAACCAGGGTAATAAACCGCTTGAACCAAGGGATGCGCTTCAAGGTGCTGTGCCAAGGCGAGTGCATTGCTGCACGCCTTTTCTAAACGCAAGGCCAAAGTCTCTGCACCAACGGCAATACGATGCGCGGGTTCAGCCGCCAACGTGGCACCCATGTCTCGAAGCCCTTTTTTCTTAATCTGAGTCAACCCCCAGCCTGCGCTATCGCCTTTTCGATAAATTGGCAAAATATTGTCATAACGCGACCAGTCAAACAGACCCGTGTCAATCAGCACGCCACCGAGAGCTTGTGCATGGCCCGCAATGTGTTTAGACAGCGAGTGCATCACCAAACTAGCACCGACAGATTGGCCTTGCAGCAAATAGGGCGAGGTGAGTGTTGAGTCAAGAACGTAAATCAACCCTTTTTCTTTGGCTAACTCACCAATACCCATCAAATCGGCCACTTGGGTGCCTGGGTTGGCTATCGACTCCACAAAAATCATTTTTGTTTTATCAGTCACAGCATCAGCAACAGAATGAACATCAGTGGCATCAACCAATGTCACTTCAATACCGAGTGCATTGAGCGATCCAAAAAGACTGTTGGTGTTGCCAAAAATATAGCGACTCGAGATCAGATGATCACCCGATTTAAGCAGCGTCGTGAACAAGGCTGCTAAAACCGCCATGCCGGTCGAAAACACGATAGAGGCGCGCGCGTTTTCCATCTGCGTGAGTTTGGCCTCAAGCGCAGCCGTGGTTGGCGTGCCCTGCCTCGCATAAGAAAACCCAGGCTTGCCCTGAAAGACGGCGGCGAGTTCGCACGCATCCGAATAAGCGTACTGAGATGACGTGTGTATTGGCTTATGCACCGCGCCATGTTCGGTTCCACCACGGCGGTCGGCATGCAAGATACGGGTTGTGAATCCTTGCTGACGCATTGTTTCTGTCGCTCAAATAAAATTTAAAGGGTGACACTGCTCATCATTTACCCCAAAGACCGAGCGCAAGCTCGTACACAACGAAATATTAACTCGCCGTCACCGTTTTTTGGCCACGCTGGCGTACCGACTCAAACAAACAGACGCCAGTCGCCACACTGACGTTCAGGCTTTCAACCGAACCGTTCATTGGGATGCGCACCAATACATCACACAGCTCTCTGGTTAAGCGACGCATGCCCTCGCCTTCGGCACCCATCACCCAAGCCGTGGGCATGGTCAGATCAACGCTATCAATGGTCTGCTCTGCCTCTTCGTCTGTGCCCACAATCCAAACGCCAAGTGCTTTGAGCTCGCGTAAGGTGCGCGCCAAATTCGTCACCATGAGATAAGGCGTCGTTTGCGCAGCGCCACAAGCCACACGCTGCACCACGGCGCTTAAGCCAACGGCACGGTCTTTTGGGGCGAGCACTGCGTGCACGCCAGCGGCGTCAGCGGTACGCAAACAGGCCCCAAGGTTATGGGGATCTGTCACGCCATCGAGCACCAAAAAAAGGGCTGGCCCTTCGATGTCATCAAACACTTCCTGCAAGTCTTGCGCTTGCGTCAGTTGGCTGGCCATGGCAAGGATGCCTTGGTGCTTCAAAGTACCCGCGATTTCACCCAAACGCTCTGAATTGACCAGGTGCACTTTGACTGACTTATCTTGCAACTGCTGCAATAGCGTTTGCATGCGCTTGTCGCGTCTTTGAGCGTCCGCGTAGACTGCCTCGATGGTGTCTGGCGCGTGCCTAGCACGTGCTGTCACCGCGTGAAATCCCGCTAATAGTTGAGATGTTTTCATGGGTTAGGACTGTGATTAACGTTTTTTGATTGGGGCGGGACGCACAGTGGCCTTGGGCGCTTTGGTGGCCTTTTTGACTGAGTGCCCAGCCGCTGACGCCGTTGTCGCTGTGCTTGCACGCTTGGCTTGAGCACGGCGCTGCTTGGCCGTTAGACCACGCAGCTCGGCTGGCTTTGGCGCTGCCGCTTTCTTGACGTGTCGGGTTTCATTGTTGGCGCGCTTAGCCGCTTTGCGAAGCCCAGTAAAAGAAGTGCCGTCAACCAGACGAAACTCAATCCTGCGCGCCTCTAGGTCAACGCGTGCCACTTGCACTTGAACGGAGTCAGTGAGCCGATAGCGCATGCCGGTGCGTTCACCACGCAACTCGTGCATACCTTCATTGAACTGAAAATACTCGGTTCCTAGCTCAGAGACATGAACCATGCCTTCAACGTGCAAAGTGTCCAGCGTGACAAAAATACCAAAACTGGCCACACCAGTGACACGCCCGCTAAAGACCTCGCCCACGCGTTCCTTCACAAACCAACACTTGAGCCAAGCTTCAACGTCGCGTGACGCATCATCGGCACGTCGCTCGCGCGCCGAAAGAATAATGCCCAGCTTTTCCCAAACGTCGTGCTCGTATTCACGGCGTGTCATGCCCGGAACAACCACATGATCTGAGGCCTCGGGCGTGTAACGCTTATTGGCCAACAATGCCTTGATGGCACGGTGCGTCAAGAGGTCAGGGAACCGGCGAATGGGTGACGTAAAGTGGGCATAAGCAGGATAACTGAGGCCGAAGTGTCCCATGTTGTCTGGTGAGTAGATGGCTTGCTGCATCGAGCGCAAACTCATGCTTTGCAGCAGACCAAAATCTGGTCGCGACCGCACCTGGTCGATCAAGACCGCGTAATCTTTGCCCTGCGGATCATCGCCACCACCAATTGATAAACCCAACGTTTTGAGAAACGCCCGCAGTGCCTTAAGCTTTTCAGGTGTTGGTCCTTCGTGCACTCTAAACAAGCCGTGGTGCTTGCTACGCAGTAAAAAGTCAGCCGCGCACGTGTTGGCTGTCAACATGCACTCTTCAATCATCCGATGGGCGTCGTTGCGCACCATGCCGATGATCTTCTCAATGCGACCGAGGTCGTTGCAAATGATTTTGGTTTCAACCGTATCAAAGTCAATTGAGCCGCGTTTTTTGCGGGCTGACTGCAACAGCAAAAAGAGCTGGTGCAAGTGATTAATCTGAGGCACCACAGCAGCAAACTGCTTGGCCACCGGACCAGTGGGATGCTGCAACGTTTCCCAAACTTGGGTGTAGGTGGTGCGCGCGTGAGAATGAATCACTGCGTTGTAAAACTGGTAGGCCACGACGCTGCCGGCTTTTGCACCGTTGGCTGCGATCACCATGTCACAAACAAGCGTTAAGCGGTCAACATGGGGATTTAGCGAACAGAGCCCGTTTGACAGTTTTTCGGGCAACATGGGAATCACTTTGCGCGGAAAATATACACTGGTACCGCGCTCACGAGCATCACCATCAAGAGCATCACCATCGCCCACATAGTGTGCGACATCAGCAATAGCCACTAGCAGGCGCCAACCTGGGCGTTTGCGTTTGTCACCAATTTCAACCGGCTCACAAAAAACCGCATCGTCAAAGTCGCGCGCGTCTTCACCGTCAATGGTGATGAGCGGCACGTCACGTAAATCCACACGGTCTTTTAAATCTGCACGTCTGATCGCATCGGGCAGCTTGTCGGCTTGTTTAAGCGCCGCATCAGAAAAAGCCACTGGAACATCAAATTTTCGGACAGCGATTTCAATTTCCATTCCGGGGTCGTCGATTTCACCCAGAATTTCAGCCACTCGCCCCAGCGGCTGGGTGTGACGTGTGGGTTGGGCGATGATTTCGACGGATACAACTTGGCCGTGTTGCGCCCCTGCCGTGTCGCTGGGCGGAATGAGAACATCGTGCTTGATACGCTGGTCCTCAGGCACCACGATTGTGATGCCTCGTTCATTAAGAAATCGACCAACCAATCGGTTGGTACGACGCTCAAGGACTTCGACGATCGAACCATCCGGTTTGCCGCGGTATTCACCCACGGGCTTCACCAAAACTCGGTCGCCATGCAACACTTTCAACATCTCACGCGGCGACAAAAAGATATCGCTCTGGCCGTCGTCTCTAACCAAGAAGCCAAAACCATCTCGGTGTCCAAGCACCCGTCCAGCCACGAAATCGAGCTTTTGAGCCAGCAAAAGAACACCCTTACGGTTAGGCATCAACTGCCCATCGCGCTCCATGGCATTTAATCGCCGATCAAATCCTATGCGCGTGGGCTCTCGGTCCACGCCTAGGCGCTGGGCCAATTCGTCTGGTGATATGGGAGAGGCCGCTTTGCGCAATTCGAGCAGCATTTGCTCGCGCGATGGCACATCCGGATCAAAATCCGGTATCGAAGACGCTTTGTCTTCTGGGCTTTTGCGGGTTGGGGGGGGTGTTTTGGTGGGTCTATTGGCCAAGTTTCGAATCTCGTTTATACTCTGACGCCTGTCTAGGTTTCATTATGCCTGACATAGTGCCCAGGTGGCGGAATTGGTAGACGCGCACGGTTCAGGTCCGTGTGCCGCAAGGTGTGGAGGTTCGAGTCCTCTCCTGGGCACCACTACCGAATATACACAGTCCAGTTGACAGTCAATGTCAGCTGGATTTTGTTTTTTTCAGGGCCAGCTCTAGGTTTTATACCGGCGCCATCACCGCCACATTTCGATGTGCGGGATGCCCGCTTCCTCGAAGGCGTCGCCAACGCTACGAAATCCGAATGGTTCGTAAAACCCAACAGCCATATGTTGCGCATGCAACGTTAAACGCTTCATCCCTCGCGCCTTGGCCGCCTGAATTAAAGTTGCCATGACTAGCCTTCCAAGACCCTGTCCTCGATAGGTGGCCAGCACAGCCATCCTGCCGATCCGCCCAACCGCATTGGCCAACGATGACAGCGTTGATTCAGAACCGCCACCCGGCTGTTCGAAGACTAGACGCCCAGTAGCAAGCGCCACCCCATCCTCATCAAAAACAACCGCATGTAAGGCCACCGGATCCCACTCATCCACTTCCATCTCGATGAGTGCCAACTGCTCCTGAACGAATACCCTCAGGCGCACCGGCAAAGCGTGGGGTGCGAGTGTGGCCCAATCACCTGTTTTGACAGTCACCCTTGGCTTGCTTAACAAAGCGATCCCTCAGTTGTAAAGTACCAATTAAAAGCTGATCTTCGCAGTTACACTGCTTTCACGTAATTTAACTGATGTGAGTTCTTGGCCGTTATGTTTCAAGCTGTTATAGACACTGTCGTACCCATCTTCGGCTTGATCCTCTTGGGATGGTTCTGCCATCGACGGGGTTTGTTGGCTGCCACGGCAACCGACGCTTTGAATCGGTTTGTTATCTACTTGGCCCTACCCGCCTTACTTTTTGCCGCCATGGCGCGAGCTGAGATCGAGGCTTTGTCTGAAATCGGCTTCGTCATCAGCTATGGCGCCGGTACTTTACTCACCATGGCGCTGTATCTTTGGTTTAGCCGCAGGCAAGGCATTGCCAATCTCGCACGCACCATCAACAGCATGAGTTCAGGCTACGCCAACTCGGGCTACATGGGCATTCCGCTGATTCTCATGGTTCTCGGTCCAGAGGCACTGGCACCGGCTGTCATTGCCGCTGTTTTGACCGGTGCTTTCCAATTTGGCTTAACCATTATTGCGATTGAGTGGCAACGCGCTGATGGCAAAAGTATTTTGCCAGCGCTCGGTAAAGTGGGGATCTCATTGCTTAAAAACCCCATTCTGATCGCACCCGTCTTGGGGCTGGCTGGCGCTGGTAGTGGCACCCTACCACCACAAGCACTGATGGGTTTGGTCGACATGCTCGCTGCTGCGGCCACGCCCTGTGCGCTCTTGACGATTGGACTGTTTTTGGCGCAATCACAAACGCAATCGAACCATCCTGCTGTTAAGCAGATTGTTCTGCTGAAACTATTCGCGCATCCGATTGCTGTCGGCATACTGGCGCTTTTTGTGTTTCAACTGGATCCACTCTGGGCTTGGGCCGCCATTTTGTCGGCTGCAACGCCTGTCGGCACTGGCCCATTTATGTTGGCCAGTCTGTTTAGAGAAGACGCTGCCATCAGTGCGCGGGCTATTTTTTTAAGCACGTTGGGTTCCGTGATAACACTAAGCCTGTTGGTGGCTTGGCTTAACCTGCAATCGATTGTTTAAGTCTGTTAACTTACCTAATATAGACATACACAGGTGACCGCTATGCTGAGATCAAAACTGCCACCCTTTTCCACGCAATTCACTGTTTTTTGGATGGTGGCACTCTTAAGTATTTTGGCGCCTCTGCTGGCGCTCTCTGTTGGTTGGGGCTGGTGGCTTCTAACCATAATGGCTTGGTTTTTACTCGGCGTGGGTTTCTATGACCTCAATCAGACTCACCATGCCATTCGACGTAATTACCCCATCGTCGGCAATATGCGCTATTTGCTGGAATCCATTCGACCTGAATTGCGGCAGTATTTTTTCGAAGATGACAACGACGACACGCCGTTCTCAAGAGACAAACGTACGCTGGTGTATCAGCGCTCCAAGCAAGAGCTTGACAAGCGACCCTTTGGCACCGAAGAGGACGTTTACGAAAACCGCTACGAGTGGATCAACCATTCCCTGCAGCCTGTGCATCACGACTCGAGCGACTTTCGGATCCGTGTGGGTGGCAAAGACTGCACCCAACCGGTTGAACTGTCGGTACTCAATATTTCTGCCATGAGTTTTGGGGCATTGTCTGCCAACGCTATCTTGGCCTTAAACGAAGGTGCCAAGACTGGCGGCTTTGCTCACGACACCGGCGAAGGCGGCATCAGCAGCTACCACTTAAAACCCGGTGGCGACCTGATTTGGAATATTGGCTCAGGCTATTTTGGCTGTCGTGATGAGAGCGGTCACTTCAACGAAGCCGCCTTC
The DNA here is from genome assembly GCA_017857895.1 of Burkholderiaceae bacterium. Classification (GTDB taxonomy): domain Bacteria; phylum Pseudomonadota; class Gammaproteobacteria; order Burkholderiales; family Burkholderiaceae_B; genus Algicoccus. The sequence continues at coordinate 24,262 of JAFMCG010000013.1, read as the reverse complement.
GTGGCCAACGCCACCAAGGCGCAGGTCAAGATGATCGAAATCAAGCTCTCGCAAGGCGCAAAACCAGGTCATGGTGGCATCTTGCCTGGCGGCAAGGTCACCGCTGAAATTGCCGCGGCACGCGGCGTTCGAATGGGCGAAGACTGTAACTCGCCGGCTTCGCACACGGCCTTTGACACGCCTGTGGGTCTGCTTGAATTTGTGGCGCGTCTTAGACGGCTTTCTGGCGGCAAACCAGTCGGCTTCAAACTCTGTATCGGTCATCCATGGGAGTGGTTTGCCATCGCCAAAGCCATGATGCACACCGGCATCAAACCTGACTTTATCGTGGTCGATGGTGCTGAAGGCGGCACGGGTGCGGCACCCGTCGAGTTCATTGATCACGTTGGCACACCCCTGCGCGAAGCCCTGCGCTTGGTGCACAACACATTGGTTGGTTTGGGCATCCGTGATGAAATCAAAATAGGTGCCTCTGGCAAAATCGTTTCTGCCTTCGACATGGCACGCATCATGTCGCTCGGTGCTGATTGGTGCAACAGCGCACGCGCCTTCATGTTTGCGATTGGCTGCATCCAAGCCCAGTCCTGTCACACGGGACGTTGCCCCACGGGGGTGGCCACACAAGACCCGATTCGACAACGTGCGCTCGTCGTGCATGACAAGGCACCAAGGGTCGCTCACTTTCACGGCAACACATTAAAAGCATTAAGCGAATTGATCGGGGCGGCGGGTTTACACCACCCAGACAATTTACGTGCTCACCACATTGCATTGCGAATTTCAGCCAGTCACGTCACGCTTCTTTCAACCGTGTTTCCTGAGTTCCAACCCGGCGAATTACTCAACGGCGTGTTACGCACGCGTGTCTTCAAACTCGGTTGGCCAATGGCCGACCCTCATAGCTTTAAAGCACAAGGCAATATCACTGAAATGCTTGCTAACATTGACCTACAAGCCGACCATGTGAATGGTTAAGACCGATCACCTCCCGGAAAACTGAATGGTCGCCTAATCAAAAAAACAAAACCAATGACTGTTGATGCGTAAACCCCATTCACCCGATTCAGAAAACAAAACCGAATCAGCGCCTGACTCTGCTCGGGTGCCACTGGCCATTGAGGACTACCTATCGGCTGGCATCATGGCTTTGTTGGCGTTGATTACTTTTGCCAATGTTTTGGTGCGATATTTTAGTAACCAATCATTTGCATGGACAGAGGAAATCAGCGTTTTTCTGATGATCGTTCTGGCGCTAGTTGCCGGCTCTGGTGCCTTTGCCAGAGCACGCCACATTCGCATTGAGTATTTTCTGCAACGTTGCTCGATAAGCAACCAGAAACGATTGAATGAGTTGACCACACTGCTCGGTGTCTTGATGTTTGCGATTTTGACGGTGCTCAGCGCACGCTTGGTTTGGGATGACATTCAATTCCAAGAAACCTCACCAGGCATTGGTGTGCCGCAATGGTGGTACAGCATTTGGTTGCCAGCCATCGCCACAGTCATCACCTTGCGACTATTCGGTTTGTGGTTGCGCTTACGGCGGTAAAAATGATCGGTTTCGTTTTATTCGGTATTTTTGTGATTTTGATGCTGATCGGCACACCCATTGGTGTGGCCATGGGTTTGGCGGCTGTCATCGCCATTGCCTTGGCCAACCCAGACACGATGTGGTTTGGTCTTTTGGCCGTGCCGCAAAATTTTTATGCCAGCCTGGGCAAGTACCCGCTGCTTGCCCTGCCAATGTTTATTTTGGTGGGAACAATCTTTGATCGATCAGGGGTGGCCAGCCGTTTGGTCAATCTGGCTATCGCCATGCTTGGTCGCGGGCCTGGTGTGCTGCCCGTGGTGGCCATCATCGTGGCTATGTTGCTAGGCGGCATCTCTGGTTCAGGACCGGCAACAGCAGCGGCTGTGGGTGGCGTGATGATTGTGGCCATGAGTCGAGCGGGCTATCCCAAACCCTTCTCTGCCAGCGTGATTGGGGCTTCTGCTGCCATAGATATTTTGATCCCACCTTCCATTGCTTTGATCATTTATTCCATCTTAGTGCCAGGCGCATCGGTGCCTGCCATGTTTGCCGCTGGCATGCTGCCCGGCATATTGTTCGGTCTGGCCCTGATGGTTCCAGCCTTTTTCTTGTCTCGCCGACACGGCATGGGAAAAGCCGAAGCCCACTTGTCAAAACCACCTTTCTGGACCAGCTTACGTGAAGCTTCCTGGGGATTGGCCGCGCCTGTTTTGATACTAGGCGGCATGCGTGCTGGGCTATTCACCCCAACCGAGGCAGCCGTGGTGGCCGTTTTTTACGGTCTATTTGTTGGCATGGTGATATACCGCACGATTCGCATCAAGGACTTGTTTTCAATCCTGCGTGATTCTGCGGAACTGTCGGCCATTGTGTTGATTATTGTGGCATTGGCTGGTGTTTTCGCTTACTCACTATCGACACTGAGCTTGATTGACCCTATTACGAAAGCCATTGTGGGCAGTGGCCTTGGCGAATATGGGGTTCTCATCTTGATACTGATTCTATTGGTCGGCGTGGGTATGGTGCTCGACGGCGTATCAATATTTCTAATTTTTGTACCGCTTCTGATCCCAATTGCCCTTTTTTATCAATGGGACTTGGTCTGGTTTGGCGTCATATTGACCATGATGGTCGCCATTGGTCAGTTCACCCCACCCATCGCTGTCAATTTGATGGTGGCGTGTCGAATAGCCAACGTCGGAATTGAAGACACCACGCGCTGGGTGCTTTGGATGCTGCTTGCGGCCTGCTTTGTGTTGTTGATATTGGTTGTGTTTCCAGAGATTGCCACTTGGTTACCATCAGCGCTTGGCTACTGAGTGTGGTGCGTTCAAATAAACGATCAAGACCTGTCGCGCTGATTGCTAAAGGTGTATCTTTATTTGTAGCCTGCTGTTTGTTTTTTAATTCGCATTGCGTTTATAGTGCTTTCCGCTTTAACAAAGAAAAATAATCCTGAGGAGGATCAGTCAAATGAAATTAGTCACCACCCTTAAGTTTGTCATGGCCGCCGGTGCCTTGACCGTGGCTTCCGTGTCGGTCGCACAAAACTACAAAGACGAATACAAACTTTCAACCGTGGTTGGCACGGCATTCCCATGGGGGCAAGGCGCTGAACTTTGGGCAAACTTGGTCCGTGAGCGGACCAATGGCCGTATCAACATCAAAATGTATCCCGGTGTTTCGCTGGTTCAAGGCGACCAAACACGCGAGTTTTCAGCGCTGCGCCAAGGCGTCATTGACCTCGCTGTGGGTTCCACAATCAACTGGTCACCACAGATTCAAGAACTGAATGTTTTCTCTTTACCTTTCCTAACCACCACGTTTGCTGGCACCGATGCAATCACAGGGGGTGCCGTTGGTAAGAAGTTATTTGAAATTATCGATCAAAAAGGAGCCGTTCCTTTGGCTTGGGGCGAGAACGGTTTTAGACAACTGAGTAACTCAAAGCGAATTATCACAAGCCCAGATGCGCTCAAGGGTATGAAGATTCGAGTGGTTGGTTCACCGCTGTTTATCGACACATTTACCGCACTGGGCGCAAACCCCACGCAAATGAGCTGGGCCGATGCACAACCAGCACTCGCAAGCGGTGCTGTTGATGGTCAAGAAAATCCATTGTCGATTTTCATTGGCGCCAAAATGCAAAACTTAGGCCAAAAGTTTGTGACCCGTTGGAACTACATGAATGACCCACTGGTTTTTGTGGCCAACAAAGGGGTTTGGGCTTCTTGGACACCAGCCGATCAGGCAATTGTGAAGCAAGCAGCACTTGATGCCGCCAAACAGCAAATTGCGATTGCCAGAACACCATTGGCTGAAAAAGTGGTGGCCTTAGGCGTTGGCGTTTCTGAGTTGACACCAGCGCAGACTGCTGAGTTCGCCAAAGTCACACGTCCAGTCTATGACAAGTGGAAAGCGCGCATTGGTAAAGAACTCGTTGACATGGCTGAGGCCGCTGTCGCCAGTGCCAAGTAATGTCGAAACGCCATAAAAAAAGATAAAGCCGCGTCAAAAATCACGGCAAATCAGGCAAAACAGACCACCCATTTAGCCGAATGGTTGGTCTGTTTTTTTGCGCCTGATTTGTTTTCACTTTCGACCGGCATGATTGGGTAAGCCATCAAAGACTCAAATACTGTTCTCGCTCAGCGATGAAGTTGGGACGGGGTGCCAAGCCACAAAATGGTGTCACTAATTTATTTTCAAGGCTGTTGTACACCACAAAAATGTTGCTACGTGGAAAAGGTGTGATGTTTGAGTTCGAACCGTGCACAGTGTTGCATTCAAAAAACGTCACTGAGCCGGCGAGCCCCGTGGGGGCCATCACACCAAGCGCCTCTATCAACTGCGTCAGGTTCTCAGGATCTGGCACACCAAGATCTTGTCGTCGCAATGATTGTTTGTAGTGGTCTTCCGGTGTTTGGCCCACGCAAGCAATAAAACGATGGTGAGATCCAGGTACAAGCATCAGCGGTCCGTTGTAAGGCGTATTGGGTGTGAGTGCAATCGAGCAGCTCACAGCGCGCATGGCTGGCATGCCATCTTCGACATGCCATGTCTCAAAATCTGAGTGCCAATAAAAAGGCTGCCCGCCAAACCCCGATTTGTCGTTGATACGGGACTGGTGAACATAGACATCTGATCCTAACAGTTGCTGAGCCATGGCCACGAGTTTGGGATGGTGGCAGACCTGCCGCATGACATCGTTAAGTTGATGGATCGCAAAAATGGAGCGCAACTGTTCACTGCCTGGTTCAAATACACTTTGTGGCCATTGGCGAACGGTTGGGTCATGCCTCAGGTGTTCTAGCGCTTGTACGGCATCAGCGAGAAGGCTAGGCTCAAGCACAGCGTCGAAATGAAGAAATCCGTTTTCTTCGTAAAGATCAAGACTGTTCGCATCAAGCGGTCCGTCGCTGGCTCGGCCGTAAACCACAGGGTCCTGTCGATCAAAAACGTCTGGTGAAAGCGACAGCCGCGATGGATAGCGATCCACTGCTGGGCTGTCTAGCAACTTCGGTTCGCGCTGTGATTGCCTTGGCTTCAAAGAGATTTCTGACACGACACTCCCCCTTCTACAAAAAACAATTCGGCCTTACAACTCAGTTAAAGCATAAGCGCCAGTCTCGTCGTGAACCTCACGACCGGTTAATGGCGGATTAAAGACACACACCATTCGCATGTGCGTGCCCTTATTGGCTTTTAGTTTGTGATGGTCGTGTTCGTTCAAGGCATAGATGGTGCCGGGTCGGATCGCGTGCGTTTGGCCCGTGGCCAAGTCTGTGATTTCTCCCTCACCCTCGATGCAATAAACGGTCTCTAGGTGGTTTCGGTAGGCCATTTCGAGTTCAGCACCGGATTTGATAATGGTGTCGTTGACCGAATACCCCATGCCAGCGTCCTTAAAAATAAGGCGCCGACTATTCCAACCTTCGGTGTCAACATCCGCCTCCGTACCCAAGATATCTTCTAAATGCTTAACGATCATCGCCATTCCTAAAAAGTAAAATATTCACTAACAAAAATTAATCAGTGGTGACTTCGGTTTTTTCAAGCACCCACGCCAGACTCTGAGCGATCGTGTCTAACCCGATGTTTAATTCCGCTTCAGTCATGGTCAAACTAGGCAACAGCTTTAAGACTTGATCGTCTATGCCTGCTGTCTCAATAATCATGCCGCGCTCAAAGCACGCTTGAGATACCTTTGCTGCCAATTCACGGTCATCAAACGCCACACCCCAAATCAAGCCCCGTCCGCGAATGTCAGCAGGCGTATCCAACGTTTGCACAATCGCTTTCAAGCGCTTTTCCACCATCTGACCTTTTTTACGGATGGACAATTCAAACTCGCTATCAACCCAATAATCCAGTGCAGCGGTGGCTGTGACAAATGCTGGGCAGTGGCCACGAAACGTACCGTTGTGCTCGCCTGGTGTCCAAACATCAAGCTCAGGCTTCATTAACACCAAAGCCAGCGGTAAACCATAACCAGACAAGGACTTAGACAGCGTCAAGATATCGGGCACAATGCCTGCGTCCTCAAAACTAAAGAACGCACCGGTTCGGCCACATCCCACTTGAATGTCATCAATGATGAGCAAGATGCCATGATCTTGAGTCATTTGACGCACACGCTTAAGCCACTCGGTGCTCGCCACATTGACCCCGCCCTCGGCCTGTACCGTTTCAATAATGACTGCCGCTGGTAATTCCATGCCACTGCCGCTGTCGGTCAACATGGCTTCAAGATACGCCAGGGTGTCCGTGTCTTCACCCAGATAACCCTCAAATGGCACTGATGCGGTGTGGCTTAACGGCACCCCAGCACCGGCGCGTTTGAATCCATTGCCCGTGACGGCCAGTGCGCCAAGCGTCATACCGTGAAAAGCGTTGGTGAAGTTAACAATCGTCTGACGGCCAGTGACTTTGCGAGCCAACTTAAGAGCCGCCTCAACCGCATTGGTCCCGGTTGGGCCTGGAAACTGAAACTTATACGACAATCCACGCGGCTTTAAAATCACATCATTGAATCGTTGGATAAAGCGCTGTTTGGCTTCACTATACATATCTAGGGTATGCGTGATGCCGTCACCGACCAAGTAGCGAATCAACGGTTGCTTGATGCGGTCGTTGTTATGCCCGTAATTCAAAACACCCGCGCCACTGAAAAAATCCAAATACCGCTGTCCGCTGGTGTCAGTCATCCATGCGCCCTTGGCCGACGAAAAAACAGTCGGAAAGGCACGGCAATAACCACGCACCTCGGATTCGTATTGTTCAAAAATATTCATGTGATGTATCTCCCTGATAATCGTTTAATCAAACCGTACCGCTAGCACGGCAGGCAAAGCCAACGTGCGTTGTATCAGTGCGTTGAAGTCGCGATAGCCGTCACCAAATTGCTGTGACTCAATGCTTGTGGCTTGGCTGCCGCCCAATCGGCGAAATGTCATACAGCGGTTCTTCGCTGTGGCCAGACGGCAGTAACGGTGACGTCAGCCAAGGGGTAATGTTGCACTGGGCACCCAGGTCTCGAGCGAAGGCTCGAAACAGGCGATCAGAGGCGGGATTGTCTTTGGCCACAGTGGCCTGCACGTGAGTGACGGACTCATTACCAGCCAACCGAAGCCAAGCCTTGAGCATTTGTTTGGCCAGTCCTTGGCCTCGCACACTCGGTAAAACACCGATTTGCCAACAAAATAAAGTGTCGGTTGATTTGGGTCGTCGAAACCCTAGCACCACACCAACCACCTGACCATCATGCTCAGCGAGCAAGCAAGTGTTTTGAAATTCTTCGCAGAAAATGAGATAGAAGTAAGCCGTGTTCACTTCTAGTGTGCCTGTGGCCTGAACCAACCGCCACACCGCTAGACCGTCCTCGATTGACGGTGTGCGAAAGTGTATGTTGTTTACACTGGCATGAAAGGACTGCGTTTCTGATTCAATCATCCGTTAGTCGATTACCCCGTTTATGATTAATCCATACCGATATATTTAATCAGTGGCCAATGGATTAAAAATCAGCCTGACTTACCCGCCTTAACATTGCACTTGTGATGTAAAAGGCCAGTACTTCATGAAACAAGCTTAGTGAGTGATTTCTCTGAGTGCAAACCCAACGGCTGAATTGTGATCACAAGATCACAAATTATTTTTTAATCTTCTGAGTTTTATCGCTCTGCCTTGTCAATCATTTGTGAGGAATCCCAAACAATGACAACTCGACTTCAGGACAGCATCAAACGAAATACCCTTGCCGATACGGTTCACCACAAGCTCAGGGGTTTATTGATTACTGGCGCTATCGCGCCAGGTGAAAAATTAACGCTTAGAGGGTTGGCTGAACAATTTGGCACAAGCGTCATGCCTGTCAGAGAGGCCGTGAGTCGATTGAGCGCAGAAGGCGCACTGACTGTTTTGGCGAATCGAACCGTTTGCGTTTCGTGCCCGAATGCTACGGTGTTTGCTGAGCTCGTTAAAATCCGCTGTGCGCTTGAAGGACTCGCCACTGAGGTGGCATGCAAGCAATTATCACCGACCAAACTGCAACGCATTCGACAAGCCGTATTGCGTTTTGAGCGTCAAGGTACCAAGCCGCGACCCAACCCAACCCTACTGTCACGCACCAATCGCGATCTTCATTTCACCATTTATCGCGCCGCTCAAATGCCCCATTTGTTTGATTTAATTGAAGGACTTTGGGTTCAAGTCGCACCAGCCATATCGCTGACCTTAAGACATGCCACACGGGGCATTATTCAATGGGATTCATTTGATCACCACGCACGCTTGCTTGACAGCCTGATGAGTCGCGATCCCGTACGAGCTAGGCAAGCCGTCGTTGCTGACATCAGAAGCACCGGCGCATTCATCTTGAAGACTGGCGTGCTTGATACGATCGACGCAACCGCCGGCCCCATTACGGCTAAAACCTTGCGCGCACCGCGAGTGCGTCGCATGTAATCGCAAGCGAGCGTTATCGCTTCGGGTATCGAAGCAGAAATTCGGATGACTACAATCAAGTTCGCCTTGATGTAAGGTAAGGACAACACCAAGGCATTTGTCTGCCATTTAAAAATACATATCCGACAAACCTCATGATATTTGCCTACTCGCATGATTTCTAAAACCAAGGCCGTTGGAACCATGGGTTTGGCCCAGATTATTGCCAGTGCAGCGGCCCAATACTTACCAGCTGTGATTGCCGTGCAGGCAGCCAGCGCATTGAATCTTCCTCACGTGGCGCTGTTTGCTGGATTCTCGTTAGCCTTAGTGATTTCAGCGCTCTTGGGGCCATTTGCTGGCCGCTTGGTAGACCGCCTAGGCGGACGACCAGTTCTTATGCTGTCAAACATTTTTTTTGCGCTGTCTCTGATCACTTTGGGTTTTGCGCAAGGACTGTGGACCCTCGTTTTGGCTTATGTTTTTATGGGCTTAGGCTTGGCGACTGGCCTATTTGAAGTCGCCTTTGCCGCCCTTGTGAGGTTGTTTGGTAGGGAAGCACGCTCCACCATCACCGGCCTTACCCTAGTGGCTGGGTTTGCGAGTTTTGTTGGCTGGACCGTCTCAGTCTACGTCGAAGCGCGGTACGGCTGGCGAGGCGTGTGTTGGTTTTGGGCATTGGTACACCTGTGTATTGGGTTGCCCCTGCACGCAATGATGCCGACGCCTTCGAGAATCCTAGCAAGCATGGCAGATACCAAACCAAAGGCCATCGAGCCCCAAAAAGCTATCACAACCAACAGCGAAGACATCACGATTAACCCGCAACAGCGGCGTAAAGAAATCATTGTGGGCGTTCTGCTGGCTTACGTGTTTGCCGCCAACGCTTTTGTTGGTATGGGCCTGATGATGCACCTGCCACGATTGCTACAAGAAATGGGTGTGGCCGTCGCACTGGCTTTCACCATCAGCTCATTTGTCGGACCATCTCAAGTCGTCGGTCGGTTGATTGACTACTTTTATATGCAACGCTGGCATCCACTGATTTCAACGCGCTGGGCTGCCGCTTGCCATCCAGTCGCCGCCTTGCTACTGATGATATTTGCTGGACCAATTGCTTTTGTGTTTGTACTCGTTCACGGGATTGGCAATGGGATTTTAATCATTGCCCGCGGCAACCTACCCTTGGCTATCTTTGGTGCTAACGGCTACGGGCGCAGACAAGGCTGGCTCATGATGCCGGCCAAACTCGCCCAAGCGGCGGCCCCTTTTCTTTTTGGACTGGCGTTGACTCAGTGGGGAGCTCATATCTTGTGGCTGACCTTAGCGCTGGGATTGTCAGTATTGGGGGCTCTTTGCCTGATTTCAACACAATCGTTAAAAGCTTGACAATTATGGTGTCTAAACACGCGAAAAAGTTGACATTTACAGCGCAAAAAAACCGAAAGTCACCTCGAATGGCCAGATTTGCACTGCACAACAAAATACTGTCAACCATTAATCAAAGCGAGTTTCCCACGCCTCGACCTCTTGCAGACCCAACGCTTCGTTGTACTGTTGAGCAGTAAACATCTTGCCTTCATAATCAGCGATATTCCCCACATCGTGCAAGTGCGAGAGTGCCGCCTGCATGGCGTAACCAAAAACACCACGGGCAAGCGCAGGATAGATCGCCAAGTCAACACCTGATTTTTTAAGCGCATCGCGCTGAAGTTGACGCAATGCTTGGGCACTGTCCATGTTGACAACCACCGGGACCGACACTTGAGCTTTGATAGCGCGGATATCTTGCAAAATGTGCGGGGTTGATTTGAGCTCAACAAAAATAGCATCAGCGCCAACTTGGACAAAAGCTTGAGCACGCCGAATGGCTTCCTCGAGCCCGAGCGAACCGGCTGAGTCAGTGCGCGCGATTAAGACAAATTCGGGGTCAGATCGGGCGGCGTGCGCCGCGGATATTTTAGACACGGCTTGCTTGAAATCCAGTACTGCTCTATCACCTTCCATCTGAGCACAGCGTTTCGGAGAAATCTGATCTTCGATATGAATAGCAGCCACTCCTGCAGCCTCAAACTCCATTATTGTTCGCCGAACATTCACAACGTTGCCATAACCCGTGTCGGCGTCACAAACAATCGGAATATCAACGCTTGAGGCAACACGCCGCGCATGGTCAGTCATCAAAGTCAGATCGACCAATCCCACATCAGGTCGGCCAAGTAAGGCGGCAGATACACCGTTGCCTGTCATATACGCAGCAGAAAAGCCGGCTTGTTCAACCAGTCGTGCGCCATAACCATCATAGATACCTGGTGCGCATAGGGTTTGAGACGATTCAAGCATTTGGCGAAGTACCCTTCGCTTAGCGGTCGCTTGGGTTGCTCTCATACAAACTTCCAATCAGGATGCTTTTTGAGAAAAGGCAACAAACCACCCATGGATAAAATGACCAGAATTTCAGCCGGTAGCGGCGGCACCTTTTGTATCAAGCTACCGTCGCAATGTAGGGTACCAGACGACAAATCCAATGCAAGCGCCTGTCCTTCTAGGATCGTCATGGTGTCACACTCAAAAACAGGCAAACCGTTATTAATCGCGTTGCGAAAGAATTGACGCCCAAAAGACTGAGCAACAACCGCACGCACTTTCATCTTATGCAACACATGGGTGGCTTGTTCACGAGAAGAGTTGATACCGAAATGTTTGCCAGCAACCAAAATACCACCACCAAAACTGGCGATACGTGACGCAATCCCAGGCGAGAGCTGATCAAAAGCGTGCTTGGCCACGTCGTCGACACCCTGACCTGGCGAGTATTTGTTTGAACAGTTCAAATCTGTGTTGACATCATCACCAAGCAGAAAGGCTGAACCTTGAATCACCAGTTGATTACTCATGAGTGAGACCGCCAGGTGCCACCCTCAACCGTGCGCGGATCAGTGATAAAGCCTGTTAATGCAGAAGCGGCAACCGTTGCAGCTGAGCCTAACCAAATATCAGCATTTTTATTGGTGAGACGGCCCTTAAAATTTCGATTGGCTGTTGATATCACCGTGTCGCCATCACCAGGCACCAGTCGATTGGTAATGCCTACGCACGTACCACAACCGGCAGACTCGAAGGATGCACCAGCGACTGTCAGAATCTCTATCAAGCCTTCTTTGAGTGCGGCCAAATAAATTTGCCGCGAGGCGGGTGTCACAATCATACGCACGCCACTGGCCAGCTTACGACCCTTGAGAATGGAAGCGGCTTGCCGGATATCATCTAGCCTTCCATTGGTACAAGTGCCAATCAAAGCAAATTGAATTTTTTGTCGCTCTACTTGATCCACACCGACAATGTTATCGACCTCGTGCTTGCGGGCCAATTGTGGCGCAAGATTGGCCACATCAATGGTGTAACGCCCGCTATATTTGGCGTCTGCGTCTGCAAAAGTCGGTCGAGGTGTCTTAGCGCCATGTGCTTTGAGCCAAGCGAACGTCTTTTCATCCGGCTCAAGAATGGCAGCCTTGGCACCGAGTTCTGCGGCATGATTGCAAAGTGTCATACGATCATCAATAGCCATGGCCGCCACAGAATCACCAACATATTCAATGGCGTGATAGTTCAGGCCTTCAGCACCAAACTGACCAAGCAAAGCAAGCGTGATGTCTTTGGCCCATACGCCAGGCGTCAGCACGCCTTGTAATTCGATCCGAACCGTTTCAGGCACTCTAAACCATAACTTACTGCTTATCATGGCCGCGCAAACATCAGTACCTTCAATGCCGGTACCAAAAGCATTAAAGGCGCCGTAAGTCACTGAATGCGTATCCGTACCGACCACCAAATCACCGCAGGTCAAGTGACCACCTTCTGGCAACACCTGGTGACAAATGCCATCACCAATATCGTAAAGGCCTGTGCCACGCTTTGTCGCGAACGCTCGCATTGAAGAGTGAATATCGGCGGCTTCTTGATTGGGTGGTGGTGAATAATGATCAAGAACCAATGACGTTTTGTTTGCGAATTTCAGTGGCTGATCGCCAAAGGAATCTATTAATTTGATCGTATTGACCGCTCGGGTGTCAGTGACCATGGCATAGTCAACATCCGCAACCACCACTTCGCCAGCTTGCACAGCATCTCGGCCAGCGTGCCTGGCAAGAATTTTTTCAACGATAGTTGAGCCCACAATACGTCCTATAAAAAACTTTCACTGTGTTAACAGCTTAGTCCGATCCATCATGACCATTGTTCTCGCGCCATCACCAGATTCTCACATCCTGTGCACTTATATTCGCATGCAACATAGGGATCACGCGATCAAGCAGTAATCAATCCGATTGAGTATGTATGAATCGAGGTAAACCATCAAAAGCAGTAACACAAGAAAAAACACTAACTCCGAAAAGTTAGCGTTTTTCCCCTAGCATCATATGGCAGTTAAAAATTCGATACAACCAGCAAATTAGGAACGTAAAGCGCAAGCGCAGGGAACAGCGTAACTAGGATCAACACTACCGTATCAGAAATGCAGTATGGAAATGACCCTTTGATCACCGTAGTAAGCGGTACTTTGGTCACCCCGCTAACAGCGAAAAGGTTAAGTCCAACAGGCGGAATTACACCCCCAATTTCAATACACAGCGCCGTAAGAATACCCAAGTGAATAGGATCAACACCCAAGGCTAACGCAACAGGGAAGTAGATAGGGACGGTCAGAACCAGTACTGCAACTCCCGTCAAGACGGTCGATAAGGCGAGTAATGTCGCCAACAATACAAACAAAAATCCTGTTTGAGACAGGCCCAGTGAGCCAACCCAGTCGGCAATCATCTGCGGCCAACCCATATTAGCCAAATAGAACTGAAATACTCCCACACAACCGAGAAGGAAGAAGACAATGGCGGTCAAATTAAGCGTCCGAAGAGTTGTCGGGCCAATTTCTTTGATAAATTCTTTGCGTTTGGCGATCAATCCATAAATCATTGCGTAAGCACAGGCCACAGCCCCGGCTTCGGTTGGCGTGAACACCCCACCGTACAAACCACCCAGGACGATCACCGGCATCAAAATGCCTGGATAAGCTTCGATAATGGTACGACCTACTTCCTTTATTTCAAATTTCTTGCGAGGCAGCTTAATAAACAGCGACACTCCAAAAATAATCAGTGCATCACTGGTCGCCAGCATGAGTCCGGGGATCATGCCTGCAAAAAATAGTTCTATGATTGAACTTTCAGTCAAAATACCAAAAAGAATCAACGTAACGCTTGGCGGAATAAGTAGGGCAATTCCACCGGCAGAAGCAATGAGACCTGCCGACATCCAAACTGGATAACCCCTCTTAATCAACTCTGGGTAAGCGATAACACTGAGGGCTGCCGCCATGGCTGTCGAGGAGCCAGATATTGCCCCGAACAAAACGGCCACAACCAAGGTTGCGTAAGCAAATCCACCGGGGATCCAGCCGACCAAAGAATCTGCGAATCGGAATAAACCGCTGACCAAGCCCGTTTTTTCCATCAAGAAACCAGCATAGATAAAAAACGGAATGGCGATTAAAGTGTACTTTGTCAAAAAACTGAAAAATGCATCGAACAATGTATTGAAAGTCAGAAAATCATCAAAAAGAACCATTACTGCAGTGGCGCCAGAAAGTGCGATACCAATTGGCACACCAACGAGCAAAAACAGAAAAAGTACGCTGCCTAAAGCACCCATGTCGTTCCCTACTTGTTATTTGATATCAGTGGCCACCAAATGTCTTCACATAAGGGGCCTCTGAGTTGGTCGAATTTTTTTGGCGATTTTGCCTGTTGTCGATAGTAGTAAACGTAAAAATCGCTAAATATCACGCACTGCAGTTTATATGTCGGCAACCATTTCAATTTGACCCTTAAGGTGATCGCCATTCTGATAGGAAACTACGTCTTCAAGGATTTGAAAAAGAGCAACCACTCCCATCAGACCAATACCCAGGATGAAGAAAAAATGAAATGGCCACAAATTAAAAACAAGACTGTCACTCATGACACCTATTGAGTACGAGTAGCTAACCATTGACCAGCCCGAGATGCTGAGTGATAGACATAAGCTAGCCGTCAATGTGGTTGCAACTATTTTGGAGAGACCAACGACGCGATAGTACTTTTTATAGTTCAAGTACTCAATAACCGCAGCCATAACCAAGTGTCCACGACGTATTTGCGTCACACTGAAATACAACGCCACTGAGACCACCACTAGATAAATAGCAGCATCTTGGCCCCAATCGAAAGCCAGACCGAAAAAGTATCTTCGAACGACTTCAACAATGGCCAAGATGGTTACGCCAAAAAATACAAAACCACCCAAATACGAGACCACTCGCTCAATCACATTATTCATACGATTAGCAAACAGTAAAATTCCAGACTTATTTGTCACGCTTCACCCTTAAGGTTTTTGAAAATCCGCAAAACCCGCAGACTAAGCAGCGGCTCGCATTGGTCAGTTCTTATTTCTACCGATAATTACTTACGCTCTTTGGCACCCGTCAACGCTCCGCCCTTCGTATAACGTGCGAACACATTATCGTACTGGCTGCAATCGATCTTCTCTAACTCTGAGCTTCCAATTGGATTGTCCTTAACCAATTGTTCCGCTTCTAAATTAAAAGCATTGGCTAAATTCGCACCTTTTGCGTCAACTTTAGACTTGATCCATACGTCGGTCGCACCACCTTCCGCTTTCTTTATGGCACCAGCTTCAGCAGGAGTCATGATGTAAATGCCTGGCTTGGTTTTGTCATCCGTTCCGTACTTTTTCACCATGCGTTGATCAGCACAGAAGTTGATTGCTCGCTGAAAGGGTAAGAAGTCATTTTCAAACACATCTTTAAACGCAGCCTTTTGAGCCTTGCTCAGTTTATTCCACCACTTCTCGGAAGCACCAAACCAATAGTAATCTCCAACAATGCCGTTAAGACCCGCCACTGAAAAATACGGTGCCTGCTCTTTCACTGCATTAAAACCACCCAAACTTGTCAAAAGACCATCAATCACGCCGGTCTGCAAGGCTGGTGGCACTTCACCGAAAGCCATTGATTGAGGATTGGCGCCCAAGGAGGAAAGGAGCGCGTTTTCAGCGGGGCCCATACTGCGAATCTTCTGACCGTTGAAATCTGCAGGTGCGAGATAACGTGACTTCGTGCCACCAACGCCCATGTACATGCTCATATCACCCGATGCTAGCAAGGCGATCTGATGTTTTTTGCTCATGAGATCAGCGATTGCTTTGTACGTCAGTGTTGTGTCTAGTTTACCGATCGCACCAGGAGTCGTTAATTTGCCAGCACCCAAAACGACGTTGGCGTATGGCTCGACGCTGGCAGTTTTACCGAACTGACCCGTTAAAACTTCGAGGTTACCCTGCGACAAAGCCTTGACACCTTTTGGAATGTCATAAAGAGACTTAGCCCAGAAAATTTGAACCTTACTACCGGGCAACTTTTCCTCAAGCTTTTCAGCAAAATACACCTCAGCAATTGCTGCTGGATGTGGGGGGCCGCTATGGTCGGATGCCCAGCGCATTTTAATTGGCTCTACGGCTGCGGCCGTGCTTGCCAAAGTCAGCAAACTAGCGGCAGTCAATGACAACAGCCCTGTGGATAATTTCAATTTCATACGACTCTCCATTTCCATTTTTTGAAATTCGCTTCTTTCGTCCCAGATACTGAAGAACTCAGACGCCAAAAGTTAATGTGAATACCAAAAACAGTCAATATTGCAATCACTTAAGTGTTTACCATTAGAAGGCATTCTTTTCGGTCCTGCGCAAACGCTTTAAATCACATAGTATTTGCCTTTCTGATCGGCCTAAATCCAATGAATTCCATGCTCTTGAGCAATTGACTATCCGCGTTTTAGACTCTTAGTTCACACAAAATTTTCTTAGGAAAGCCATGTGAAGATTGATGATTTTTTCGAAAAAAAAATTCAAACAATCCAGCTACTGCAAATCAACAACATTTTTTTGTTTCGGCACGAACGACTTGACGTAGTGCTCACACCTAAGACAAACAACAATAAAACAAAAATACACCCACTACCATTGGTTAAATACGCAGCGTACCAGATAGAATTTCTCATGAAAAAAATCAACAAAATTGCTTAAAACTTTCTCCTGCCTGCTGCTTCAAGTTGAATCCTGGTTTGCGAAGATTGACAAAACGTTGAACGGCGTGCTCATCTATGCAGCGTTGCGAAGATCGCTATCAATGTGCGGTCCTCAAGATGAACTCAAGTTGCATCCAAGCTTGGCGAGCCAAGGTGAGCAACAGCAGAAGAGATGTCAAAACTGCAACCTATTTGTTAAACATTGCTGAACAGATTCATTGCAGGATTTGAAGTGACGACTTTTACCTTTTAAAGACAGCTTTTTACTTTGCACATTTTTTAAACATGAGGTTTATGCATGCTCGAAGACCGTATTCACACCTTTACAGCAACAAAAATAGTTCAGCAGATCCGGGATCAAAAACTCAGCGCTGAAAAGGTTGCGCGTGCCTGCCTAAATCGAATCTTTGAGCGTGAATCTGCGGTTCAAGCTTGGCAATACATTGATCCCGCGCTCGTCATTCGGCAGGCGCAAGCTCTAGATCAAGGACCATTCAAAGGCGCGTTACATGGCGTGCCCGTTGGCATCAAAGATATTATCGACACCGTCGACATGCCAACAACATACGGTACACAGATACACGCCGGACATCAGCCCAACAAGGATGCGGCTTGTGTGGCCCTAACGCGACGGGCTGGTGGCATCATTGTCGGAAAAACAGTGTCGACTGAATTTGCGAACCAGCATCCAGGCAAAACCATGCACCCGATGGATCCCAGTCGAACACCAGGCGGCTCATCGAGCGGTTCTGCTGCCGCAGTAGGAGACGGTATGGTTCCCCTAGCGATCGGTACGCAAACGACTGGCTCAACCATTCGCCCGGCTGCCTACAACGGTTGTTTTGGTTATCGGCCCACTTGGGGCGATTTCAGGATGACTGGAGTAATGGAAGCAGCAGGGTCTTTCGATACTTTGGGGCTGATCGCACGCTCAATTGAAGATATCGCCCTGCACCGGCATGTGTTGCTAGGCGGGACGTCTGAAGCGCAAGCTGTAAGCAGCTGTCAACCGCCACGCGTGGGCGTCTGTCGGACTCAATTCTGGGACAAATCGGATCATGCCACTAAGAGCGCCATTGAGTCCTGCGCACAAGCCATGGCCAAAAGTGGTGCGATGGTCACCGACCTAAAATTATCCGCTGATTTCGACTCAATCGAGCAAACCCATCAACGGGTTTCGAGTTTTGAGTTTTCACGAAACCGCGCTTGGGAGCTCGACAATCATTTCGATGAAATCAGTCAAATATTGCGTGAAAATCGTTTAAAACATGGCGCTGAATGTCGCTTTGAGCAATATCGAAAAGCAAGAAAACATTGCGAAGACTTGCGGTTGCAACTTGATGATGTCTTTAGAGATTTCGACGTCATCCTGACGCCATCCGCGCCTGGTGTCGCACCGATTGGACTCAACGCAACAGGTTCGTATTCCTTTAGCTCAATCTGGACGGCTTGCCACACACCCTCGATGACGCTGCCTTTGTTTAGTGGGGATAACGCATTGCCGATCGGCGTCCAACTGGTCACCAAGCGCGATGCTGACGACTATTTGTTTGCCGTGTCGAGTTGGACCTGCGGTTTGTTTGAGCGTTAAGATGTCTCCTGCTTAAATACCCCTACCAAGCCGATGATTTGTGAGGCAAAAAAGTGAGGGCCAAAGCGTTCGACCATCGATGGTCGAACGCCCGTGCAATGTTAACAAGTGCTAAACACTGAATAACGATCAATCATCAACATTACTGCGCACCAAATGCCCATGAACCTAACGGTCCCCATCAAAACATACCTTGAATCCGAGCGTAAGCCTGCGTTCGAGCTGCCACCACTATCATGTGATGCGCACGTTCACGTATTCGGGCCAGCTAGCCTTTTCCCTTTTGATGAAAGCCGAAATTTTACGCCCGCTGATGCTCCCAAAGAAAAACTCTTTGCGCTACATAAGCGATTGGGTATCACGCGTTGTGTGATTGTCGGTTCAGCCCTGCACGGCTATGATCTTCGGGCAACACAGGACGCCATTGCGCATGGCAACGGTCATTATCTTGGTATCGCGCTTGTTGAGCCGGCAGTCACGCTGCGGGAGCTTGAACGGCTCAAAAGCGTCGGTTTTCGCGGCGTCCGGTTCAACTTTATGCAACACCTAAAATCATCTCTCACCGCTAGCGACTTATTACAGTTTTCAAAACGCTTGGCAGATATTGACATGCACTTGCAAGTTCATTTTGAAAAAGAACTGATTCACGAACTCGCACCGATACTTGAGTCCTGTGCACAGCATGTCCCTGTTGTGGTCGATCACATCGGACGTATTAATGCCAGCGATGGGTTAACGGGTAAACACTACATGGCCCTTTGCCGCCTGCTGGAGAAAACCAATTTCCACGTCAAGGTCAGCGGTATTGACCGGATAGACCAGACACCACCCTATCTGGCTGGCAAAAAACTGGCTGCCGATCTGGTTGCTCGATATCCTACACAATGCCTTTGGGGGCTTGACTGGCCTCACCCCAATCACACGCATATTCCAGATGACGTGACACTGGTCGAAGCGTTGGTCGAGATCGCTCCAAGCCCTGAATCGCTAACAGCTTTGTTGGTACACAATCCGCAAAAGCTTTATAAGTTTGAAAACTGAAACCACTCAAATCATTGCGGTACAAAATCCGTGTCAATAGCAACTACTCGAACCTTATGTTGGTTTAAGCTACAGCTTCTTTTTGACCATCAGCGAACCCAAATTAAAAACATCAGTTACGCTTGGCTTTGTTACCGTCGACTTTGTTCACTGGGGAGCGTGTCATGAGGACCAATGTGTTGCTATTTAAAGCCCGAATCAAACCGGCGCTGGCTAAAATGCTGAATGAATCAAGCCTGCAAACCCTGATGGGTGCGGCACCCGCTGGTTATCGAATTGCCATTGAGATCAAACCAGCCGAAGGCTCGAAACGCGTCCTTTGCTACGCCTACGCAAGACTCGATGAATCAATCAAAATCGGTAAAAAATTACGATCTACTTACGAAAAAGCATGGCAGAAATTCTGCCATGACAAAAAAGCAACTGTTTCTCGCTTAGAGCGTGTGATCGAATTCACTGGCGCAAGTCGTGGCGAGCAAGTCAACGCCCACTACGTGGTTGAAACTGACACCGACAAGGGGTGGTCTAAAGAGGTCAGTGCGTGGTATGACACCGAACACATGCTAGGATTGGCTGCTGTCCCTGGCACGGTTCATGCCGTGCGTTTCATCAACGTTGATCACGCCCCAAGGTCTGTGGCCTGTTACGAACTCAAAGAAGTAAGCGTGATGGGTTCAGATCCATGGTTAGCAGTCAGGGCAAGCGATTGGAGCAACCGCTGCCGGCCACACTTCCGAAACACGCTTCGCACAATGCTTAGTGTTTTTAGCGATTGAAATACCTCAAATGGTCGACTAACGGAGCAACTTGAGCAAGGCGGCATCCACGTCAATACCATCTCGTAACCTTTCACGCATGCGACTAAGCTCAATTTCGCCAGGAACCAAAACCGGGCGTGTAGCATCCGCTGGCTCACTGGCATGCAAAATCTGCACAAAATCTTTCATACGCTCAAGCAGCCAGCCGCTTGGCCCCAGAACCTTGGTGTCGATCAGTAGAAAAAAGTGTCCAAGGTTTTGAGGTTCTTCTGGCGCATCAACCCATGACTTCACGTGAGTCAGGTATGACGCATCCGACATGACACCGGCCAATAAATCCACCATTAGCGCCAGCCCGTACCCTTTGTACCCACCCATCGGCTGTAAAAACCCGTCCAATGCCTTGGCAGGATCCGTTGTCGGAAGGCCCTGTTCATCTGTTGCCCAGGTGCTAGGGATCGCCATACCATCACGCAATGCAGCGCGGATTTTTGCTCTAGCGGCCACGCTGATCGCCATATCAAGCATGAAGTGGTTACCCTGCGGTCCTGGCGCACCGAATCCGATGGGGTTATTGCCAAGCCGAGCATCACTACCCCCCCAAGGCGCAATAGTCGTGGTCGCGTTACTACACACCAAGCAAGCAAAGCCAGATTGTGCAGCCTCATATAAATAAGGGGAAATCGGCCCAAAATGGTTACTCCCACGAGCCAAACCGATACCAACACCATGCTCACGAGCAACACCCATGGTGGCGTGCAGTGTGCGCATACCGACGACAGGCCCAAGCCCATTGTCACCATTGACTTTAATGACTGCGTTGGCCACTCGCTCAATTTGAATCATGGGCTTGGATTTAATGCCACCTATCCGCAAACGCTCACCGTAAGACTCGAGCCGACTCATCCCATGGGTTTTCAACCCAAAAAGGTCCGCCATCACCAGAAGGTCCGTGCATAGGCGTGCGTCATCTAACGGCACCCCAAGCCTTTCAAAAGCGGTTGACCCCAGATCTCGGAGAGACTGGGCTGAGAGCTTTTCTGATTGCTGTACTGAACGATCCACGATACATATCCTTGTGTCAATTCAAAGGCACGATGATGCGGCTTTGCGGTTTAGTCGTTGCGATGAGATAACAACCAATTTTCCATCAGGCTAATAAATTGTTGATTTTGTGAATGTGGAAAGAAATGTCCGCCACTCTCAAAGAAATGCGTGGTTGCATTGGGAATCTGGTTCGCGAGCTCAACTTGCAAGAACGCGGGCACGACCATGTCGTCGCGTGCGCCAATTACCAAACAGGGTTGATTAAGACCGGCGACATCTTGCCGACAGTCAAACGCCAGCAAAGCGGCAATCCGCTCTTGCACGACAGCGATTTGCGCACTGGACAATGTCTCGGTTGGAGGTGCCAATTGATGTGGATGATCAATCAACCATTGCGGTGTGTTTGAAAAAAATGGCAGGATCGCTTGATAAAGCCTCGCATCGGTCTGCAGCAGTTGTTGACGCCAGCCAAACAAGGCGTTCATGTAGGCATTGGGACCAGACCACGAACCGCTAATCACCAACCGACTGATGCGATCAGGTGAGGCGAGCGCCATGCTCATGGCAATGCAGCCGCCCGTTGAATGACCAACAACGTGGGCCTTTTGAAGGCCCAAATGATCCAGAATAGCCAAACCATCGAGCGCCAAGCGCTCAATATCGACGACCGCCGTCCCGCGTTTGGACTGACGCAAACCGCGCTGATCGAAAGTGATTGACATGATGCCATCCAGACGGGGGCACACGGGATCCCAAAAACTGGCCGTGCCGCCCAAACCGCTGATCCAAAGCACAGGCGCACCCTGCCCCAAGACGGTGCAAGATAACGTCGCGCCGTCAGGCAAGGACACTTCAAACGCTCGAGTTTGGGACATGATTATTCATCCATTTTGGGGAAGGACCTTGATTTTTTCTGAAATTTAGGTTGGCATGACGAAATGCGCCGTAAAGCTTACCATCAGTCACATCCTCTATTCACGCGACATCAATAATGACAAACTGGCAAACTGACAAATCAGATCGGTCGATACCATTCAAACAAAGCCATGCGATCATCACAACTTGGAAACAACCATGAATAACAATACACCCCAATACTCGACGCTTGGTCAAAGCGGCTTACGTGTCCCTCGCCTTTGGCTTGGAACCATGATGTTTGGCGACCAAACCGATGAAAAAGTTGCCCAAGAAATAATTTCGGTTACCCGTGATGCGGGATTGAATGCCATCGATTCGGCAGATAATTACGCGGGTGGTGAGTCTGAGCGCATGGTGGGCAAGCTGATTGCGAAAGATCGCTCGCGTTGGGTGCTAGCCACCAAAGTTGCCAATCCGATTGGCAAGGAACCCAACGATCAAGGTCTGTCTAGACGATGGGTCATGCAAGAGATCGATAAAAGCCTTCAGCGACTGAAGACTGACTGTATCGATGTCTACTACATGCACAAAGATGACGAAACCACACCGATTGAGGAAACGCTCTCTAGCTTTGCTCGGCTGATTGAGTTAGGGAAAATACGTTACTACGGTATTTCTAATTTTCGGGGCTGGCGTGTGGCTCGCATCGTCGAAACGGCTAGGCGGATGGGTATTGCTCAACCCATTGTCTGCCAGCCGCCTTATAGCGCCGTGACGAGATTGATCGAGACAGAAGTCATTCCGGCCTGTCACCACTATGGGGTCGGTGTGGTGGCCTACAGCCCGCTGGCGCGTGGCGTTCTAACTGGAAAATATGAGCCTAACATCCAACCAGATCCAAAGAGCCGAGCTGGACGCGGCGACAAACGAATCCATCAAACTGAATTTCGTCGCGAGTCCATCGAAATTGCCGATCAACTCAAAGCTCACGCCATACACCGCGGCATGAGTCCCACGACATTTGCAATCGGGTGGGCACTGAACAATCGAATGGTCAGCGGCGTGATAGGCGGCCCTCGTACACTCGAGCAATGGCAAGACTACATCAACGCTCTAGATGTTGAGATCACGCCTGAAGACGAAGCATTGGTCGACAGTCTAGTACCGCCGGGGTACGCCTCAACGCATGGATTCGTTGACCCTCAGTATCCCCTAAAAGGCCGCTAAATACGGTAATCAGGGGTCAGGCTAAGCGACGGCAGATCGCCTGAGTCACTGCCGTGCAGCTGGCCTTCCCCCCAAGATCGGCTGGCACCGCTAGTGGATCCTTAAGCGCATCTTCGACAGCTTTTTCGATACGTTGCGCCGCCTCAACCAGCGACGCATCATCATGGCGTTGGCCAAGCCATCGCAACATAAAAGCGCCCGACAAAATGGTGGCCAAAGGACTGGCGATGTTTTTACCGGCAATATCGGGTGCTGAACCATGGGAGCCCTGAAACAACGCGTGGTTGTCGCCAATCTCAGCTGAAGGTGCAATGCCAAGCCCCCCCACAGTGGCGGCACCAAGATCCGAAATAATGTCGCCAAACATATTCTCAGCCACGATGACATCAAAAGAGCCTGGTCGTTTGACCATGTGCACGGTAATGGCATCGACATAAGCGTAATCAAGCACAACATCTGAGTAATGCTTGGCCACGTCTTGGCAAACGGCTCTAAAAAAGGCATAACTGCGCAAAATATTGGCCTTATCGCAAATCGTCAATCGGCGCACACTGTCACTGGGTGCGCCGTGACGGGTACGGGACAACTCGAGGGCAAATTTGGCAATTCGCTCAACGCCGTGGCGAGTGATCACCAACGTATCAGTGGCCACACTATCGCGAAGTAGCGTGCCGCCACCACGACTGGCATAAAGGCCTTCGGTGTTTTCTCGAACGATAACGTAATCAATACCACCCGGTTTTAAGTCCTTCAGTGGCGCAAAGGCCGGGTCATACAGTTTGATGGGCCTGACATTGGCATATAAATCCAACTTAAAACGCAATTGCAAGTGGAGATCATTTCCAACCTCTGTCCCGTCTGGGTAAGTCACCTCAGGTAGACCCGCCGCCCCATGAAAAATAGCATGGGCGTTTTGACAAGCGGTAAATGTGTCTTGATCGAGTACATGACCTGACCGAAGGTAATGATTTGCACCGCCTGGCAGCTGTTCAAACTGCAGTTGCGTCTGTGGCGTTGCCGCCTTCAGAACAGCAACGGCGGCTTGGCAGACCTCAGGCCCAATGCCGTCACCCTCTAGGGTGGCAATTTGATAGGTTTTCATGAACAAGATCCTTTAATG
>JAFMCG010000129.1 GCA_017857895.1 Burkholderiaceae bacterium | reverse complement strand
GCCTTTGGCACCATAGATCGCCACGAACTTGGTGTAAGCATCGATTTCGCTGCGCGATAAGGCGGCGCCGTTGGGCACACGCAGCGCCACAACACGGCTGCCAGGCGTTTGCGCGGCTTGGGCAAACACCTTGAAGTCCACGTCTTGCATGACATCAGACAAATCGGTGAATTGCATGGCCACTCGCAAGTCTGGCTTATCAGAGCCATACAACCGCATGGCTTCAGCGTGAGTCATGATAGGGAACGGATTGGCCAAGGAGACGCCTTGGGTTGATTGAAACACGTCGCGAATCATGCCTTCAAAAATCGCGCGGATTTCTTCTTCACCCAAAAATGAGGTCTCGCAATCAATCTGTGTGAATTCAGGCTGACGGTCGGCCCTTAGATCTTCGTCACGGAAGCATTTGGTGATTTGGTAGTAACGATCAAAACCCGCCACCATCAACAACTGCTTGAAGAGCTGAGGCGATTGTGGCAAAGCAAAAAACTCACCCGCGTTCACGCGTGAGGGCACCAAATAGTCGCGAGCGCCTTCGGGCGTACTCTTGGTCAACATCGGGGTTTCGATATCGATGAAACCGAGCTGATCAAGGTATTGCCGAACGGCCATGCTGACCCGATAACGCAGGGTCAGGTTTTTTTGCATTTGACCTCGTCGCAGGTCAAGCACACGGTGCGTTAAGCGCGTGGTCTCTGAGAGATTTTCATCATCAAGCTGGAACGCGGGCGTCACCGAAGCGTTCAAAATCTCAACGCCATCGCAAAGAATTTCAATCTCGCCCGAGGCCAGATCGCTGTTGGTGGTGCCTTCGGGGCGGTTACGCACCCGACCAACGATCTTGATGCAGTATTCATTACGCAGTCGCTCAGCCACTTCAAAGGCCACTGCGTTGTCAGGATCAAATACCACTTGAGCCAAGCCAGCTCGGTCGCGCAAGTCAATAAAGATGACCCCGCCATGATCGCGACGGCGATGTACCCAGCCAAATAAAGTCACGGTTTGATCAAGGTGGTTGCGGCTAACCTCACCGGTATAACAAGTACGCATTCGGAAGTGCTCCTTAAGGGGCGGGCCTGGGGTGCTGGCACCCCAGAAAAAACATTATTTAACGACTAATTACTGCCAGTGGCAGCCGGTGCTGGTGAACTCGGTTTGCTTTCACTGGGTTTACTGACATTCGGTTTGCTGTCGCTCGTTTTGCTTTCGCTGGACTTGCTTTCGCTGGACTTGCTGTCACCAGATTTGGTGTCACTGGCGGAGCCAGCAGATGGCGCCGGTTTACTGTCAGCGGCAGCTGTGGTGCTGGGCGCGGTGACAGTGCTGGGTTTGTCGCCGTTATTGCGGAAATCGGTTACATACCAGCCCGAGCCTTTGAGCTGAAAACCCGCCGCGGTGACTTGCTTGGCGTAGGTTGACTTGCCGCAGGCGGGACAGTCCGTTAGCTTCGCATCAGACATTTTCTGCAAAACGTCTTCAGCGTGTCCGCATTCGGTGCAACGATAGGCATAAATAGGCACCTTTCACTCCTTCAGCAAAAGTTCTACAAATTCGATGGAAAGCCCATGATTTTAGCGCCTTTTGCTTAAATTCGATCGGCCAGCGAGCGTTTAACTGCCAAGGTGCTCGCTGGCCGACTGGTTTACAACCCGAGGCCAGTGAGGTCTGGCTTTGCCCGGTGCCAGTTGGTGACGTGCTGAAAGGCCACGCCAATTCGCAATAACTCGGCTTCTGAGAAGGCCTTGCCCAACAGTTGCACACTGAGCGGCAATCCGTCGTTATTCAAACCAGCCGGTAAGGCCAGGCCGCAGGCGGTCAGGTAGTTGCCGGCCCGAGAAAATGATGCCATGGGCGTTTGCTGCTCATTAACATCTGCCACCGCAATCGCAGGGAAAGGAATGGCCGGCGTAAAAAGGGCGGTGTAATTTTGCATCAGGGCACCCCATTGGGCGCTACAAGCGCGATGATGGGCAAGGGCGCGCACGTATTGGCCGGCAGAAATGGCTCGACCGGCTTGGATCCGTTGGCGCACAGCGGGTCCGAGCGGCAGCTTGGCATCATCAACGTACTCTTCATGAATTGCAAAGGCTTCAGCGGCAATGATTTGCCCGTTGCGCTTCATCAGGTCGTCAAAGTCAAAGGGCAACGTCAGCTCGGTGAGATGAGCCCCAAGCGACGTTAAAATCTTGAAAGCGTCGTCAAACGCTTTCAAAGAAGCCTCATCAACGGGCATCGGGTATTGGCTCGCCGGTAAAACAGCCAGTCGCACGCCAGCCAATGGCAGTTTATCCAGCGGCTGATCGCCCCGCCATTCAAAGGTGGGCCGGTTAAGGCTACCTGGATCAAGCGGATCGGGGCCCGCCATGAGTGCGGTCCAAGCACCCGCATCCATGGCGCTGTGAGTCATGGGCCCAAGAGTATCAAGCGAGGTCGATAAGGAGACTGCCCCATGCAAACTGATCAGGCCATGGGTTGTTTTAAGGCCGGTAAGACCGTTCAGTGCCGACGGGATTCGTATCGAGCCGCCCGTGTCTGAGCCAATGGCCGCTGGCGCCAAGCCAGCCGCTACCGCTACGCCTGAGCCGCTTGATGAGCCACCGGGTACGCGATGGGTCCGAAGATCCCAGGGGTTCCAAGGGGTGCCCATGACCGGGTTGGTGCCCCAGCCCCCGAAGGCAAACTCCACCATATGGGTTTTACCAAGCATCACCATACCGCTGCGCAATAACTTCATCAGGGCCGTGCAGTCGGTTGCACTGCGACGGTCGTGCCAAGCTTGTGAGCCTGCTGTGGTGACGTGACCTGTGAGTTCGCACAGGTCTTTGGCCGCAAACGGCACACCATCTAATGCGCTCAGAGAAATGCCCTTGGCTCGGCGATCATCGGCTGCACGTGCCATTGCTAGCGCCATGTCTTCGTCAACCGAGACGTATGCGTGAAGCTTTTTATTGGCCTTGCTGATACGGCCCAAGTAGTGTTGTGCGACTTCTTGAGAACTGAATTGTTTGGTGGCCAAGCCCTCGGCCAATTCGGTCATTGTCTGAAAAGCAATATCGACGGTCACGTTCTTCCCCTCGTGATTGTTGCGATGAAATTTGTTAACTGAAATGAAGTATTAACCCCTGGTTCGGTAAGCAATAATCGAGCCAAAGGGCTGCAGTGCTAGATCACGCCCCTTTGCTTGAGTGCATCAAGCGCCGCTTTATCAAGGTTGAGTTCCTGTGCTAGCACTTGGTCGGTATCGGCACCGAGCTCTGGCGGCGCGCGGTGTTCAACAGGGGTCTTGGCGAAGCGCATGGGGTTTCGCACCAGTTTCAGAGACGCCCCGCCAGTCGTGGGCACATCCACCACAATGCCGCGGTGTTTGACCGCAGGGTCTTCGAAGACTTCTTGCATGTTGTTAATAGGCCCGCTTGGCACGTTGAATTCGCGGCATCGATCCAGCCAATGGGCTTTGCTGTGCTGCAAAACCCGTTGGGCGATTTGCTCGCGTAGCGCTTCCCGGTTTTCGATGCGCTGCTGACTGCTGATGAAGCGGGCATCTTTTGTCAGATGAGACATTTCAATGGCTTGACATAAGCCGTCAAACTGCCGGTCGTTACCGGCTGCGATGATCAGGTAGCCGTCGGCGCAGGCGAATACGTCTGAGGGTGCCGCAATCGGATTGGCATTGCCTTCACGTTTTGGAATCACGCCTGAATTCAAATAACTCACGGCCAAGTGCCCGTTATAGGCGACGGAGGCATCAAGCAACGTTGATTCGATGTATTGACCCTCGCCAGTGGTTAATCGGTGATAAAGCGCGCTCACAATGGCCACGTTCATATAGAGACCCGTGATGAGGTCGGTGGTGGGCATGGAGGTGCGCATGGGTGAGGCCCCTGGCGAGCCGTCGGGTTGGCCACAAGTGCTCATGGGTCCAGCCATGCCCTGCAAAATAAAATCATAGGCGGGTCGGCCCGCATAGGGCCCGTCATGGCCGAAGCCGGTCAGTGAGCAATAAATGATGCTGGGATTGATGGCCTTGATGCTGTCGTAATCAAGGCCAAGCTTTTTAAGGCTACCGGACTTGTAGTTCTCGAGCATGACGTCGCAGTGCGAGGCCAATGCTCGGACAAGGGCTGCGCCCTCAGGTTTGGTGATGTCGATGGTAACGGAGTGCTTGCCGCGGTTGTAAGCAAGAAATGTCATGGCTGCATCAATCGGTCGTTGACCGTCGGCGACGCGAGGTTTGGGTCCCATCACACGCGAGTCATCGCCTAAGCCAGGCTTTTCAATTTTGTAGACTGTCGCACCCATATCGGCCATGTTCTGTGTGCACAGTGGGCCGGCTACGATGCGAGTCAGGTCGAGAATTTTTAAACCCGGAAATATTTTTTGTGCCATGTCGTGTTCCGATTTCGCTTTTGTATTAAGAGTTGTTCAGCACGATCATCCTTTAAAAGATTACCCTTGCCTAGCCCATACTGCAGCAATTATGGTTGAGACAAGCCATGGCAACAAACTCAAATAGACTGAGTGATTAGTGGCTGGGGCGACAGTCTGTCGATTTTCCATAATGCGACAGTGACCCTATAATGCCTCGAGTGTTCGACCCTTGGCCGGGTAATTAAGGGCAACTGATGTCTCACAACATCGTGCCTGACATTGGTTTTGTTTCAACAAAGACAGGGTGGCCGCTACATGCAGATTATTGTTTTATTTGTCACGCTAGCCGTATTGTGGCTTTTGTTTTCGGGACTTTATCTTCCGTTAATGTTGTTTCTCGGCCTCGCCTCGTGTTTGCTGGTGGTTTGGCTGGTGCGCCGATTCGACACCGTTGACCATGAGTCTGTGCCCATGCACCTGGGCTTTGGCATCTTTCCATACTGGGCCTGGCTGCTCAAAGAAATCGTGATCTCTAGCTTGCAGGTCACCAAAATCATTCTCGCCAAAAAAATGCCGATCAGTCCCACCATGGTTACAGTTCAGGCAAAAGGCCGTGGCGAAGTCCGAGAGGTTTTGTTTGGTAATTCCATCACGCTCACGCCCGGGACGCTGACCACTGACATTGATGAAAACGGTTTGGTTACCGTGCATG
The DNA here is from genome assembly GCA_017857895.1 of Burkholderiaceae bacterium. Classification (GTDB taxonomy): domain Bacteria; phylum Pseudomonadota; class Gammaproteobacteria; order Burkholderiales; family Burkholderiaceae_B; genus Algicoccus. The sequence continues at coordinate 1,423 of JAFMCG010000129.1, read as the reverse complement.
CGTTGACCGCCGGGGGTGCTCAGGGAGTGGTCACTGGTGACATGAACGACCGCGTGGCACGACTGCGCGGCATGGGAGAGCGCTGATGTTGATTGCTGCGGGCTTGGCCATCTTGGTCGCGATGGTGATGGCCACAATACGGGGGTTAAAGGGACCCACGATCTACGATCGCATCCTAGCCATGAATATGTTTGGCACCAAGACGGTATTGTTTGTGGCCGTTGTGGCGTACTTGTATGAGCGTCCTGACTTTCTAGACCTGGCACTCGCTTATGCGTTGATTAATTTCATCGGTGTGTTGGCTGTGTTGCAGTTTTTTCAGAATCGTGAGGCCCGCCAGGCGGCGCGAACCGCACAAGCCGTGCCGTTGTCTGGTGGTGAACAAGATGGGGCCTCATCATGATGGAGATGATCGTCGACGGGTTGTCATGGTTGCTCTTGGCTGGGGGTGGTTTTTTTGTGTTGGTTGGTGGCGTGGGTGTCATCCGTATGCCAGACCTCTACACCCGCATTCATGCGGCAAGCGTGACCGAAACCTTGGGAACGATGTTGATTTTGATTGGCCTGATGCTGCATTCGGGTTGGGAATTGGCAACGTTTAAGCTTTTGGCCATTTTGGTTTTTTTGCTTTTTACCGGCCCTGTGTCGTCTTATGCCTTGGGTAACACCGCATTGCTTGGTGGCTTAAAGCCTGAGCTTGGTTCCCAAGACCCATCGAAGGAGGGCAGGGATTTATGATTGCACTCATTGGTCTGATCACATTGACGTTGGTGGCCGTCGCAGCCATTGCCACGGTTTTGTCCACTAACCTGTTCGTGGCAAGCATGTGGTTTGGCATTTTCAGTTTACTGATGGCCTCCAACTTTTTTATCCTTGATGCCGCCGATGTGGCCTTGACTGAGGCGGCTGTGGGCGCAGGTGTGTCAACAGTGCTATTTATGGGCGCATTGGCTTTGACCGGTGAGAAAGAGGCTATTCGATCTAGATTCAGTTGGTTTCCGATTGCTGTATTGGGCGTCTTGGCGCTGGCCCTATTTGTGGCGACCTTCCAGCAACCCATGCTCGGTGATCCGATGGCGCCTGTTCATCAACATGTTGCGCCCTGGTATCTTGAGCAAACGCCCAACTTAATTAATATACCCAACGTTGTTACAGCGATCTTGGCATCTTTTCGTGGCTACGACACCTTGGGTGAAGTCATCGTGATTTTCACCGCGGGTATTGGCGTACTTTCCGTGCTCAGCTTTAAGCCCAAGGGCCGCCAATCCATCTCTAGCGAGGCCTTGGCCGCCAAGGTTCGTGGTGTTCAGCACCATTCCATTTTGCGGGTGGTCGGCAAGCTGGTGATACCGCTGCTGATGTTGTTTGCATTGGTGGTTCAGTTTCACGGCAAGTACACCCCGGGTGGCGGCTTCTCGGCGGG
>JAFMCG010000128.1 GCA_017857895.1 Burkholderiaceae bacterium | reverse complement strand
GCGGTAATGGACACATCTGCTGTGTCAAAAAAAGCCCATCTAAAACCTGAGATCAAGTAGACAGCGGGGTTGAGCAAGCTCACGGTTTGCCAAAAAGGCGGCAACATGTTGATCGAATAAAAACTCCCCCCCAAAAATACCAATGGCGTGATGATCAACATCGGTACAAGATTTAACTGTTCAAAGTTACGCGCGAGTAATCCAAGAATAAACCCGAGCAAGCTAAAGGATATGGCCGTCAGCACCAAAAAAAATAGCATCATGAAAGGGTGAGCAATGGTGACCGGTACCAATAAAAACGAAACACCTAGAATAATTAGACCGACCATAATGGATTTTGTTGTGGCAGCACCGACATAGCCAATCACCATTTCCCATGGCGATATGGGCGCTGCTAGCGGCTCGTAAATCGTACCGATAAATTTTGGGATGTAAATACCAAATGATGCGTTGGCCACAGACTGCATCATCACGGTGAGCATAATGAGGCCCGGCACAATAAAGACGCCATACGGCATGCCGTCTACCACCGTCATACGGCTACCAATAGCCGAACCAAATACGACGAAATAGAGTGCTGTCGAAATCACAGGCGAGGCCACGGACTGAAGCTTCGTGCGAAAGGTGCGTGCCATCTCAAAGGTATAGATGGCACGTATCGCGTAAAAATTCATGAGCTTTCCATGGTGACCAGATCGAGAAAAATATCTTCCAACGAGCTTTGATAGGTTCGTAAATCCTTCAGTACGATGCCTTCAGAGACCAGCGCTGAGAGAAGCGAGGAAATGCCTGTCTTTTCAGCGTTAACATCATATTGATAGAGAAGACTCATGCCATCAGCTGAAGTTTGCACACCAAACGCTAACAAGTTGTCGGGCAAGACGCTGATCGGCTCGTGCAAATCAATCTGTAACTCTTTTGTACCGAGTCGCTTCATGAGCTTGTCTTTTTCTTCGACGAGCAGGATCTTACCGCTATTGATCACAGCCACTCTATCGGCAATTTCTTCGGCCTCTTCAATGTAGTGAGTGGTTAGAACGATAGTGACTCCCTGTTGCTTTAATTCTTTAATGACGCGCCACATGTCGCGACGTAACTCAACATCAACACCAGCGGTCGGTTCGTCTAAAAACAAAACTTTGGGGTGATGACTAAGCGCCTTTGCAATCAGTACCCGGCGCTTCATGCCACCTGACAACTCTTTAATCAGTGCGTCTTTTTTATCTAGCAAGGACAACTGGCTCAGAATGGACTCAATGTGAGCCTGGTCAGGCTTGCATCCATATAAGCCCCGGGACAGGCTGACCGTCGACAGCACTGTCTCAAACGGCTCAAGCATCAACTCTTGGGGCACAAGACCAATCAGCGAACGCGCCTGGCGATAGTCTTTGACCACATCATACCCACCCACGCTCACAGCACCATCAGTGATCGTGGTCAACCCACAAATGATGGATATCAAGGTCGTTTTACCCGCACCGTTCGGCCCAAGTAGGGCCAAGATTTCGCCGCTTTTGATGGCAAGCGACACATCGTCTAAAGCCCGATCGCCGCCAGCATAACTTTTGACGAGATGCTGAACATTTATGATGGGAGACATCGTTTTGTGTTTTTCCAATTAAAGGTAACCACAGGGGGGAGGTTGGGCGTCATTGTTGAATCATTTTCAGGGTGCCGCCGGACATCCCCATGCCAAAGACAAAAGAAGCACCCTTTTGCACGCGGATTGTTTCTTGTTCGCCATGTATGACACACATTAACAGCACCATCGGTCGCAGGGCTTAAAGGGCCTTGGGAAAGACCGACGTTCAAACCCCATTTAAGGTGCGGGTTTAATCCGTTTTGCCCAAAGCCATTGTTGTTTCATCAACCGATAAGAGGGGGCCAACACACACTGCCCCGCGTGACCCTGATTTTTACCCACGCCAATCAAAAACACCATCAAAAACATACCCATAGAGTGACGCCACGAGCAAAAGCCTAGCACTGACAATCACCCCTGGAAAAATGTCTTCCAAGCACACCTGACCAGAGACTAATATGCTCTGCATTCAACCATGCAAAGCAGCCATGCTGAACGGACCGACGCCATTTGATATTGTTTAAGCAATGGCAAACGTTTTTGGGTCTCAATGCTCGCGTTTAATGAAAGGAAGACAACCATGCAACTGCAGGATCTCTCAACACCGGCTGCGCTTATTGAACACCAACGGATGACACGCAATATTGAGCGCATGCAACAACGCATGAATCAATTCGGTGTGACATTTCGCCCCCATGTCAAAACCACCAAATGCATTGAAATCGCCAAGGCCCAGATCGATGCCGGCGCCCAAGGCATCACTGTTTCAACGCTGAAAGAGGCTGAGCAGTTTTTTGCAGCCGGAATGACAGATATCTTATACGCGGTTGGGATGGTGGCACCTAAGCTCAAACAAGCGGCTGCACTCATTAACAACGGATGCAAACTAAAAATAATTGCCGACAATGCCGATTCAGCCAAAGCCATCGTTGCATTCTCGCAAGCCAACCAGACGCCTTTCGAGGTGTGGATAGAGATTGACACCGACGACCACCGATCAGGCGTGAATCCAGAAAGCGACGAATTATTAACCATTGGTCGTTATCTACAACAAGGCAACGTGACGCTCGGCGGTGTGATGACCCACGCCGGCTCAAGTTATGACCTGCACACGCCAGACGCTTTAATGGCGTTAGCTGAACAAGAGCGACGCCTCTGTGTATTGGCAGCAACACGTTTGCGCGCCGCAGGCTTACCTTGCAAAAATGTCAGTGTCGGTTCTACACCAACGGCGCTTTCGGCACAAACGTTAGAAGGTGTGACCGAAGTTCGGGCGGGCGTTTACGTGCTCTTTGATCTTGTCATGACCAACGTTGGTGTTTGCACTACAGAGGATATTGCTTTAAGCGTGCTGACCACCGTCATTGGCCATCAGAAAGACAAAGGCTGGGCGATCGTTGATGCTGGGTGGATGGCCATGAGCCGAGACCGTGGCACGCAGAACCAAACGCACGACTACGGTTATGGACAGGTCTGCGACAGCAATGGAAAATTACTCAACTATCACATGAGCGGTGCCAACCAAGAGCATGGGATTATCAGTCACGTGAGCCCCACTTGCACAGCGGATATCAGCGCTGAGCTGCCGGTCGGGACGCTGTTACGAATACTACCCAATCATGCCTGTGCTACCGGCGCTCAATTTCCTGAATACAATGTCGTGGCGTCAACCGATGAAGGTTCCCCCGCGTTAGGTCCCACTTGGCCACGATTCTACGGTTGGTGAAACACCATCGCTTATATGAGATGATTTAAAAATGAACACCATCAGTCAACCCTCAATTCTACGTGGTGTGTGTGATTGCCACGTCCATGTCATTGGGCCGCACGATCAGTACCCACTTGTGCCAATGCGCAGCTACACGCCGATGCACGCGACAGCAACTGACTTGGTGGCCATGATGCGTCGATCAGGTGTTGATCGAGCGGTGGTGGTGCAACCCAGCGTACTCGGTCTAGACAACCGCTGCTCGCTTGACGCGCTTGAGCATCTGGCATCGCAAGGTTTGCAAGGCCGGGCCGTGGCCGTGCTGCCCGACACGACATCTGCCAGTGAGTTGGATGATTTACATCGGGCGGGCGTCAGGGGTTTAAGGGTGAACCTGCAAAGCAATGCAGGCGCGAGCCTTACCCAAGCCCGCGAAGCCCTTCAAAGCGCAATCCGTTTGTGCGAGCGCCATGCTTGGCATGTCCAGCTCTTTGTTGACCGCCAAATGGTTCAAGCGCTGGCCACAGACATCGAAACCGCGCCTGTCAAAGTGGTACTGGATCATTTTGCTGGGCTTTCAGTCAGTGAATGCGATGATGAATCCAGCCTAGCCGTTCTTCGGTTATTCGGATCAGGAAACACGTACATCAAATTATCTGGCAACTATCGAGTCACTGATGATGCCTTTGATCTCAATTTGGCTGATCTTGCCCGTCGATTGGCGATCATCAATCCAGAGAACTTGGTCTGGGGCAGTGACTGGCCGCACACCCCGAAACATGCCGGTCAGGCTGAGCACCATCCGACGATCAAGGCCTATCGCGAAATTGACACGCACCGCTTATTTCGCACTGTTTTCGATTGGTTCGAACCGCCACTAGCGCAAAGGGTTTTGGTCCACAATCCTGCCAGACTGTACGATTTTTCTGGCTAGATGTTTCAGGCATTGTGTAGACCAAGGTCGCACAAGCGTTGATCAAACGCCTTCGATAATCCGTATCTCGCGAACAACAGCATTGGTGCCGAGCTTCTCGAGTGCTTCTTTGTATCCTGGGCTGTCATACGCTGTCAAGGCAGCATCTAGGCTATCAAACTCGATCAACACTGTGCGCATTTGCAGCCCGCTTTCCTTCACGGCGGCTGGCATACCACGCGCCAAAAAAGTCCCCCCTGCAGCGCTAAGCGAAGGGCCTGCCAGTTTGGCATAGGCGGCAAGGGCATCATCATCGTTGATCGACTGGTAGGCACTGATCCAATAAGCTTTGGTCATGGTTTTCTTTGATCCAAAAATACTTATTTTGCCACGTAAGCATTTATTCCCAACAATCCACCGATTAAATTAATTTATACTTAGCTTAGCGCGAGCAAATTGAACTAGCGAGAATGCAAACGCCTTACAACCATGGCTGACCTGACGACTTAGCTGCTTCTCGTGTTTGCGCTGCTCCACACTGCGAATGAAGACCAGCACATCGATGTCATTCAGTTGCATAAATCGACCACGCGAAGATCTGATTTGAACCTTAGGTGTACTTTAAAATGATCGATCTTGTTAAATTAGCATCTTAGATTCAAGTACGAAGTGTTTCACCAGTCTTTAAACCGTGTTGCACTTCGTACTTGAATCTAAGATTGTTAAAGCCACGCCATCAAGCCGTTATGTCCGTGTGCTAGGGTTTCTTTGGGAAGCTTTTAATGAACAGACTCTCGAAGGTGATTTTGTTATAAGTGGTCCGACTGTTGATGTTTTTGACAGCTCGAGATATCTCACAGCGCCGGGGGAGCGCAATGCGCGCTGGCGCGTTAATTTCAACGGCTTGGGTAACCTTAACTATTGCGCCACTGTTGAGCGGACCGCTGAGATCGAAACATTGCTTGGGCTTCAAATCTTAGAACGTGCCCAAACATTTATCGACAGCCTGGCAGACCATGCAACAGACAGGGCACTGGCTTGGGTGTACTTACATGAGACCGAAAGTTCATTTGCCATCGAACGTGAATCACCCACTCAGGGCAAAGCCGAAGCCTTTGTCACCCTTTTAAAGCAAGCGCACACCCCTCGCCAAATGGACGAAGACTACTTGGTCGAACTCCAAAATGCAGCCATCACAAATCCATTTGACCTAGCCGCCTCGTTTCGTTTCCAGCAAAACTGGTTGCGCGGGCCTTTGCGGGGTGCTGCGGGTATCACCTACATTCCACCACCGCCGCAATTGCTCCAAACGCTGATGAAAGGAGTGCTTTCGTTTGCCAACGATCTCCCACGCATCATAGATCCACTTGTTGCTGCCTCGCTCGCTTCGTTTGGATTCGTATTCGCCCATCCCTTTATGGACGGCAATGGCCGATTGTCTCGATTTTTATTTCACTACGCCCTGTGCCAGTCAGGTCAGCTCGCCCATGGCTTGCTGTTACCGGTGTCCGTGGCCATGAAACGCAACGAGTCGGGTTACCTCAAAGCCTTACATAGTTACTCCTTGCCAATGCGGCGTCAATGGGATGTGCGCTGGGTTGGTGACGAACAATACGACCTGCGATTTAATGGTGATGATTCGCTTTATCGCTATTGGGACGCCACAGAAGCGGTGACGTTTGGTCTAAGCATGGCCCATCAAGCGCTTGAGCAAGATCTCAGTGAAGAAACCAAATTTCTGGACCGCTTTGACCGAGCCTACCAGTTGGTTAATGAACAATTTGATGTCCGGGGCAATGACCTTACGACGCTAACGCTCTCATGCTTACAACACGACGCCATTCTTTCAAAAAATCGACGCAAGCAATTCAGTCTCACTGTCCCTGAGAATGTGTTTGACGCCATAGAAAAGGCGTGTCAATCCGTTCTGGACGCTGACCGCGCACAACCCTAGACACCCACACGCCTCTAGCGGTTTGCCAACGACCTTGGTGGTACATTTTTAGCCACAGCCCGAGCGCTTTCGACAAGGGCACCACAGCTAGTGCACCACAACCGCTTGAGTCTGAACATGACCCTACTTCAAACCGAAGGCCTTTCACGGCGCGTTTCACCCGAACGGTGGCTGTTTCGCGGCCTTGATTTGTCAGTGGCCCCCGGCGAGCAACTGGCCTTACAGGGCGCCTCTGGCGTTGGTAAATCAACCCTACTAAACCTATTGGCGGGTTTGGAGCAGCCAGACGAAGGGCGAATGCTCTTCAAAGGCCAGGACTTGACCACCATGAGTGATGACGCTCAGCTGGCGCTTAGGCGTGATTCTTTTGGTTTCGTGT
>JAFMCG010000012.1 GCA_017857895.1 Burkholderiaceae bacterium | reverse complement strand
CGCCCATCGCGGCAGGCCGCATCGAGGGCCAACGGCACGCTTGCTGCAGAAGTATTGGCATGCTGATCCAGTGTGACGACAACCTTGTCCATCCCAGTACCGAGCTTTTTAGCCAGAAAGGAAAGAATTCTTAAATTCGCCTGATGCGGGATCAACCAATCTATCTGTGCAAGCGACAGCCCAGCTTCTTCGACAACAGAACGGGCAGACTTTTCGAGCACTGAGACAGCTTGCTTGAAGACGGCTTGTCCATCCATGCGCAAAAAGGGATCGCCGGTTACCTGGCCATGGGTGACATTGCCTGGCGTGCAAAGGATGCCGGCCAAACTGCCGTCAGCGTGAAGTTGTGCGGCTCGAATCCCAGGCTCTTCGCTTGCTTCGAGCAAGACCGCACCAGCGCCATCACCGAAAAGCACGCAGGTGCCACGGTCTTTCCAATCCAGAATATTAGAAAACACCTCCGCACCAATCACTAGCGCGCATTTCGCGCGCCCACAACGAATAAAGGCATCAGCAGTCGCCAAGGCGTAAACAAAGCCACTACACACCGCCTGAAGATCAAAGGCTGGCGCACCGTGATTGCCTAGTTTGGCTTGCACCAAGCAGGCCGTACTGGGAAACACCATGTCTGGTGTTGAAGTGGCCAAGATAATCAAATCAATGTCGTTGGCAGACTTTCCGGCGTGTGCCAACGCCCGTTTGGCCGCTTCGCAAGCCAAGTCGCTGGTCATCTCGCCTGCCGCGGCTAAGTGTCGCTGACGAATACCCGTTCTTGAAACAATCCATTCGTCTGACGTTTCAACACCGTTGAGCGCCAACTCAACGGCCAATGCCTCGTTGGTCACCACACGGGCTGGCAAATAACTGCCTGTGGCGCTAATTCGCGAGTAGATTCTGGCGTCTTTCATCATTTTTGAGTTACCGAAGTCAAAACAGTCTCACGGGCCTGAGCTTGCTCATGAGCGTGGCTCTTGGTGAGCCCGGTGATCGTCTCGGAAATTCGCTCAAGCAATCCGGTCGTCACAGCGTCATGTGCGCGCTCAAGCGCATACTTAAAAGCATACTCGTCGGCTGACCCGTGACTTTTGAAAACAACACCTTTAAGCCCAAGCAACGCCGCACCGTTGTGGCGCCGATTGTCCACTCGGCGCCGAAATCGATTTAACACTGGCCGGGCCAACAAGCCCGCTAGCATGGTCAAAAAATTACGGTGAAATTCTTCTCGAATCATGCTGCCAAGCATATGCGATAGCCCTTCTACCGATTTAAGCAAAACATTGCCCACAAATCCATCACAAACAACCACGTCGACCGTGCCTTTGAAAATGTCATTGCCCTCGACGTTACCGACAAAATTCAATGAACTGGCTCTTAACAAGTCCGCGGCTTGTTTGACAATATCGTTGCCTTTAATCACCTCTTCACCAATATTGAGCAATCCGACCGAAGGCAGCTCAGCACCATGCCCTCGCTGCGCGAGGGCAGTACCCATGATGGCGAACTGCAACAAGTGTTCGGGCGAGCAGTCGACATTGGCGCCCAAGTCCAAAACGGTGGTGGTACCACCCTTTTGGTTTGGCAAAGCAGCGGCTATCGCTGGCCGGTCGATGCCATCTAGCGTTTTGAGAACATACCGTGAAATGGCCATCAGTGCGCCAGTGTTACCCGCCGACACAAAAGCCTGAGCCCGACCTTCCTTAACAGCTTGGGCGGCAACACGCATGGAAGAATCTTTTTTGCGTCTTAACGCAATCTCGACCGAATCCTCCATGGTGACCACCTCAGACGCGTGCAAAATCTCGAGACGATCGCGATCAATGCTAGGAAAACGGTGATGGTGCTTTTCAAGCTCGCGAGCGATCTCATCCTGCCGCCCGACTAGGTGCAGGACAGTCGCTGGAAACTGTTGGGCGAATGCTAGCGTGGCCGGAATGGTGACTGGTAAACCAACGTCACCACCCATGCAATCAATCGCTATATGAACAGGTGTGCTCACGGGGCCTTTGAGGGCATCAAATGCCCATAGCTCACGTCAAGTTCAAACTTACTCGTCGGCCTTCGTCTTCAGAACCTTACGGCCACGATAAAAGCCGTTTGGGCTGATGTGGTGGCGCAGGTGCAATTCGCCCGTATTTGGCTCAATCGCTGTAGGCGGCGTCGAGATAAAGTCATGCGAACGGTGCATACCGCGCTTGGAAGGTGATTTCTTGTTTTGCTGAACAGCCATGATGACTCCTAAATTAGCGCAGATTGTAGCGCGCTATCAATCTAACAACATTCTAAAAAACAATATGTCGACTTTCATCGACCCTTTAATGCAGCGAGCGAACCAAACGGTGATACCCGAGGTGTCTCTGGCTCTTCTTGCGATGGCGACGCTGCCGCCGTACAGTTTTCGTGTTTTGGCACGTACGGCACTGCCAATATCAACTGATCTTCAATCAACTGCTCAATATCAAACCGCGGGTCGGCCATCAGCTCTTCAGGCGTCTCCGGGTCAAATGGCTCGGCATCATTGGCATCATTAAGTGCACTTTCTTGACGAACCACATCAAACAAAACCGACTCATTGACCGTGTAAATCAACGGCTGCATACATCGCTGACATGTCAGCAAGATTTGAGCCTGCACTTTCAGTAACACTTGCGGCTTACGCCCAAGCTGCATTTGTCCCGTCAATGAATACCAAACCACACCATTGTCTTGCTCGGCGGCAACGCTGACATTTCTGACTAAGGACTGCTCTGGCAACCCCTCTAGCAATCTAACCAAACGCCGGATGGCAAATGCACCATCAACGCGCTGAGACTCTCTCGCGAAACGCTGTAAGTCGACCGTTTTGGGCATGCCCCATCGCGCAAGACAAGCCATGCGCCAAGCACGGTCTTCATCCCAAGGACGAATCGCCTCTGTCGGATCTATGGTCATAACGACAGTTCCACTATTGCTTGCATCCGAGAAGAGGGTCACTGCGCACTTTGCACCTGAGCAGTCAACGTTAATTCAAGCCCTGAGTGCATTCGCTTTGACTAGCAAAGCCCGTTATCATAACGCCAAAACCACCACCAGAACAAATGAGTGTGTTGCAAACATCCAATCACCCCCTCTCTTTGATCCTCGCGTCGAGTTCGCGCTATCGCTCTGAAATGCTATCTCGCTTGGGTTTGTTCTTTATAACCGAATCACCAGACATCGACGAGCGGCGAAAAGTCGGGGAAACTCCCAAAGCAACTGCTCGTCGTTTGGCCTTGCAAAAAGCCCTAAAAGTTCTTTTGCATCAGCCTGATTCTGTTGTGATTGGCGCCGACCAAGTCCTTGATCTCGACGGCCAAGCGCTGGGCAAACCCGGCTCGCATGAGGCCGCTGCTAAGCAGTTGGCACAACTATCAGGGCGAGCAGTGACTTTCTACAGCGCTTTAGCCGTTGTCTGCGCCTCGAGTCGGCAACTATCAGTCGTCGAGTGTCACGCGTTGTTTAAGCCTTTAACGCCGAGCCAAATAGACCGCTACCTCAACATTGAACGCCCTTACGACGTGGCCGGCAGCGCTCGAGCCGAGGGCTTGGGCATTTCGCTGCTGGATAAACTCACCAGTGATGACCCCACAGCCATTATCGGCCTGCCACTGATCCAACTCACGGCCATGCTTTCGCGCGCCGGGCACAACCCTTTAAACCACCACGTATTGAGTCAACCATGACCGAGCCTCGCCCATCAGCGGTTACTACTGGCACCCTGCACCTGATTCCCGTCGGCCTTTCAGAGCAACCGATAAATAACTGGCTACCTGCCTCGGCGCAGCAAAAGGCCGGTGCGCTGGCGCACTACATCGCTGAAAACGCAAAAACCGCCCGGGCGTTTCTTAAGCAATTGAACCTGACGCAACCGCTACAAACGATCAATATTCACACCTTGAGCAGCAGGGCAGATGACACCATGATTCGCCAATGGCTGACCCCGCTTTTGCAGGGTGAAGACATGGGGTTGGTTTCAGAGGCGGGGTGCCCAGCCGTGGCTGACCCTGGCGCGCGTGTTGTCGCCCTCGCCCATCAGTTAAAAATCACGGTCAAACCTTGGGTAGGTCCATCATCAATTGTGTTGGGTCTGATGGCCAGCGGACTCGAAGGCCAGCGATTTGCTTTTCACGGCTATGCGCCTGTGAAGCCTGACGCCAGAAAGCTGCAACTCAAGCAATGGGAACAAATCTCACAGCGACAAAAACAAAGTCAGTTACTGATTGAGACACCTTACCGAAATGTCGCCATGTTTCAAAGTCTGATTGAGACACTGGCGCCGCAAACACGACTTTGCGTGGCACGCGACCTAACAGGCGAGCACGAATGGGTCAAAACACGCACCATTGCCGATTGGCGCCGTCAACCGACGCCGGACTTGGCTAGTTGGCCGACGCTTTTTTTGTTTCAGGCCTAAATCGAGCAATCAGCCTGGGGCCAACCAACCGCCACGCCAACAAAACCAGCAACACAGCGCCATAAACCAAAACCTCTGCGTAGTCGTTTTTACCTGACTTATGCCACCAGTAGTGGAGGATGACCAGTGCACCGATCAGATAAATCAAACGGTGCAATCGCTTCCAGCGCTTACCAAGCCCTCGCATGGCCCATTGGTTTGACGTCAACGCAAGCACTAGCAGGGCCAAAAAGGCCAGCATTCCAACGGTGATGAAAGGGCGATCGATCACGTCGCGCCACATCAACCCCAACACAAAGCCTTGATCCCACCAAGCCCAAGTGATGGCGTGTAAGGCCGCGTAAAAAAACGCAAACAAACCACAGGTGCGGCGCAACCTCACAAGTGCAGGCTGATTAAGCACGTCACGTATTGGACTCACCGATAGCGTTACCAGCAGGCAAACCAGCGCCCAGGTGCCTGACGATCGCGTTAAAAATTCCATCGGATTGGCTGTCAGTTCACCTTGCCAGCCCAGCCAAAACCACCGCGCCAAAGGGAATAGGCCAAGCAACAGCAAGGCCGGTTTATAACGATCGACTGAAAGGGCTGTGAGCCTAGACACTGGTCGTCCTGGCGCTAGTAATTTTTCCTCAAATCCATACCGGCATACAGGCTTGCCACTTGGTCGGCATAGCCATTGAACATCAGTGTTGGGCGTTTGGGCGTGAAGAACCCCCCCTCGCCGATACGACGTTCAGTTGCTTGTGTCCATCGAGGGTGTCGCACCTCGGGGTTGACGTTGGCATAGAAACCGTACTCAGAGGCAGCCGCAGCCACCCAACTGGTGAGCGGTTGCTTTTCAGTTACGCGGATTTTAACCAGTGACTTTGCTGACTTAAACCCATACTTCCAAGGTACCACTAGCCGCACAGGTGCACCGTTTTGGTTCGGCAAAACCGTGCCGTAGACGCCAAATGTCAACAGCGTTAGAGGATGCATGGCTTCATCCATTCGCAATCCTTCGCGATAAGGCCAGTCAATCACCGAAGAACTTAAGCCTCGCATCACGTCTGGCTGCATGTCAGTGACAAACTCAACGTACTTCGCATTGCCCGTGGGCTCAACTTTGTTCAGCAACGCGGACAAAGGGTAACCAATCCATGGGATCACCATAGACCACCCTTCCACACAACGCATGCGATACACCCGGTCCTGCATGGGCGACAGGCTGAGCAACTCCTCCAAACCATAGGTGCCTGGCTTAGCCACTTCGCCTTCAATTTCAACAGACCACGGTTCGATCTTCATGGCACCCGCATATTTGGCAGGATCTGCTTTGTCTAGACCGAACTCATAAAAATTATTGTAAGTGGTGACATCTTTTTGGCTCGTCAAAGCATCCATCACGACGTATTGAGGATTTGGTTTAGCCACTAGGGGAGCCCAATCAGAGGACTTTGATCGCTGCGCCATGGCACTCGCGAGCGGCAGCGCCCCACCAGCGGCCATCAAGGCACCACTGGCCAGCAATTGCCGGCGCTTGGTCCAAACGTGTTCAGGCGTGATTTCACTGCTTTTTGGCTCAGGGTAGTGGTAACGGGTCATCTCAAATCTCCATGGGTGCCCAAGGTCGGGTCTTTGTGCTTAGCCACTGATTCACACTCAAAACGTCATGCATTAAGGCTTGATGAGGCTGTTGGCGTAACGCCTTCTCTGGATGAGCGCCGTAGGACACACCCAATCCATGCACACCTGCGTTGGCTGCCATCTGTAAGTCATGTGAGGTGTCACCCACCATGATGACCGATGATTTTTCAACGCCGACAACATCCATAATCTCATACAGCATACCTGGGTGGGGCTTCCCAAATGTTTCATCTGCACACCGGGTGACCGTAAAGAATTCGCCAATACCGGTGTTGCGCAATACGCGGTCCAGTCCAACACGGCTTTTCCCGGTGGCCACGGCAAGCGCGACGCCCCCTTGGCGCAATTTTTCGAGCATCTCGGGCACACCTTCAAACAAAACCAGCTTGGGATCACGACTGAGGTAGTGATAGCGGTAACGCTCTAAAAAATAAGGTCGCTTTTCGTCAGTCAGTTCAGGCACCGCGTGGTTAAGTGCTGGCTCCAGTGACAAACCGATCACCCAGCTCGCCTGCTCATCGTCAGGCACCGGTAACCCGGAATCGACACAGGCCGCTTGAATGGCTCGCACAATATCTACCGTTGAGTCCATCAACGTGCCATCCCAATCGAACACAACCAGCGAATAATCACTCATTTAGACTCATCCTTAATATCCCGAACAAAGGCATGCGCTTGTTCAAAAAGCGCAGGCACGGGTGCCTCCAAAGTCAATAACTCCCCCGTCGAGGGGTGAACCAAAGACAACGTTCGAGCATGTAAAAACATACGGGAGAATCCATTTTGCTTGAAAAAATCGCGGGTTTGGTCTTTGCCGTACTTGTCATCGCCCACAATGGGGTGACCCGTTGAGGCCAAATGCACCCTGATTTGATGGGTCCGACCTGTTCTAAGTTCCGCATCGACCAAGGAATATTGGGCCAATCGGCTTAAACAAGACACAATTGTATGGGCCGCCTGGCCGTCTGCATCCACTTTGACTCGGCGCTCGCCACTGACGGTATTCCATTTGGTTAAGCCAAGCCTGATATGTTGACGATCATTGAGGAACCGACCTTCAACGAGCGCCACGTAATGCTTACGAACCTGTCCATCGCGCATGAGCTGATGCAGCGCAACAAGTGTTTGGCGCCGCTTAGCCAGCATCAATAGACCGGACGTGTCTCGATCCAATCGGTGAACAAGCTCAAGAAAAGCCAACTCTGGTCGTGCCGCGCGAAGCGATTCAATCACCCCGTGCGAAACGCCGCTACCACCGTGGACGGCCACACCCGGCGGCTTATCGATCACCAGCAAGCCGTCGTCTTCAAAAACAATTGGAAACGTTTTTGGGGGCGCGCGATGTGCATTTGGGCTGGGTTGGGACATGCGAAATGGTGGAATCCGGATGACATCGCCCACCTGAATACGATAATCGACCGACGTGCGCCCCTTATTGACCCTGACTTGACCACCGCGCACCGCTTTATACAAGTGACTTTTAGGAACCCCTTACAAAGGCGTATCAAAAAGTTGTCCAACCGCTGGCCGTCATGCGATGGGGTGACTTCGACCCATTGAATAATTGGCTTTAAAACACCCTTCTCTTTATCGATCATGTCATTGACCTACGCACAATCGCTTCCCAGTGTATTGAAAACAAGCATATAATCCATTGAGCCTAAAAAGGTCTGAATTTTTTTTCGATGTTGAGTCGCTCAGATAACAGCGTTCTCCATCGACTGGTGCCATTGTAACGACAGCACATTCAGACCTGGGGTGACCGATGCTCGATCCGAAACGATCTGGGCGCAAACGACGAAAAAATCGAAAGAAGAAACTATCAAATTTCTTATATCGGGCAGTAGATTTGCCCGATGTTGTCAGCGTTTTAACCTGGTATTTTTGTGTTGATTAATTACCGGCTAAAAAACAAGGATAGCGGCCCTTACAGGGCCACGCTGGCCTAACGAACACAACGCTCGCCACTGTGCGAGCGTCGTTGTGCGCGAACATCCGTTTCATTTCTTCACAATAGCGTGATCGGTCTCCCTTGGCTGCGCGGCATATTAGCCCGCTAACTTACGGAGAATTTGAATGAAACGCATGTTATTTAACGCAACGCATCAAGAGGAATTGCGCGTTGCAATCGTCGATGGGCAAAAGCTTGTCGACCTCGATATCGAAACCGCAGGACGAGAGCAACGTAAGGGCAATATCTACAAAGCCGTCATCACACGAATCGAACCAGGTTTGGAAGCTTGCTTTGTAAACTACGGCGAAGAACGACACGGTTTTTTGCCTTTTAAAGAAGTCGCACGGACTTACTTTAAAGAAGGTGTTGACGTGCGCACCGCTCGCATCCAAGATGCCTTGCGTGAAGGCCAAGAACTGATCATCCAAGTTGAAAAAGAGGAGCGCGGCAACAAAGGCGCGGCACTGACCACTTTCATCTCGCTGGCTGGCCGTTATTTGGTTTTAATGCCCAACAACCCTCGTGGCGGTGGCGTTTCGCGTCGTGTTGAAGGCGAAGAGCGTCAAGAATTACGTGAGGCGATGGAGCAGCTCGATACCCCTCAGGGCATGAGCATCATCGCACGCACAGCAGGCATTGGGCGCTCAGCCGAAGAACTGCAGTGGGATCTTTCATATTTGATGCAACTTTGGGGTGCGATTGATGGCGCTGCCAAAGGCAACGCTGCCCCCATTTTGATTTACCTTGAATCAAGCTTGGTTATTCGCGCCATACGGGATTACTTTTCACCCGATATCGGTGAGATTCTGATTGATACCGATGACATTGCCGACCAAGCCACCGCATTTATGAGCGTGGTGATGCCTGATAATGTTCAGCGCGTTAAACGGTATCAAGATGACGTCCCTTTGTTTTCGCGCTTTCAAATCGAACACCAAATTGAAACCGCCTACTCCCGTCAAGTTGATCTACCTTCCGGTGGATCAATCGTTATTGACCACACTGAAGCACTCGTGGCCATCGACGTCAACTCAGCTCGCTCAACGCGCGGTGCTGACATTGAAGAAACGGCGACCCGCACGAACTTAGAAGCCGCCGAAGAGGCTGCTCGCCAACTCAGACTGCGAGATCTTGGTGGCTTGATTGTCATCGACTTCATCGACATGGAAGACAGCCGTAACCAGCGCGCCGTTGAACAAACACTGCGTGACGCATTGCATGTTGACCGGGCACGGGTTCAAATGGGCAAGATTTCACGCTTTGGTCTGATTGAACTGTCACGCCAGCGTCTGCGCCCCGCTTTAAATGAAGGCTCTCACATCACCTGCCCACGCTGTAACGGCACCGGTGTCATTCGTGATGCCGAATCAAGCGCCTTAAACGTGTTGCGTTTGTTGCAAGAAGAGTCAATGAAAGAAAACACGGCTGCTGTGCACGCTCAGGTGCCTGTCGAAGTCGCCACTTTCCTTCTCAATGAAAAACGCGCTGACATCACCAAGATGGAAGCGCGGCTTAAAGTCAACCTACTGATCATTCCCAACAAGCACATCGAAACGCCGCATCACATCATTGAGCGACTGCGTCATGATGACCCTCGCCTTGAAGATGTGAAGACCAGCTTTGAGCTCCTTGAGGCCCCCTCCACCAATCTGGCTTGGGCGCCTAAGGAACTTGATACCAAAACAAAACCAGAGGCTTTGGTCAAAGGCGTAACGCCTGCACAACCAGCACCAGCGCCAACGCCTCGTCCTGCGAAGAGCCTTGCCACGGCTCAAGCCAGCGAAGTCTCATCGGGCGGTTTGTTTAAAGCAATTGGCGCTTGGATCAGCAAGCTATTTGCCAGCGAACCAGAAGCCGCACCAGTTGCAGCACCCCCCACAAAAGAACCGTCGTCACGAAACGCTCGCAGCAACAACGGCCAGCGCAACCGTCGAGGCCGCTCAGACAATCGCCGCACAGATCGCAACGCGACAGGCGATAAAGCCGACGACAAGGCCGTTATCCAACCTGTTGCTGCCATCACAGCCCCCACAGAGGACTCAGATGCTGGTGAAACCACTCAACGCGCTCGACGCAGTCGACGCGGTCGCGGACGTACCAAACAAAACCAGACCGAACTCGCAACGGGCAATGAAGAACGCTTAAACGATCAAGCAGGCCCTGTCGCCGATGAAGCAGTGGAAACAAGCGTATCGACTGATACCAGCCAACCAGGCCTGAACGCTGACGCGACAACCACTGACGAAACAGCCGAAAAGCCACGTCGTCGTAGCCGTCGTGGACGCCGTGGACGCCGTACGGGTGACAGCACAAGCATTGACGAGACAACAAATGCGCAAGATGATGACTCAAGTGCTGTCGAAATGGCTGCGCCTGAACAATCGGATGAGCCCGAAACACCAGCAGTTGTCGCGCCAGTGGTTGCGATCGCTGCACCCGTAGTGGCCACAGAGGCGGTTTCAAGCGTTGTTACTGATGCTGTGACCGAAGTTGTGAGCCAAGCACCTGTACCTGCGGTGGTTGCTGAGGTAGCAACCGAAGTTGTGAATCCAGTGATTGCACCAGTGGCAACACCAGTTTTATCACCAGCAACTGAAGTAACGCCAGCAGTTAGCCAGCCAGTCCTCACTCAGGTGGTGACAACGGCCGTTGAGCCAGTACCCACAACAGTTGTTGCGCAACCCGTAGCCGTCGCCCTTGCACAGCCCGTGGTCGAACAGCCAAAAGGCCAAACGCCAGCAACACCACCAGCCAGCAAGGAGGCACTGATTGCCTTGGTGAGCCAAGCGGGTTTGCAATGGGTGGAAAGTGACGCAACACGTGTTGAACAAGCCCAGCAAACGATACGCTCGCAGGCACAAGCCCGTTTTGGTCGCGAACCAAAGCGAGCCACTTTGGTCGCGGCTCCAACGTTAGTCCAAGTCGAAACCCGCGCACCGATGTGATGGGATGGGTGGGGCATTGCCCTACCCACTCATGACCCAAACGGTGTTTAACGCACGCGTTTGACCCGAGCCTTTAACAACAAAAAACCCAGCTTGGACTCTTAAGCTGGGTTTTTTGTTGCCAAACGATTGTCCACTATCAGGCTGGTGTCGCAGGCATTGGCTACGCTGATTTTGCTGTCGGCACATCTACGGCCTGATTCATAAAAAGGCCCATCATCCTTGCCAGTTCCTCGCGCAACTGGCGGCGGTCCACAACCATATCGATGGCACCCTTTTGCAACAAGAACTCTGAACGCTGAAATCCTTCAGGCAGTTTTTCTCGAACCGTTTGTTCAATAACTCGAGGACCAGCAAATCCGATCAGTGCACGTGGCTCGGCGATGACAACGTCGCCAACGAAGGCGAAACTTGCAGAGACGCCACCCATGGTGGGATCAGTTAGCACGCTGAAGAAAGGCAGTCGTTTTGCAGCGAGTTGCGTCAAAGCAGCGTTGGTTTTAGCCATTTGCAACAATGAAAACAAGCTCTCCTGCATGCGTGCCCCACCTGAGGCAGCGACACAAATAAATGGCGTTCTTTGTTCAATGGCGGCTTTGACACCCCGTGCGAACCGCTCTCCGACCACGGACCCCATTGAGCCACCCATGAAGTCAAATTCGAAGCATGAGAGCACACAAGGCACACCGTGAATGGCTCCTGACATGGTCACCAACGCATCGGTCTCACCCGTTTGCTTGGTTGCCTCTTGCAGGCGTTCGGGATACTTACGAGAGTCGCGAAATTTCAATGGATCCATTGATCGCGTGGTTTGCCCGATTTCTTGTCGCCCTTCAACGTCAAGTAAAGAATCAATCCGGGCGCGGGCGCCAATCCGCATGTGATGATCACATTTTGGACACACATGAAGGTTGGCAGCCAAGTCCTCGTTATACAAGACAGATTCGCAGGACAGGCACTTGACCCACAATCCTTCAGGCACACGACGGGCATTGGGGTCGACATTTTTATTGATGCGTGGCGGTAATAGTTTTTCTAACCAGCTCATTTTTTTATCCGTTGGCTTGGGGCTCAGTAAAAAGGCTCAATGGCCAAATGGTGCTAGGCCAGCTGGCGAGCCGATTGTTCGAGCGCCAAACGTATGTCACTTAACCAAGCGCACCCGGCATCAATCGCAGCTTGGGTTTGCTTGTCCTTCTCACAAGGCTGAGAAGCCTTATTCATGATGTCAATCAGTTTGCTACCAATAACCACTGCATCAGCCACCTCAGCGACTTTGGCTGCCGTCACAGCATCACCAATACCAAACCCAACACCCACAGGGATCGACACGAATTCACGGATGCGTGCCAACTGTGCGGCAACATCAGCCGTATCAAGGTGGCCAGCACCGGTGACGCCACGTAAAGAAACGTAGTAGACGTATCCTTTGGCAATCTGGCTCACCGCCTTAATGCGTGCTTGGGTTGATGTGGGGGCCAGCAAAAAAATGGGGGCCAAATCATGGGCCGCCAACATTTCGCCAAATTCCACAACTTCTTCAGGCGGGTAATCCACGACAAGCACACCATCCACACCAGCAGCGGCTGCTCTTTGAACAAACTCAGCTTGTCCCATGCGTTCAATGGGATTGGCGTATCCCATTAAAACAATCGGCGTCTCAGTATCGGTCTGGCGGAAATCTTGAACCATCGACAAAACACTGCTCAAACCCACGCCTTGGGCAATGGCATGCTCAGCGGCTTTTTGAATGATTGGTCCATCGGCCATCGGATCAGAAAACGGGATGCCTAGCTCAATGATGTCAGCCCCCGCTTTGACCAAACCATGCATCAATGGCACTGTCGACTCAGGCAATGGGTTACCAGCCGCGATGTACGGGATTAAAGCCGCGCGAGAAGACGCACGGGCTTGGGAGAAGGCGGTAGCGATACGCTCAATAGTCACGTTTGTTCCTACTTAAAGACCGATGCCAGCTTGCTGAGCCACGGTGTTAATGTCTTTGTCACCGCGACCTGACAAATTCACGAGAATGACTTGATCCTTGGACAGCGTTGGCGCCAAGCGCGCGGCTTCAGCCAAAGCATGCGCCGTTTCTAAAGCGGGGATGATACCTTCGATGCGGCAGCACTTATGAAAGGCTTCTAACGCCTCATCGTCAGTTATGCCCACATAAGTGGCGCGACCTGAATCTTTTAACCAAGCGTGTTCTGGCCCTACGCCAGGATAGTCGAGTCCAGCAGACACCGAATGCGTCTCACGGACCTGACCATCTTTGTCTTGAATGACGTATGTGCGATTGCCATGCAAAACACCAACTTGGCCGGCAGACAGCGAGGCCGCGTGTTGGCCCGTTTCAATGCCGTGACCGGCCGCTTCAACACCCACCAGTTTGACGCCTTCGTGAGACAAATAGGGATGGAAAATACCCATGGCGTTTGAGCCACCACCCACGCAAGCCACCACGTAATCGGGTTGCTTACCGGCATACTTTGGCATTTGCTCAATCGACTCTTCACCAATAACCGAATGGAAGTTGCGCACCATCATGGGGTAAGGATGTGGTCCGGCGACCGTGCCAATGATGTAGAAAGTACCTTCAACATTGGTTACCCAGTCGCGCAACGCTTCATTCAAAGCGTCTTTCAGTGTCTTGGAGCCCGACTCAACCGGCACAACTGTCGCGCCAAGTAGTTTCATGCGGAAAACGTTGGGGGCTTGACGCTTGACGTCTTCACTACCCATGTAGATGATGCACTCCATGCCATAGCGGGCACAGACGGTCGCGGTTGCAACGCCGTGTTGACCCGCACCAGTTTCGGCAATGATGCGTGTTTTACCCATGCGACGAGCCAACATGGCTTGCCCTAGACTATTGTTAATTTTGTGGGCACCGGTGTGATTTAAGTCTTCGCGCTTAAACCAAATTTGGGCGCCCCCGAGCTCTTCTGACCAACGGCGAGCGTGGTAGACCGGCGTCGGCCTGCCAACAAAATGCTTCAGTTCGCTGTGAAATTCAGCCAAAAACTCAGGGTCATGCTGGTACCGCCCGTAGGCCTCGCGAAGCTCTGCCAAGGCGTGCATGAGCGTTTCCGCCACAAAAACGCCGCCGTAGGGGCCGAAGTGACCCGTTGCATCAGGAAAATCGTATGGTTTCACAGCCAATGCCTCCGAAAGGGCAATTCATTCAATATACTTCGATTTTAGCAGTCTCAAACCCGTGACAGTGAGTACTCAACGCCGCAGTACGGAAATAACACCGTCAACGGAAGCAAGGGCTTTATTGGCCCGTTGCAGGCTCGCCCCGTCAGAAACCTTCACAGTAAACACCATGTGCGCCAATGACCCTTTGCTTTGGGTATTAACCGCCACCACATTTAATCTCAAACGGGCAAAAACTTCTGACAAATCGCGAAGCAAGCCTTCACGGTCTTGAGCCCGTACCACCACATCAACAGGATACAGGTTGTCGGTTGTGTCACCCCAAGAAACCTCAATCACACGCTCGAGATGGCGGCGCTGAAGTTGCAAAAAACTCGAGCAGTCAGATCGGTGTACCGACACGCCCCTGCCTCGGGTAATAAAACCACCGATGGGATCAGGTGGCGCTGGCCGGCAACAGCGGGCGAGTTGCGTCATCAGCGAACCCACCCCTTGGACCAACACCCCAGCGCTCGATTGCACCTCTCGATGGGGTTGTCGCTCCAACATCGCAGCGCTTGGGTCGAGCGGGTTGTCGTCGGCGCGGGGGTGAAACACCGCGTCAATGTGACGAAGGCTAAATTCTTCCTTAGAGACAGCCACATACAAATCGTCAGCGTGCGCAAATCCCAACTGTTGGGCCAGTTGCTCAAGGTTGATTGCTGTTTTACCGAGCCGCTGTAACTCTTTTTCGACCAACGCTTGGCCTTGCGTCATGCGCTGCTGTAACTCGATGGCATTAAACCAAGCGCGCACTTTGGCGCGCGCGCGCGGGCTGGCCAAAAAACCCAGCTGTGGATTGAGCCAGTCGCGCGACGGACCGCCTGCTTTGGTGCTCAGGACTTCAACCGTCTGACCTGTCTGTAAACGCGTGTGCAAGGGCACCAAATGACCGTCGACTTTGGCCCCACGACAACGGTGGCCCAAATCGGTGTGCAAATGATAAGCAAAGTCGACTGGTGTCGCATGTTGTGGCAACTCAATCACCCGAGCCTGAGGCGACAGCACATAAATACGGTCTGACTCGGTTTGCAGGTTTGACATCCGCCCCTGATCACTGCCCGCGTCGCTTTGCCAAGCCAAAAGCTGGCGCATCCAAGCCAACTGTCGATCATCAGCGCCAGCAGTCCCGCCTTGATTGGCTGGCGCCCCGCTCTCTTTGTAGCGCCAATGTGCCGCCAGGCCATGCTCGGCGAAATCATGCATGGCCTGTGTGCGAATTTGCACTTCAAAAGCGCGACCGTCTTGATCGGCCACAACGGTGTGTAAAGAGCGATAGCCGTTGGGCTTGGGTCGCGAAATATAATCATCAAACTCGTCACCGATGGGCGACCAGTGCGCATGAACAAGACCCAGAACGCCGTAACACTGTTTTTCATCGGCAACAATCACGCGCAAGGCCCGCAGATCGTAAAGATGATCAAAATCGATGTCTTTTTTCTGCATCTTGTTCCAGATGCTGTAGATGTGTTTTGGTCGTCCTGTGATGGTGGCCGAAATACCAGCTTGCTTCGTGAGGCTTTCAAGCTCAGCCATTGTTTGGTCAATGAACAGTGATCGCTCAGCGCGCTTTTCCTCAAGTTTCTTCGCAATGTCGCGGTATTGCACCGGATCCAAAAGCCGAAAAGCCAAGTCCTCCATTTCCCACTTGATCTGCCAGATACCCAGGCGATTGGCCAAAGGGGCATACAGATCGAGCGTCTCACGCGCGAAGCTTGGCGCTGATTCGGTTTTCTGCTTAACCAACCAACGCAGGGTCTGAAGTCGCGACGCAAGGCGGACCAATACGATCCTAAGGTCGTCTGCCATCGCCAGCAGCATTTTGCGCAACATTTCTTTTTGTGAGTCGCGCTCAGCGCGATCAGCACTGGCATTAGCACCCGTTGCTTCGCGTGCCAAATCACCGAGCTTTAATAAAGCGCGAGTGCCTCTGACGAGTCGGCTTAAATCGGCACCAAAGGCCTGTCCAACGGGGTCAGCACCCTCACCCACACCGTCGGGCAAGGCCAGCAACAAAGCCGTGGCGCGCGTTGCCGAATCCGTGTGCATTCGCGCCAAAATGAGCGCAACATTTGCGCAATGGTGAACAAGCGGCTCATCGGCCGGCGTTTGGCCGGGTTCGTACCTATCTTTGACCCAAGCGGCAACCCGAGCCAATAAATCAGCCCCAACCGATGGTAGGTCAGCTTGCCAGCCCTCTAAAAGGGTCGGATCGCCCAGATCAATCAGGTTATCCATCGAGCCTCAAGCTTGGATCATGGGTCGGGTCACACCCGACCGCTTTCGCGCGAACTAGACGGCTGCCGTGACCACAATCTCAACTTTGAAATTGGGATTGGCAAGCCGGGATTCGATGGTGGCACGCGGTGGTGCGTTACCTTCCGCGACCCAAGCATCCCAAGCCTTGTTCATGCCAGGAAACTCTGCCATGTTGGCCACAAAAATTTGCGCCATTAAGATGCGCGATTTGTTGGTGCCCGCTTTTTGCAACAAACCATCAATGATGGCCAATACTTGCTCAGTCTGACCCGTAATATCCAGCGAGTCATCTTCAGGCACCTGCCCAGCCAAATAGGCCACGCCGTTATATACCGCCATGTCAGAGAGTCTTGCGCCGACGTTAACGCGTTCGATTGGGTTCATGGTCTAAATACCTCTTTAAGTGTTTGAGTAAATTTTTTAGCCGATTGCTGCTGCATTGCCCATGAAGCTAAACAGCGGGTATTGATTTTATAGGCGGCAGGTCAAAGACCTGGCGCAGGTAGGCGAGATAGGCTGGGTCATCGCACATCGTTTTTTCTGGTGCATCTGATACTTTAGCCACCGGCTGACCATTACAACGCACCATTTTCATCACAATTTGTAACGGCTGTGGGCCCAAATCATTGGTCAAGTTGGTGCCAATACCAAACGACACGCGGCAACGACCTGAAAACTGCCGTGCAATTTCAATAGCCAACGGAAACGTTAGGGCATCAGAAAACACCAACACCTTGGTGCGCGGGTCAACCCGATTGGCTTGATAGTGTGCAATCATCCGCTCGCCCCAAGCAAAGGGATCACCTGAGTCATGTCGAGCGCCATCAAAGAGCTTGCAAAAGAACATATCAAAATCACGTAAGAAGGCATCCAAGCCGTACACATCAGATAGCGCAATGCCCAAATCACCCCGATATTCGCGCGCCCAAGTATCCAGGGCAAACATTTGCGAGTCGCGCAACCTCGGGCCTAGGGCTTGGCAAGCTTGCAGATACTCGTGACCCATGGTCCCCATGGGCGTGACCCCATGCCGCATGGCCATCAACACATTACTGGTACCCGCAAAATGCGAGCCCATAGACGTTTGAAGAATACGAATGACCTCTTCGTGCCAGCGTTGTGAAAAGCGTCGGCGCGTGCCGTACTCAGCGACCCGGAAAGACTTTAAATCGGGCTGATTAAAAACCAATTGGATTTTTTCGTGCAGGCGCCGACGACCCTCTTCCCACTCGGGCTGTGGCGTGGCATGCCGAAAAAACACCTCATTGACAATCGCAAGCACCGGGATTTCAAAAAGGATGGTGTGTAACCACGGCCCTTTGACCAAAATATCGATTTCACCGTTTCGGTTGCCGTCTACCGCGATGATGCAATGCCTAGGCAGATGAAAGAGTCTCAAAAAATCAATGAAGTCGCTTTTGATAAAGCGCAGTTCACTCAAATATAGCAACTCATCTTCAGCAAACTTTAGTTTGCATAAGGCATCAATTTCATCATTGATCTCGTCTAAATAAGGACGCAAATCAACATTGGGCGTACGGCATTGAAACCGGTACTCCACTTGTGCTGCGGGAAAGTGATGTAGCACGACTTGCATCATCGTAAATTTGTACAAGTCGGTGTCTAGCAAAGAACGAATGATCATGAAGCGAAGGTCTTTTCAATAAGCGCCATTAGCGCGAAGTTAGCATACGGCACTTGTGTTTTTAGGGTAATCGTAAGGCAAGCCAGCGCTTTGGGTAAAATTAATGGCATTAACCTTTAAAAAATCATTGCGAACATCATGACTCACGTCGTTACCGAAAACTGTATCAAGTGCAAATACACCGACTGCGTGGACGTTTGTCCAGTGGATTGTTTCAAGGAAGGTCCCAATTTCTTGGTAATCGACCCTGAGGACTGTATTGATTGTGCTGTTTGCATTCCTGAGTGTCCCGCCAACGCGATCTTTGCAGAAGAAGACGTGCCCCAGGATCAAATCGATTTCATTGCCTTAAATGCCGAACTATCGCCCAAGTACCAAACAATCAGCCGAACCAAAGAACCCCTAGCCGATGCGGATCAGTGGAACGGTGAGATTGGAAAACTGAAATTCCTTGAACGGTAATCGGTAAAATCCTAAATATGTCTGATTCTACTGCTCAAGACAAATATACCCAACAAACCGTTATTGGCGTGCGTGCTTGGCAGACGCCCGCTTTGGTTTCAGTTCAAGTCACCAGACCCTCGGCGTTTGATTATTTACCCGGACAATTTGCCCGAATTGGCTTGCCTGAGGCAGTGGACCAGAAAGAACCCACCTTGTGGCGAGCCTACTCAATGGTTTCTCACCCCAGTGAAAACATCCTTGAGTTTTTGAGTGTCACCGTCAACGACGGTTTGTTCAGCCCAAGGCTGGCTTCGCTCAAACCAGGTGACGCGTTGTGGATTGAAAAAGCACCCTTTGGTTTTCTGACTTTGGCGCGATTTTCGCCTGCCAAAACACTTTGGCTCGTCGCCACAGGCACTGGCCTTTCGGCCTACTTACCCATGTTGAAAGATCCAAAAATCTGGCAACAATTTGAAAAAGTAGTGTTGGTTCACGGGGTGCGACAAGCCCAAGAGCTAACATACAAGGCAGACATTGAAGCCATTGCTTGTAACAATCAAGGCTTGATTTATTTACCGATTTTCTCTCAGGCCCGTTGGTCAGACGACCATTACCCAGCAAGCCGGATCACGACGGCCTATGAGAACGGTCAGCTCGAGCTCGCCGCTGGTCAGGCCTTGATTCCTGAAGACAGTCGCATCATGCTATGTGGAAACCCAGCCATGGTGAGCGCCATGCGCGCCATGTTGCAAGAAAAAGGTTTTGCGGCCGGTCGCCGTGGCAACCTTGGCACCTTGGCCGTCGAGAATTACTGGTAGCTAGGCGTGACGACAAGCACAAGCCTATTGGCCGAGTCTCTTAATGCGCTACTGCCACAAACCCAATGTACCAAGTGCGGTTACGACGGTTGTTTGCCGTACGCCAAAGCCATGGCGCTGGGCCAAGCCGACATCAATCGCTGCCCTCCCGGCGGCGACGCTGGGGTTGCCAAATTGGCTGCCCTCTTAAACAAACCAATCCGCTCGATAGACCCTGATTGCGGACGTCACGAACCGCTTCAAGTTGCCGTGATTCAAGAAGAGCACTGTATTGGGTGCACGCTTTGCATACAAGCCTGCCCAGTGGATGCGATCATCGGCGCCAATAAGAAAATGCACACCGTACTCTCTGATTGGTGCACGGGCTGTGACTTGTGCGTCGCGCCTTGCCCAGTTGATTGCATTGTGATGATGCCCGTCAAACCCTTGAGCGTTTGGACTGATCAACAGGCTCAAGTCGCACGAAAACGATTCGAGGCTCGTGAGCGACGCCTGCAACGTGAAGCTGACGTCGCTCACGAAACCCCAAAAGCCGCGACCGCGGATAAACAAGCGGTGATTGCCGCCGCTCTGGCACGCGCCCGATCACGTCGAGTAAAGCCATGAACAACACCAAAAGAGAAGCCATTTTTGCCCGGTTTGAGCAAGCCAATCCGACACCGACCACTGAACTTGAATATGCGAGCGTGTTTCAACTGTTGATCGCTGTCATTCTCTCTGCGCAAGCCACTGATAAATCCGTTAACTTGGCCACGAGGGCCTTATTTAAATCACACGGCACTCCCCAAAAAATGTTGGCGCTCGGCGTGACTGGATTGACGCCCTATATCAAAACCATTGGGCTGTTTAGAACCAAAGCCAAAAATGTGATTGCCACCTGCCAAGCTTTGGTTGAACAGCACAAAAACGAAATACCTCGAAGCCGAGAGGCTTTGGAGGCTTTGCCTGGCGTTGGTCGTAAAACCGCCAATGTGGTGCTCAACACCGCCTTCGGTGAGCCTACCATGGCAGTCGACACGCACATTTACCGGGTGTCCAACCGAACAGGTATTGCACCTGGCAAGACCGTGTTGGCCGTGGAAAAAGCACTTGAGAAATTTGTGCCCGCTCAGTACCAGCTCAATGCCCATCACTGGCTCATTCTCCATGGCCGTTATGTCTGCATGGCCCGCACACCAAAGTGCGAGGTCTGTGCCATTGCCGACCTGTGCGACTACAAACAAAAAGACAAAACGGCAGCCAAAAAGACAGCCCAAAAGTCAGCCAAAAAGACAGTGGTCAAGAAAGTAGTCAAAAAAGTCATCAGAAAAGTGACAAAAAAAGTCTTGGCACCCCTGCCTAAAAAACCCACCTCTTGAACGTAAACTATCGAATACTTATTGAGTATTTGGCTTTTGGAGGAAACCAAAATGGCATTCATCGTTCAACACGCCAGAGACCAACCGTTTGTTCATAATGGCCTGCGTCCTTATTTCGATTACCGAGATCTGGGTATTAAAACGAGCACCAACGGGATGGCTGTCATGCATGTTATTCGTGCTCATGAGGGCACCCATGCCACGGGTCAGTGGCATTGCCACAATGTGCAGCTTCAGATTGTTTATGTCTTGAAGGGATGGGCGATTTTTGAATATGAGGGCCACGGTGAACACAAGTTGGTTGCTGGCTCCTGTGTGCACCAGCCGCCCGGTATTCGTCATCGCGAAATTGCACATTCTGATGACCTCGAACTGATCGAGATCGTGTTGCCCGGCGAGTTTGAGACAGTGGTGCTGGACTAGTGCGCAAGACCAAGCTATTTATTTCATACAATTTCAATCAAATGAAACCCTAGATTAAGCAGTAACCTGCGGGTAATGATCCTTTATATTGTCGACTTAACGCATGTTGCCCGACTAAAACGACTGAACAGCCCCAGAAGGAAACAACCATGACCGAAGCCGTGAAGATTCATCATTTGCACGTGGCACCCGTTTTAAAAGCATTCATTGAAGACGAGGTGTTACCTGGCACAGGTGTTGACACCGCTGCGTTTTGGGCGGGATTTGATTCGCTGGTAAGCGATCTAGCCCCCAAAAATATCGCACTGCTCAAAAAACGCGATGAGCTGCAAACTGCACTTGATCAATGGCATCAAGCAAACCCCGGCCCAATCAAAGACATGGCTGCTTATAGGGCCTTTCTGAGCTCAATTGGCTACCTAGTCGAGCCGCCTGCCGTGTGCCAAGCGACCACGACTAACGTAGATGACGAGCTGGCTTTACAGGCGGGTCCGCAGCTGGTTGTGCCCATTTTGAACGCGCGCTATGCACTGAACGCGGCCAACGCGCGCTGGGGCTCACTCTACGACGCCCTTTATGGCACTGATGCCATTGGCGAAGACGGTGGTGCTGAGCGCGCGGGTGGCTACAACCCCGTGCGGGGTGCCAAAGTCATCGCTTATGCCCGTCAATTTTTAGATCAAGCCGCCCCATTGGCATCTGGTTCCCACGCCCAAGCCACCGGCTACACCATCAGCGATGGAAAGCTACTCGTGAGCCTTGAAGGTGGCCAATCTGTTGGCTTAAAAAACGCGGCTCAGTTTGTTGGTTTCAATGGCCAAGCCAGCGCACCAACCAATATCTTGCTCAAAAACAATGGTCTGCACATTGATGTTGTCATTGACCGGCAAACAGCAATCGGTCAATCAGATGCTGCTGGCGTGGCTGACGTTGTGCTTGAGTCAGCCTTGTCAACCATCTTGGACCTTGAAGACTCAGTCGCTGCCGTAGACGCTGATGACAAAGTGGCAGGCTATCGCAATTGGCTGGGAATCCTCAAAGGCACCTTAACTGAAACGTTCAGTAAAGGGGGGAAATCGCTGACCCGATCGCTGAACCCAGATCGCACTTATCATGGTGCCGATGGCCAGCCCGTGACGTTGCATGGTCGCTCGCTGATGTTTTTACGCAATGTTGGACACTTGATGACCAACCCAGCGATCCATTACGAAACCGCCACTGGCGAGCTTAAGGAAATACCCGAAGGCATTTTGGATGCGGTGGTGACAACCATGATCGCCATGCACGATTTACAAGGCTCGGGGCGCGGCTTAGACGGTCAACCCTTGCGTAATAGCCGAAAAGGCAGCGTCTACATTGTCAAACCCAAAATGCACGGCCCCGAAGAAGTGGCCTTTGCTGCTGAGTTGTTCACACGTGTTGAAGCGTTACTGGGCCTGGGAAAAGACACCGTTAAGCTTGGGATCATGGACGAAGAGCGCCGCACAAGCGTTAACTTAAAGGCCTGCATTGGCGCAGCCGCAAGTCGCGTGGCGTTTATCAACACCGGGTTTTTGGATCGCACAGGTGACGAAATGCACACGGCGATGCTGGCCGGTGCCATGATTCGCAAAGGTGATATGAAAACCAGTGACTGGATTCAGTCTTATGAGCGCAACAACGTGCTGGTGGGCTTGTCATGCGGCCTTCGCGGCAAAGCACAAATCGGTAAAGGCATGTGGGCCATGCCTGACCTGATGGCTGAAATGCTCAAACAAAAAATTGCCCATCCAAAGGCTGGGGCTAACACCGCATGGGTCCCAAGCCCCACGGCCGCTACCTTACATGCCCTGCACTACCATCAGGTCAACGTCAGTGACATCCAAAAAGAATTGGAAAAAACCGATGCTGATCAATCGCGCGATGCCCTGCTCACTGGCTTACTGACCATTCCTGTGGCCACCAACACCAGCTGGAGCGAGCAAGACAAGCAGCAAGAACTCGACAACAACATCCAAGGCATCTTAGGTTATGTGGTGCGCTGGATTGATCAAGGCGTGGGTTGCTCCAAGGTGCCTGACATTCATAACGTGGGACTGATGGAAGACCGTGCGACTCTGCGTATTTCTAGCCAGCACGTGGCCAACTGGCTACAACACGGTATCGTGCCTGAATCGCAGGTTCGTCAAACCTTTGAGCGCATGGCAGCTGTCGTCGACCAACAAAATGCAGGCGATCCACTCTATCAACCCATGGCGGGCCATTTTGACACGTCAATGGCTTACCATGCCGCTTGCGACTTGGTTTTTAAAGGCATGCGTCAGCCCAGTGGCTACACCGAGCCCTTATTACACGCTTGGCGCTTGAAGGTCAAAGCAAGCTGAGAAACAAATGCGGATATAAGTGACTATTGCCATGAGGCATTAATCATTTTGCTTGGGGCCACATCAGTGGCCCCAGTTGTTTTTAGGCTTTGTCAAAAACCAAGACCCCAAAGCTTCAAAAGAGTCACCAGGCCGAACACCGAGCAAAATTCTATATATTAAAAAGAAATATAACAAGAAAAATTATGTAGTTGTTTCATCTAAAGGATGGGATCAAAATGTGGTTTCTTTGATTCATCTTTGGCTGCACACACCATGAAAAATCTTATTGCTGGCATTGCTGCCCTCTCGCTAACAACTGTGACTTCGGTGGTGCTCGCCGCACAACCGTTGTTAACACCAGCCGAGCTTCAAACCAAGCTTACTGATCCAACGGTTCGCGTCATCGACATCCGTGATCCTAAATCCTACGCTGCCAATCACGTGCCCGGCGCGTTGAGTGCACCGTACGGCAAATGGCGTGGTCCGGCCAGCAACCCCGGTGAGTTGCCAGCGCTTAACAAACTCACTGAGCTGGTGCAAAATTTAGGCATCACACCAGACACACACGCTGTGGTCGTTTCCAGTGGTGCCAATGACACCGATTTTGGGGCAACAGCCCGTGTTTACTGGACCCTGAAAGTGCTTGGCGTCAATAATCTTTCTATTCTGAATGGTGGCGTTAAAGCGTGGCAAGGTGCCGGTTTGGCCCTGAGTAACAGTCCCGTTACGGTTGCCAAAAGTGACTTCAAACCGACACTTGACCCTAAACTCATCGTGACCCGCGAGCAGCTTGTTGGCCTTGTTCAAACCAACGACGCTGTATTGGTTGACGCCCGCCCAGCCGACTTCTTCCAGGGCAATACCCGACACGTCGCGGCTGCTGTGCCTGGCACCCTTAAAAATGCCGTTAACGTTGAACACTCAATGTGGTTCAAGCCAGGGACAAGCCAAGTGGTTGGCGCTTCAGAAGCCAAATCTTTGGCCCTGAAAAACAACCTGGCCGACCAACCCAAAGAGATCGTTTCGTTTTGCAACACGGGCCATTGGGCCGCCACCAACTGGTTTGTGTTGTCTGAACTCGTTGGTGATCCAGACGTGAAGCTTTATGCCGGATCAATGGTTGATTGGAGTAAGGCTGAAGGTTCGTTGCCCATGGATAATGTGCCCAATCGCTTGAAGCAATTGGTCATCGACACCAAGCTTTGGTTTGCTAACCTGTAATATTGGATTCTTTGTCGCAATAGTCGCATCATGAAACGTTTGCCTTTGGCGGCCTTGATGGCCGCCTTTTTTATCCTCCTGCTCTGGAGCGTGTCGGTCAGACAGGCATTGCTCTTTGTGGTGGGCATTGGTTTGGGCGCAACACTGGCCGGTGCGCGCTTTGGTTTCACCACGGGCTGGCGCCAATTGATCGAAAGTCGCGATCCTCGAGGCGTGACCGGTCAAGCCTTGCTACTCGGTCTAGCCGCCCTTCTCGCCATGCCGTTGCTGGCGTCTTACCCTGAGCTGACCGCTGCACTCGGACCACCGAGTATCAGCTTATTAATTGGTGCCTTCGTGTTTGGCTTGACCATGCAAATCGCTGACGGTTGCGGTTCAGGCACTTTGTACAAAGCGGGTTTGGGTATCCCCTTGAACATGGGTATCTTGCCGCTCTTTGCAATTGGCAGCTTTATGGGATCCGCACATTTGGGCGATTGGTTGTCACTGGGACAAATTGAACCCATTGGTTTGGTTGACATGCTAGGCGCAGAAAAAGCGCTCGCTATCACACTGGCTGGACTCGCGGGCGCGCTCATTGTGGTGAGACTGTGGGTGGGTCCCGGCAAAACCTGGCTCGATGGCAAGTGGCTGTGGGGTGCTGTTGCCTTGGCGGTGTTAGCCACATTGAATCTCATCATTGCCGGACAACCTTGGGGTGTGGTCTATGGCTTTGGGTTGTGGGCTGCAAAGGCCGCACAAGCGGCCAATTGGTTTGATCCAACTGGCAACATGTTTTGGGGGCAAGAGGGCAATGCGCAGATCTTGAGTCAGACCGTGCTGCTTGATGTCACGTCTATCACCAACATCGGTATTTTGGCGGGTGCCCTTTGGATTTCAGCCAAGGCGACAGGCGCGCAAAAGCCGCTGACCAAGCAACAATGGATCATTGGCTTGGTGGCGGGATTCTTATTGGGTTACAGCTCGCGCTTGGCGTTCGGTTGCAACGTCGGCGCCATGTTGAGCGGGGTTTCTACTGGCAGCCTTCACGGTTGGATTTGGATACCACTGGCTTTTCTTGGTACCTTGGTTGGTGTGCGCTTGCGCCGCCGTTATCAGTTTTAAGGGGGCATCATGACTGCACCTGAGCACGCCTCATCACCAAAACGCTCACCCATGACGGTACTTAAGACCGTCTTTTGGGTGGCTTTAGTCGGCTTTTTGTCTTGGGACTGGCTGGCTTCTCCCACCGTCGACTTGCGTAACGAACCCCCAGTCATTGCGGCAGGGTCGGGTAAAGCCCCAACAGGCGGGCACTGTTCAATGGCAAAGTAAACCTCGTCTTTTTTCCGAGGTCAATTTTGCTACAGTGGTGGCATGCCCCAAATCAGGGTCAGCACACGCTCGGAACACTCATGACCACAACACCTGATGTCGCAGATCAATATTTTTCGCTTGGCAACGTCGCGCTTAAACTCGGTGGACACTTAAACAGCGCGCAACTCTGTTACGTCACGCTGGGCTCATTAAACGCGGCGGCAGACAATGCCATTTTGATTCTGCATGGCTACACCTCAAGCCATCGATTTGTGGTGCCAGGAGACCCCGATGCGGCCGAGGGCAGCTGGGCTGACTTGGTCGGGCCTGGCAAAGCCATCGACACTGATCGCTATTTTGTGGTGTCACCCAACGCCCTCGGTTCTAGCTACGGTAGCACCGGACCTGGCAGTGATAACCCCGTGACCAACACTCCCTATGGGCCCGACTTTCCAGCGCTTGAATTTGAAGACATGGTGACAGCCCAACGCCAGCTGCTGGACCATCTGGGCGTGAAACATCTCAAAGCGGTTATCGGCTTATCCATGGGTGGTTTTGAGGCCTTTCAATGGGCTGTGCAATACCCAAACGATATGGATTTGGTGATTCCCGTACTCACAGCGCCCTGGGGCAACATCAACGCACAAGCCAGCCAAGGCGCGTTGGCCCTTTTACAAAACGATCCGAATTGGCATGATGGTTGGATTTATGACGATCCGTCACGCATGCTCGCCACCATGGAAAAAATCCGCATCAACACGCTCAAACGCTATGGCGTACCCGCTTGGTTGGCCACACAAGACAGCGATGCGACGAGCGTCGATCAAACCCTTGAACAAATGGCGAAGCGATGGGCCCTGCGGTTTGATCCCAACGCCATGATTTGCTTACGACACGCGATCAATCGTTTTGATGTGCGGGCACGATTGCCTCTCATTAAGGCTCAAGTGCTTTACGTACTAGCAAGCACAGACCAACTGTTCCCCCCAAGCATTGCCAAATTCACACTCGATCCTTTGCGAGAAGCAAAGCGATCACCCGCCTACACTGAGATTTCATCTGATTACGGTCACTTGGCCAGTAGCCTCGACTGGCAGGCCTGGGCAGAACCATTAGCGGCCTTTCTGCGAACAAAATAACCCTCCCTCAAAACATCTAGGATCGACATGGCAAAACCACCGAGCAATCACGAAGATGACTTTCACCAAGACAGCGTCAGTAAGCTGCGAGAGGACTTGGCACTGGCCTTGCGTTCAGCGGCCTATCACGGCCTGTCTGAAGGCGTCTGCAACCACTTCAGCATTGAGCTGCCAGACGGCAGCGGACGGTTTTTGCTAAACCCTCGGGGACTGCTGTGGGAAGAGGTCTATGCCGATGACATCGTCATGATTGATGCTGAAGGAGAAAAGCTCGCCGGTCGCCATCCGGTTGAGCCGACTGCCATGTACATTCACGCGGCAATCCATCAGATCGCCGGCAAGGCCTGTGTGTTGCATACCCACATGCCCTACGCCACGTCGCTTACGCTCACCCATGAGCGCGCCATTGACACAAACCTTTCACAAAACGCCATGCGTTATCACGGACGGTTGGCCGTGGATCGCGAATACAACGGCTTGGCACTAGACGCCTCGGAAGGCAAACGGATTGCAACGGCGATGCAAGGCGCTGATATTTGTTTTTTGGGTAACCACGGGGTTGTGGTTTGCGGCGAACGCATGGACTATGCCTTTGACGATCTCTACATGCTTGAGCGCGCCTGCATGATGCAGGTTCTGGCCATGTCTAGTGGCGCACCACTCGCACCCGTTACGCCTGATTTGGCGAAACACGTGGGGGATCAAATCGATAGCGAACGCGTTCAGTCGACCCTTTTTTTTGAGGCGTTACGACGCAAATTGAAGTGAAGGGACTATTTCAAAACACTGGCGCGCGCTAGAACTTATTGGGTCTCAAGACTTGCACCGGTGTGAAGTAGATGGTCACGCCGTAATGTCGGGCGTATTGCTCCAGCACATACTGACCGATCTCGTCTGCCACGCGCTCATCACAAACCACCTCCATACGAATGGTGCGATCAGCCTCCCAAGCGCCCTCTCTGACACCGCTATGACCACCACCACGAACATCAGCGACAGTGTAGCCGTGGGCCCCGAGTCGCTGAACGTCTTCGACCAGCATGCGTTCGAGTGTGCTTTCAGCGATGATCACAAGCAGCGTTCGTGGGTATTTCTCTAACCGCATACTTGCTCTCCTTAGCCCGCCAAACGCTGCGCTAACCAGATGTAGAGGGGGATCCCAATAACCACATTAAAGGGAAAGACAATACCGAGGGAAATCGTGATGGACAGGCCTGCATTGGCCTCAGGCACGGCAATACGCATGGCGGTGGGTGCTGCGATGTAACTGGCACTGGCCGCAAGCGTTGCCATGATCGCGACGCCACCGACAGACAGGTCCAACAGGACACCAAGCCTGGCACCAAGCAGCGATAAAAATAACGGCACCAATACGCCAATCAACACAATTCGGAACCCAAAACGCTTAACCTCAGCCAATCGCGAACCCGCAACAAGTCCAAGCTCAAGCAAGAATAAGGCCAGTACGCCTTTAAAGGGATCAATAAAAACCGCCTTGATCGGTTCAGTACCCTCGACACCAGCCACCGCGCCGATCAGCAGCCCCCCGAGTAACAACAGCACACTTTTGCCAAAAACCACATCGTGCAGCAGCTTGCCCCATGCATTGCTTTTGGGGGTGTGCGGTGACATTTCAGACTTGGCACGGCCCATGCGCGCCAGCATGACGCCAGCGATCAACCCAGGAGCCTCCATCACGGCAACCCATAAGGGCGCGTGTTGCTCGTAGGCAATACCCTCTCTCACCAAAGCGGCACTCACCACCGCAAATGTCACCACGCTGACCGACCCAAAATGCGCACCCACCGACGCACTGTCAGCCGAATCGAACTTTAAAAACCGAAACAAAGGGTAGAGCAAAAAGGGAATAAAGAAGCTTAGAACCACCACACCTGCGACTTCGGGCACCAATTCAAGCAAAGGCTGCTGCGAAAGTTCAATCCCCCCCTTTAGGCCAATCGCCAAAAGAAGGTAAATCGAAAGGGTCTCGTACAACGCCTCGGGCAGTCTCAGATCAGAGCCAACCAAGCGCGCAAACAAGCCCAATAAAAAGAAGAAAATAACGACATCTATCATGGTGATTCGGATGCTATCAGAAGTCAGCGTTCAGCGCAGGTCGCGCCAAGCGGCTGGTAAGAAAGCCTGAGTTTCTTGTCCTGCTCGACGTGTTTGTCTGTTTGACAGCCAAGCGGCTGTTTTTTGACCCGCGGCTCGCCAACCCCCGCTTACTTAACAAGAAATACCAAGCCTGTGACTAGATTATTGACTAAATTCGGTTCAGTCTGCGCTAGCATTTGACGATGACTCACGCGGTGGTTTGGTTCAAAAAAGATTTGCGAGTGGTGGATCACGCGCCTTTGTGGCATGCGGTGGGCCACGGCCCTGTCACGTGCGTGTACTTTATTGAGCCCAGCCTGTGGGCTAGTCCCGATGCCGCAACCCAGCATTACCTTTTTACCGTCGAGTCGCTGCGTGATTTGCGTGAAGACTTGGCCAAGATGGGGCTGAAGCTGCATGTCCTGGTGAGTGAGGCACTTGACGGCTTAATCCAGTTGAACGCGCAAAAGCCCATCAGTGCACTCTTTTCTCACGAAGAGTCTGGTAACGGCGTCAGTTACGGTCGCGACAAAGCTGTCAAACAGTGGTGCCGGGAGCAATCGGTGGTTTGGCACGAATATCGCCAGTTTGGGGTCACCCGTGGACGACACGACCGCGACCACTGGAAAGAGCGCTGGGAGATCACCATGAGCGCGCCTCTAATCGCCATGCCTAACACGGCTGTCGATAGTGGCTTGGCGATGCCACGTGCCACCTTGCCAAGCCCAAGACAACTCGGTCTTGACCCACACGACCCACCATTAAGACAACTTGGTGGTCGCACGCAAGCCTTGCAAACCCTGCATAATTTTCTGCATGAACGCAGTGCTCAATACCGAGGCGGTATCTCATCACCCCTATCAGCACCCACGGCTTGCTCTCGTTTGTCGGTTTATTTGACCTACGGTTGCCTATCGATGCGAGAAGTGTTTCAAGTCAGCGTGCAACACATTGGGCAACTCGGTGCTGCTCAATCCAGACAGGCGCGCGGCCTGCAATCCTTTGTTAGCCGCTTATATTGGCACTGCCACTTCATTCAAAAGCTTGAGGATGAACCGGCAATTGAGTTTCGAAACATGCATCGCGGCTATGACGGCCTTCGAGAAAATGATTGGCAGGCGAGCCATTTCGAGCGACTAAAAGACGCCAGCACGGGTTGGCCGATGGTGGATGCCTGCGTACAAATGTTGCGCGAAACAGGCTGGTTGAATTTTAGGATGCGCGCCATGTTGGTGTCTGTCGCCGCCTACCCTTTGTGGCTCGATTGGCGTCCTGTTGGCCACTGGTTGGCCACACAGTTTTTAGATTACGAACCAGGCATACACTGGAGCCAAATGCAAATGCAGTCGGGCACCACTGGCATTAACGTACCGCGCATTTACAACCCGATCAAACAAGCCCAAGATCACGACACACAGGGTGCTTTTGTTAGGCGCTGGATTCCGGCGATGAAAAAAGTACCCGACGCCTGGTTATTCGAACCTTGGCGCATGCCCCTGTCTTTGCGTCAGGCCCATGGCCTCTCCGCGCAAGACTTACCCACTCCCGCGGTCGACTTGGTGGTGGCCACTCGAACAGCCAAGACGCTATTGTTTGATAGACGCAAACAACCCATGGTGCGCGAAGGCAAGGCTGCGATCGTCAAAAAGCATGGGTCGCGCAAACGCTTGGATTCATCAACCAACCGCAGACGGCCTGCCGCCTCTGTTAACCAACTGACGCTGGACCTTTAAACCAATGCGTGGCGTAAAAAAATCCAACCTGCCAGAAAAAATCTGCGTTCACTGTGCACGCCCTTTTGCTTGGCGCAAGAAATGGGAAAAAGTCTGGGACGACGTCAAATACTGCTCTGAGCAATGTCGGCGCTCTTTTCGACCATCAGGCAACGCATCAAGCGCCACAAAAAACAAAACATAGGAAAGCATCACATGGCCGCAATCTATTGGTTTCATCGAGATCTGCGTCTGCACGATAACCCCTGCTTTTTGAAAGCTTGTCAGGAAACCGAGGTCCTGTTGCCGATTGTTATCGAAGATTGGCACAGCACAACAACCACGCGCTGGGGCTACACACGCAAAGGCATACACCGCCTCGCCTTTGAAACGCAAGCAATCGAAGGATTGTCTCAATCCCTTCAAGCGCGTGGCAGCGGTCTCTATCAAGTGGCGGTGAGAATTATCCATGACCCAATCACCGCCGGTGTCGACGCCTTGATTGATGTGGCCAAACGATTGGGTATCACCACAGTCTATTGCGAGGCCTTGCTTGCACCCCACGAACAGCGCGAGGACGCGCGAATTAAAAAAGCTGGGATCACCCTAGTAACGGTCGATCAATCGGCATTACTGCGGACCGGCGACCTGCCTTTTACGATCGACAAAACCCCGTTGATGTTTACCGATTTCAGAAAGGCGGTTGAGGCCGCCGATGTGGTGCCACGCGCACCATTCGCAGCACCGGCAACCATACCTGCGTTGCCAAGTGTTGAGCTGGCAGGAAACGCCATACACTTATTCAAAAGCACTGGTAATGGCGCATTACCCGAACTCGATGAGCGTAGCGCGTTTCCTTATCAGCGCG
>JAFMCG010000127.1 GCA_017857895.1 Burkholderiaceae bacterium | reverse complement strand
AAGCCCCCCAAAACATCGCTTGTACGATTGGCTTTTGGTTTGTGTTCATCGCGTGAGCATACCGCCTTTGTGTCAGGGTGCGATGGCTAGTCTGGCGATTGTTCGTTAAGATCGGCGCTCAGAGGGATTTAACCGCGATGGGCTTGACTCGAGACAAGGAAACCTAAGATGGCACTCAGTGAAACAGCGATTAACGTTGGTGGTGGTGGTGAGGCTCAAACTGATCCGCAATATTTGGCGTTTAAGCTCGCCAATCGCCATGGCCTGATTGCGGGTGCCACTGGCACGGGTAAAACCATCACCATGCAAGTGCTTGCCGAAGCGTTTTCGCGAGCAAGTGTGCCTGTTTTTTTAACTGACATCAAAGGTGACGTCGGCGGCATGGCCTTGGCTGGGGAAGACAAGCAATGGCAAAAGAAACGCGCTGAAAGGATTGCCTTACCGTCATTTGAGTTTAGCGAAACGCCAGTGATTTTTTGGGATTTTTTTGGTGAACACGGTCATCCTGTGAGAGCAACCATCGCCGAAGTCGGTCCTGTGCTGTTTTCTCGGATGTTGGATTTGACCGAAGCCCAAGAGGGCGTTATCAACATTGCTTTTCGTATTGCCGACGACGAGGCTTTACCGCTACTTGACCTCAAAGACTTGCGCGCCATGCTGGCGTTCTTGGGTGAAAACCAACGTGAGATCTCAGCCACGTACGGCAACGTCACCACAGCGAGCATCGGTGCTGTTCAACGCAAGTTACTGGTTTTAGAGAACCAAGGCGCGACATCGTTTTTTTCTGAGCTAGCTTTGGACTTTTCTGACCTCATGAAAACCGCAGCCGATGGGCGCGGTTATGTGTCGATCTTGCATGCTGAACGCTTGATGTGACCCCCCCATTTGTATGCCACTTTTATGCTGTGGTTTTTATCGCAACTGTTTGAAGAGCTTCCTGAGGTTGGTAATCCAGAAAAACCCAAGTTGGTGTTCTTCTTCGATGAGGCTCATTTGCTCTTTACCAATGCGCCACGCGCCTTGGTTGAAAAAATTGAGCAGGTGGCGCGCTTGATTCGATCAAAGGGTGTTGGCATTTACTTTGTCACGCAAAACCCAGACGATGTTCCCGACACCGTGCTAAGCCAGCTCGGCAATCGGGTTCAACACGCCTTGCGTGCTTTCACTGCTCGTGATCAACAAGCCCTGCGCAAAGCGGCTCAAACCTATCGTCCCAACCCTCGTTTCGACATTGCTAACGCCATTCGAGATGTCGGTGTTGGTGAAGCCATCACATCTTTTTTAGAACAAAAGGGTGAGCCAGGTATTGCCGAAAGAACACTGATACGACCCCCAGCTTCGGCCACGGGACCGATCGCCGATGGCGCACAGCAGATGTTGATGCTGAAGTCACCAGTGGCCGGTAAATACGAAAAAACCATCGACAGTGACAGCGCGCATGAGAGGCTCGAAAGACGCACGCGGGCGGGTGCTCAAGCAGCTGCTGCCGATCAAAAAGCGCCCGTTGCCGATGAATCAAAGGTTCCCGGCTCCAGTGCTCCCACCTCAAAAACACCCGCCAGGCGGGGTGACACGGTGGTTCAAGCCTTTGCCAAATCATTTGCCCGACAACTTGGCGGACGAACGGGCCAAGCTTTGATTCGTGGCGTTCTTGGTGGGCTGTTTAAGGGACGATAACCATGGGTTGAATTAACCCATGTCAAGTGAGCGTCAACTGGTCGGTGCTACTCTGGATGGGTATCAAAACCCCAAGGAGTATTAAAAATGGCCATTCGACTCAACGACATTGCCCCTGATTTCACCGCCGACTCCACCGCTGGTGAGATTAAGCTACACGACTGGATTGGTGAAAACTACGCCATCTTGTTTTCTCATCCGAAGGACTTTACCCCGGTGTGCACCACCGAGTTTGGTGCGGTGGCTCAGCTGGCCCCTGAATTTGAAAAGCGGCACACCAAGGTCATGGGTGTGTCTGTGGACAGTGTGGAAGAGCATCACAAATGGATGCGCGATATCGAAACCGTCGCCAATGCCCCCGCCAACTTTCCCATCATTGATGACCGGTCCCTCTTGGTGTCTAAGCTTTATGACATGTTGCCTGCGGATGCTTATCTGCCCGATGGCCGAACGCCGGCACACAGCGCAACGGTTCGTACGGTTTTTATCATTGGCCCAGACAAAAAAGTACGCTTGACCATGTCGTATCCCATGTCAGTTGGTCGTAATTTTGCTGAAATCATGCGAGCACTTGATGCCGTTCAAGCCACTGATGGTGTGCCAATTGCCACACCTGCCAATTGGCAGCCTGGACAGGACGTGATCGTTGCCTTGAGTTTGAGTGATGAAGCGGCAGAAGAAAAGTTCGGCAAACTTGACATCAAACTGCCTTACCTGCGTTACGCCAAAGCCCCAAAATAGCTTCTTCTGAGGTCGTTTAACCGCTCCAAGCGCTTCAAGCGTGAAGCGCTTGGCCCTATAACTGCCTCCCGTTCTTAAACCTTAGCCTACGATCAAAGGTAATATTCGTGCGTCTAAAACACACGGGTGAACCAGTCTTGTCGGTTATTTTTTCTTTCTCTGAAGCCGACGTTGAGTTGACGGCTATTCGGGCTCAAGGCCCGGGTGGTCAAAACGTCAACAAAGTCGCCAATGCCGTGCATTTGCGCTTTGATATTCGCGCCTCAAGCCTGTCAGACGAGCAAAAGACACGTTTGCTGGGGCTTCGCGACCATCACTTAAGCAAAGACGGCATTATCGTCATCAAATCTCAAAAGTTTCGTAGTCTGCCAAAAAACCGCGAGTTTGCCTTAGAGCGACTGCAGGCGTTGATCGACCGTGCCAACATTCCGGTAAAGACACGCCACGCCACGCGACCCACGAGGGCGTCTGTGCAACGCCGACTCAAAGCCAAAACTCACCGCAGTGAAACCAAGTCGCGGCGCTCGGACGCCAGCGGGGATGGCTACTGAATCATGAAAATCCTTGAGAATCTGTAGGCAACGCCGATGAAAGCATTGCTGCAGCGTGTCGCACAGGCGCACGTCACTATTAATGATCAAATTGAAGGGCGTATTGGCCAAGGTCTTTTGGTGCTGCTTTGTGCCGAGCCAAACGACAACGAAACCATCGCAGATCGGTTGTTGCGTAAGACATTGGCCCTGCGAATATTTGCTGATGACGCTGGAAAAATGAATCGCTCCGTGCTTGATATTGGCGGTGAACTGCTCATCATCTCGCAATTCACTCTTTGCGCAGATACGTCTTCGGGTAATCGCCCAAGCTTTACCACTGCCGCGCCACCCTTATTGGCACAAACGTTGTACGATTATTTTGTCAATCAAGCCATTCTCTCAGGCCTTCGGGTTCAAACAGGACAGTTTGGTGCTGATATGAAGGTCGGCTTGGTCAATGACGGGCCGGTGACCATTCCGATCACCATGCGGTAAAATAAATTACTTTTTGGTCGCACTGCGACAGACAAAAGGACAGCGATTTCGATGATGTCAGTCACAACACAGCCGCCATTGAATCGACGTATTGAGCACCCAGGGCCTTGTACAGAGGACCCGATTCACACCGCGACTTCGCGTTGTTTGACTGTGTATGAAACATTAAGCAGTGGCCAAACCATTCTCGAGGCTTTTGCGGCGCTACTCAAAAAATACAATGTCGACAGCGCCGTGGCTCGCCTAGAATCTGGTCGTCTTTTTCCAGCGAGTTATGTTTTACCAGCGCTATCGACCGACCCCAATTACGCGGTCTATTACAGTCAAACCTTTGAGGCATTGACTCCTTTGGCTTTGTCTGACGGTGCAGTCACCATTGGTTTGCGTGATCAAAAGCCATGGCTTCACTGCCACGCCCGCTGG
This sequence comes from Burkholderiaceae bacterium, assembly GCA_017857895.1. Lineage (GTDB taxonomy): Bacteria > Pseudomonadota > Gammaproteobacteria > Burkholderiales > Burkholderiaceae_B > Algicoccus. The sequence continues at coordinate 2,837 of JAFMCG010000127.1, read as the reverse complement.
ACTGACGGCAGCGGCCAGTTGCATTGTGGACACTTGTTACCCGAGCAAACTTATCTGGCGCAAGACACGCTGGTTGAATTGACATTGCTAATCGATGCGGCCTTTGTGGTCTGCCCTGACGAGCACACTCGCTTCTCTTTATTCAAACCAAGCGTCACGCCCACCCAAGACATTGGAAATCGTTCTACAGCCACCCCGATGCCCATGGCCTCTAGCATGACGCCAGGCGTTTTGGTGCGTGTTGCGCCAAACGTCGACTTTGGTCTGGCGCTTTTAGAAGCCTGCGCGCGACACGATATCAAGAGCGCCTTTGTTTACGGTGGTGTGGGCAGCGTGGTCGGCGCGGTTTTTGATGATGGCCGAGAAGTTGAGCCATTTGTCACTGAATTGATGGTGAGAAGGGGACATGTGGATCGCTTGTCACAGCAGGTCACACTCGATATCGCCCTGATCGATTACACCGGCACGGTATCTGAGGGTTGTTTGGCCTTGGGTAAAAATCCAGTATTGGTAACCTGTGAGTTGGTTCTCATTCCAACACCCGCTTAATCGATTGCTTTGCTCAACAGTGCCACCAAACATAGGATTAAAAAGGCGCATGAACAGCAAAACAACGAAAATAATCAATAACCATCCATAAACACACAAAACTGCGTTAACTCCGTATTGATCAATTGCGTCGGCCACTTCAGACTGCCGCCTCAGCATTCATGATCAAAAGCAGGAGTTTTGCATGTCCATTCGACTCACCCCTCATCTCAAAACAAACCACGCACCGTTAAAGTCAGTGCCGCCACGCGGCAAACAGCGTGGGCAAGGCATGACGGAATACATTGTGATTGTGGCGTTGGTGGCAGTGGCCGCTATCGCCGTATACCAATCTTTCGGGCGTGTGATCCGTGCTCAGACAGCAGCCATTGCCAGCGAATTGGCGGGCGAAAGCTCAAGCACAGCAATGTCCAATGCCAGCAAGGCCGCCAAAGAAACATCTTCCCAATTGCGTAATAAGTCACTGAAGAACTATGGCACGACAAGCCAGTGAGTTCAGGTTTTCGAGTCAGACAGCGTGGGGCAGCCTTGCTACTGGGCATTGCCTTGCTTGGTTTAATTGTCTTGGCTTGGCGCGAACGCGCTTCGCTGGCCCAGTTATTGATGGCGCAACAAACATTAAATCAAGCGACTGGTGCCGCCGCATTAACGGCAGCGCAGTTTCACGCCCGACGACTCAATGCCCATGCTTTTTTAAATCGAACCATGGTGGCTCACCGAGTGGCCATGGCCCACTTGATCACCATCGCCTCTGCTGAAAAAATGCGTATCGAAATGAGCCGACAAGCGACTCGAAACAACCCGCCAGTCTTTTTGATTGGTTTGATATTTGGTAAACAGCATGCCGCCGCTTATGCCGCTGCCAAGTTTGGGCCCGCTGGGCAAACCCAGCAGGCCATCGAAGAATTACATCGCGCCTTCCAAGCCCATGATCAGGTGGTACACGGCAAACTGGCGCAAGCACGCCAATCGCTTATCGATCAATCAGAGAGCGACGTCAAACGGCTGGTACGAGAGGTCCTTAAACGAAACCTCGGGAAATACGTCGGTGCCCATGTCGATTTGCAAGTTCAAGTCACCAATCCATTGGGCCCCTTGGCTCTCGTGCTGAAAGACCCCACGGCAGAGCGCTGGCGCGATTGGTTTGAACAAGTGGTTTGGCAACACCGTTATTTGAAGTCGCGCCGTAAAACAGCGACCAATCTTTTTTGGATCTATCCCAAGTGTCCGCTAATGTACCCACAACTTAGACGCCGCGGGTATACCGAACTGCCCATTGATGGGATCTGGCAGGCAACCGACACACTGTCCTTTCATAAGGTCAGGGGAATCATCACCAAACTTTGCTACTGGCGCGAATACCCCATGGGTTGGGCCAATATCACGAGTCGTGCGCTAGAGGTTGATGACAACAAACAAACGAAATTAGACAGGTGGATAACCTCAGTTGGGCAAGCGCCAGAGACATTTGGCGCTGTTAATTTTCTGCGTTGGGTCACCTCAAAGCATGTCATTGGTCATGTCTTAACGGGGTTCTCTAATTTGATTGGTGACAATTGGGGTTTTAACAGTCAAATTCGCTGGCGTAGCCGACAGTCAACGCGCCCCTATGTTTTGTCTGACGATGCCGCTCAACCAACCATCGTTTCGGTCAAACAACCCATCGCTTCACTGCAATCGCCCTTGTTGCAACTGGGCCTTCGCCTGAGCGTCATGCTAAAGGCAGGCAGGCATTGGGGTCGACACTTGTCATCGCAAGCAGCAGCCAAAGCCTACTTTGACCGACTAGACGCACGAGCAGACGGGCGAGAGGAGTCCGCTAATTTATTTCAGCCGTTTTGGTTGGCACGACAAGTGCCAGTGGTGCCATGAAGCAACGTCAGCAAGGCAATGTGATGGGTGAAGCCCTACTGGTGTTTGGTCTCTTGACGGGCATCCTGACGGCTATTCATCTGACCGGGCGTTGGCAATTTGAGTGGCTTGGCCACCAGCTCATCACGCAAACACAAGCAACCGCGTTGTCGCTCGATCACAATCGATCATCCTTGAGTCGGGATCCTCCATGGCGCGACTTAAGCGCGAGCGAGCACGACTTGGACCGGACACGCCGCTTGGCTGAAAAGGAATTTCTTTTGGGCCAAAACCACTGGCTCTTATTACAGCATCACGCTCGGTTCAAGCAGCACGCTTGGCGATTGGTAGGCACCGGTCAAGCATCAACCGACGCTGATGTTACTAAGCGGCTCGCAAGCGCCCCAACACTTTGGATGCAAACCAATGCCGCGAGC
>JAFMCG010000126.1 GCA_017857895.1 Burkholderiaceae bacterium | reverse complement strand
TAATTTTTTCCCACCGGAGCGTAATGACATTATCGCTGGGTTTCGCACCTGTGCGTTTTAATCCAATCACACCTAAATTTAAGGAAAACCCCGTGAAAGCTCTTTTGTGTGCATTCGCACTCAATCTGTTTCTATTGTTACCTGTTAGCGCCCAAGTGCTTGTCTTTACCGCCATTCCTGATGAGGATGAAAGCAAACTCCAAGAGCGCTTTAGGCCAATGGGCGAATACCTGTCAAAGGCCCTTAATGTTGAGGTGCGTTATGTGCCAGTGAAGTCCTACGCCGCTGCCGTTAGCGCGTTTCGCAATGATCAGGTCCAACTCGCTTGGTTTGGTGCGTTGTCGGGCGTTCAAGCTCGCGCCACGGTGCCAAACTCACAAGCCTTGGCCCAAGGCACCGAAGATCAAGCGTTTTGGACTTATTTGATTGCACACAAAAGCACTGGCCTTGAAGCCGGTGACGTCATTGATGAGCGTATGCGTGGCATGACGTTTACTTTCGGCTCAAAAAGCTCGACCTCAGGCCGACTGATTCCCGAGTTTTATTTGACTGAGCGGTTTGGCGAGCCACCTGATAAAGTATTCGAAAGGGTCGGTTACAGCGGCAATCACAGTCGCACCCTGCGCTTGGTGGAAAGTGGCAGCTATGCCGTCGGTGCCATCAACTATGCCGTTTGGGATCGTGAGCTTGCCGCAGGAAAAATTGACACCGATGCCGTCAAAATCATCTGGAAGACGCCCGCCTATCCCAACTATCAGTGGAGTATTCGTGGGGATGTGGACGCGCGTTTTGGGGCAGGATTTACCGATAAAGTCAAAGCCGCGCTGTTGGCAATGGATGACGCCGAGTTGCTAAAAAGCTTCGCACGCAGTGCTTTCATCCCCGCACAAAACTCAGACTACGAGCCTATCAAACGAACCGCTCAAGAGGTGGGTTTAATCGACTGATGAGCGCCCTTATTCTGGACCAAGCCTATGCTGATTACGGCGGCACCCCTGTCTTAGGACCGATTGATTTACACATCAAGCCCGGTGAGCATGTGGCGCTCGTGGGTCGCAGTGGTGCGGGCAAATCAACGCTGCTGTCGCTACTGCATGATCGCCGTCGTCGTGACATCGCGCTCATCCCACAGAACCTAGGCTTGGTCGAAACACTCAGCGTTTTTCATAATGTTTACATGGGACAACTGGCCACCCATTCCGGTGTCTACAACCTGATCAACCTGATTAGACCTTTTCGCCGGCAAGTTTTGGCGGTGACTGCCGTGCTCGAACAATTGGACATGGCATCAACCCTTTGGACGCGCGCCGGCGAACTCTCGGGCGGCCAACGCCAGCGTGTGGCGGTTGCCCGATCCTTGTTTCAAGGTGGCGATGTGCTCTTGGCCGACGAGCCGATATCCGCACTTGACGGGCCACGCTCTGAAGCAGTCATGCAAGCGCTCACCTCGCAATACACCACCACCATCATTGCGATGCATGATCTCGATTTGGCCCGTCGATATGCCAGCCGACTGATTGGCATTCAAAACGGCATGATTGCCTTGGATTCGCCAAGCCATACGGTTAATACCCAAGACCTCGATGCGCTCTACTAGCCAAGACCACACCCGCTGGAGTGCGCTATCAGCACCACTGGTGCGCACCAGTTTATGGCTGTTTGGGATTGCGCTGATTTGTGTTTGGTTGGCTGACCTTCAAATCCGTTCCATCTCCCCTTGGGCAGAATTGGGCCGGCTTGGCCGTGGTTTGATCCAGCCTGAATTTGCGACTTTCGACACCGCCATTGTTGCCCTGCTGCGAACGGTTGCCTTTGCATTTACCGGCGTGGGTGCCGCTGCCATTTTGGGCATGGGCTTGGCCTTTATTTTTCATTACCGTATTGTGCGCACGGTTTGCGCATTTGTTCGCGCCATCCATGAGCTTTTTTGGGCACTGATTTTTTTGCAGTTTTTTGGTCTTCATCCAATGACTGGCGTGCTGGCCATCGCACTTCCCTATGCGGCGACATTTGCCCGGGTTTATAGCGAAATCCTTGAAGAGGGCGACCAGCGTGCCGTAGGGGCGCTGCCTGCTGGCAGCGGCATCATTTCAACGTTTTGGTATGCCAGGGTGCCCGATCTTTGGGCGCACCTAATCAGCTACACCAGTTACCGATTTGAGTGCGGCATGCGCTCAAGCGCTGTGCTTGGCTTTGTCGGCATGCCCACGCTTGGGTTTTACCTAGAAAGTGCTTACGGTGAAGGCCTATACGGCGAAGTTGGGATGCTGTTGATCATGTTTTTGGTGACCATCGCCAGCATCAGGCTTTGGGTACGCCCAAAACTGGTCGTCCCTTATCTCTTGGCCGCGCCTTTTTTTCTGGGTACGGGTTTGCCGATTGTTTGGGGCAATGCCACGCGTTTCATCACCGAAGACATCATCCCTGCGCCACTGCGAAACGGCGAAGGACTGGCGGGCTTGGGCTCTTGGCTGGGTGATCTGCTTTGGTATCAAGCCTTGCCTGGGATCGGCACCACGATAGTACTCACACAAATTGCCCTGGTGGGCACTGGCATCATTGCTTTGTTAAGCTTTCCAATGATTTCGCGGCTGTTTGTTAGCCGCAGTGGCCAAGTCGCCGGGCATGGCCTGTTGGTGATTGGCCGTTCAATCCCAGAGTACTTGTTGGCTTACATCTTGCTGCAGCTCTGGGGGCCTTCCATGCTGCCAGCAGTGGTGGCTTTGGCCATTCACAACGGTGCCATCATTAGCCACTTGATCGGTCGTCAAAGCAATACCCTGATGCTCAGACCCGACGCTGTCAGTGGGTTTAATCGCTATACCCATGAGGTGGTACCCAGGCTCTATCGGTCGTTTCTTGCCTTCTTGCTCTACCGCTGGGAAATCATCATGCGCGAGACCGCGATTCTTGGGATTTTGGGGATCACCACACTTGGGTTCTATGTCGACAGCGCCATTCAAGAACTCCGCTTTGATCGGGCCATGGTGCTGATATTGATCACCGCGCTGCTGAACATTGGCGTCGACTCTCTAGCGCGCACCATTCGCCGGCACCTGCAATTACGCACAACGCCAACAGCACAAACACCGCTCCAACCCTGAGGTCCATTTGTCATGTCCACGACCAACCCCGAAGCCAACAACGCTGCAGACCTAAAACAGGCACTGCTTGAGGCACTGATCCGACCCGATCACCGCATTTCACCTGTCTGGTTTTATGACCACCGAGGATCAGCGCTGTTTGAGGACATCACACAGTTACCAAGCTACTATCCCACACGAACGGAAACCAGTATTCTCGACGATAATTTGGAAGCGATTGCCAAGGCCATCGGCAATAATCGCTTGGTGGTCGAACTCGGCAGCGGCTCAAGCCGCAAGACCGTGCCTTTACTGAAGGCCCTTGACCAGCCGGCGGGCTATGTGCCTGTCGATATTTCAGCTGACTATCTGCATCAAGCCGCTGATGACCTATCCCAACAACTGCCGGGTTTGCCTGTTATACCGCTCGTTGCTGATTTCACGACGCCGTTTGCACTACCCCAGACGCTGCCTGCCCATAGCAACCGTTTGGGCTTCTTCCCGGGTTCAACCATTGGTAACCTTACCGCACCAGAAGCGCAGTCCTTGCTAAAGCACTGCCACAGGGTTTTGGGTGACGACGCTGCTTTTCTGATTGGTGTTGACTTAGACAAATCACCCGAGGTATTGATTCCCGCCTACGACGACCCCGAGGGTGTCACGGCTGAGTTCAATCGTAACCTGCTCGTGCGAATCAATCGCGAACTGGGGCTTGATATTGATGTACAAGCCTTTGCGCACGAGGCACGCTACTTAACCGACCCTGCTCGAATCGAAATGCATTTGGTCGCCACCACCGATCAGACCATCAACATCGCTGGACAAACCCATACTTTGGCCGCCGGCGAAAGCTTTCACACCGAAACCTCACACAAATACACCATCGAAGGCTTCGCACAACTCGCCCAACAAGCCGGCTGGCAATTGACCCAGCACTGGTGCGATGCCCAAAATCGCTTCGCCGTCCTACTTTTGAAGGCAGCCAAAAATCAATAGAACAAAAGAAAAAGGAAAAAAACCAAACACAACAACCAAACACAGTAACTTTCAGCCTCACTGCCAATGACCAAACCCGCTCGATCCCGCATCAAAGCCTGCGAACACTGCAAAGTAGAAAGTTCTACCTTGTACCGGGTCGTGCAAGATGAATCAGGCGCTTGGGCACTGATCTGCAACCTGTGCCGCGCCAAATTAGAACACCAACCCTTCTACCGCTACGGCGGCACATGGAAAGCAGACAAGCGACACTGAGATTCAATGTCGCTTGTTTTCAGCGGCGCTGTTTACGTTGATGCACTCAGGGGTAGCGCCGTTCCAATCATCGAGTCTCGGGTCACCAACAGAGCGAGTGCCTCTTCACTGAGATGAGCAGTACCGGCAGGCTGGTAGGGCAGCACCAAAAACCGCAAGTCCGCTGTGCTGTCTGAGACGCGTACCTCGACATCATCGGGCAAGTGCGTGCCAAACTCAGCCAACACCTGACGGGGCTCACTGACAACACGCGATCGATAATCGAGAGATTTGTACCAAGCCGGCGGTATACCCAACAACATCCGCGGGTAGCAAGAACAAAGCGTACAGACCACCACGTTATGGACGGTGGGCGTGTTTTCTAAAACGACCAGATCCAGTGGCGTCGTGATGTCCAATCCAAACGTGTCGTTAATGGCCTCAAGTGGTTGCGCAATGAGCTGCGCTTTAAAAACAGGGTCAACCCAAGCTTTGGCAACGATTTTGCTACCAATCATGGGCGTTAAGCTGTCTTGGTAGTCGATTTGCCGATGCAATTCATCCGCCGTAATAATGCCCTTTTCATGAAGCAACTCGCGTACAGCGGTTTGTAACAAGACCTCGTAGCGATCGTAATGGTCCTCGTCATCTGGCGCCGCAGGCGCATGGGGGTGGTCGTGGCCGTGATCATGATCGTGCCCATGATCATGATGATTGTCGTTATGAGGGTGACTCATTTTTCTACTCCAGGTATCGGGTCAATCCAGTGGTCATAGATGTCGGCCACCACCGTGTCATTGGGGCCGCCCTGGTAGTCGGGCCAAACATCCTTCTGTTTGAATCGGATGCGGTACAGAACCCGCAGTGGTAACCCTGGCTTGTGAAACGCCAGCAGCGAGGGGTCTCGATAGCACCCTCGCACCTGCGCGATCTCGCCTTTTACGCCACGCAAATAAAAGGGCGTGCGGCAGTGCGCTTCCGGTGGTTGTTGGCGAACGATCACTGGCGTGCCCTCAGCCAGCGCTTGACCAGGGCGTGGCGGCATCGCGTTCATAGTGACCCCGTTTTTTTGTAACGTTCTCGCAAAACCGCAATCCGGTCCTCAATCTCCTTGGCAGAAACCAATTGCTGCTCAATCACCAGATCGCGCACAGCACGCATCCACTTGTCGTAATACGGTAAGTTCCGATAGTCTTCTTCCGTATTGGACTCGATGGCGCGGCGCATGGCGTCTGTTGTGAAAGCGCGAAGTTTGTCACCGGTCAGAAGCTTTTGCAGGGCATCAACCCGCTTTTCGTGCAGCGTGCTTGGATGTTCATCCAAACATATTGGACCCGCAGGCTGCCCACCCAAATCATTCACTTTTCGATCAGACACATGCGACTCCCGTTAAACGACGTTGCTTTACCGCGTACGGTCACAACTTGACGTTATTCATTATTTTTTCATTAAACCCGACACTTGTTTCTGGATTCTAGGACTGGGCGCGCTTAAAAACAATGCCAAGGCTGAAAATCATTGTTGAAACTGAGCACAACTCATCATCCATTGCGGTAACGCTCAACAAGACCTGACCACAAGTTAATACTTCTGCTGGCTCAAGCGGCTGATCCAATTTAGGATAAACCTGTCAACTGTCGTACTGACAGCCAAACCAATACGCTCTTGGAAGGTTTTTCTATTGAAGTACTGTAAGTGATACAGGTCGGCTTCTTTGGCTCGTGCGGTTAAGTACTCGTCGCTGGTTTTTAGTTCATCAACCAGTTGGTTTTCTAAGGCGTTGATACCCAACCAAACTTCGCCTGTGGCCACTTTATCGATGTCCAACTGTGACCGATAACTCGCCACAAAACGCTTAAACAGTTGGTGCGTAACGTCCAAATCTTGCTGAAACTTTTCACGGCCTTTTTCTGTGTTTTTGCCAAACACCGTCAGTGTGCGCTTGTGTTCCCCAGATGTCAGAACCTCGTAGTCGATCTCGTATTTGTTCAGCAACCGATGCAAATTTGGGATTTGTGCAACCACGCCAATGGATCCCAACATGGCAAACGGTGAGCTGATGATTTTGTTGCCAATGCAAGCCATCATGTAACCACCACTGGCCGCGACCTTATCGATGCAAATGGTCAGTGGTATGCCCGCTTGGCGTATGCGAACCAGTTGTGAGGCGGCCAGCCCATAACTGCTCACAAGGCCACCGCCACTCTCGAGTCTTAACAACACCTCATCATTGGTGGTTGCCACGCCCAATAACGCTGTGATTTCGTGGCGCAAACTGTCTGTTGCCGATGCTCTTATATCGCCATCAAAATCCAACACAAACACACGCGGCTGACTGGATTTGTTTTGTTTTTCTAGCTTGACGGTTTTGGCTTTGTCTTTGATGAATTTCTTGGCTTGTTTTTTATCCAA
>JAFMCG010000125.1 GCA_017857895.1 Burkholderiaceae bacterium | reverse complement strand
TGGGCAAATTCAAACCTCGGATTTTCGCCCGGCAATGCCACAATTTGTAGAGACTCCTCTGCCACCAACGTCTTTAACGTTCGATAAACGGTGGCAATGCCCAGAGAAGGCACGGCTAATTTGGCTTGCTCGAGCACTTCGCTAGCCAATAACGGCCGATCGGCCTGCTGCAGTGCATCGCGAATCGCCTGACGTTGCCGAGTTGTTCTTTCCATATTGGGGATCATAGACGCATTGGGCGTTTGTGTGCGTCATTCGGACAAACTGACGAAACTTGATGCCTTCAACACTTTTTATTGATAATGAATTATCATTATAAACAGTCAATTCAAGATAACCAAACGCAAATGACAAAGTGCCGTGCGTTTAAACCGTATCCGCCCTATAAACCATGATTTCAACGAAACCGTCCCAACAGGCTCGACACACCAGACACGCCAGCCCCCTTTTGTGGGGCATTAGGCGACGGCTGGCTTTCTTATTCTGGGTCTTGGTACCACTGTGGCTGGCTGTCTGGCTGGTGCTCTAGTGAAGAACAACACAATGCCCGCCGCCTTGAAATTAATCGACGTGACAATTGCCTACCATGGGCACCCTGCCGTGCACCACGTCAGTGGCGCTTTTGAAAAAGGCTCATTAACCGCCATTGTTGGGCCCAACGGGGCTGGTAAATCCACCTTACTCAGTGCCATGGCGGGTCTAACCCGTGTCAATCAGGGCGCCATCGAATTCGATCAAACTGACGCACAACACCATCAAATTGCTTTTTTACGGCAACTTTCTGGCATCAACCAAGATTTTCCGTTGCGAGTGCTCGAGGTCGTCGCCATGGGTGCTTGGCAAGAGATTGGCGCTTGGGGGGCCATCAAGGGTGCCGTTTTAACTCGGATTGAAGCAGCCTTGGCGCAAGTGGCCATGGAAGGCTTCGAAGATCGACTGATTGATGAGCTGTCTGTGGGACAGTTACAGCGGGTGCTGTTTGCTCGCCTGATTGTTCAAGATGCGCCGATTATTTTGCTAGACGAACCCTTCAATGCGCTTGACGCGACCACGACAACCGATTTGCTCAAAATTATTCATTCATGGCATGCCGATGGTCGAACCGTGGTGGCCGTACTTCACGACCTTCAAATGGTTAAGGATCACTTTCCGCGGACCCTACTCATGGCGCGCGAGCTTATCGATTGGGGCAACACCGTGGATGTCTTGGCTACGGCTAATCTTGCCCGCGCACAAGCCAACTCGCTGGCTTGGCAAGACACCGCCTCGTGGTGCCACGTGCCGGGCACGCTCGAGGCGATGAATGGGAAAAGCCACCATCATGGAGCCCATGACCATGGTTGATTTTTTTTGGTCACCGTTTGCTGAGTTTGCGTTCATGCAACGCGCCTTGGTCGCCTCGCTGGCATTGGGACTAATCAGCGGACCCGTTGGGGTTTTGTTGGTCATGCGCCGCATGAGTCTGGCCGGCGACGCGATCTCGCACGCGGTTTTACCGGGTGCAGCCATTGGCTACATGATTGCGGGCATGTCACTACCCGTTTTGGGGCTGGGTGCCTTCATCACCGCACTGCTAGTGGCTTTGTTGGCAAGCGGGGTGTCTAACATCACCTCACAACGCGAAGACGCCAGCTTGGCGGCGTTTTATTTGATGGCGCTGGCCATTGGTGTGACTTTGGTTTCGGTCCACGGCAGCAACATCGACCTCATGCACCTCTTGTTTGGCAGCATTTTGGCGGTCGATCAGACGGCACTGGTTTTGATAGCCAGCGCCACTTCTGTGACATTGATTTTGCTGGCCATGATTTGGCGCGTCTTATTGACCAGTAGCTTTGACCCACTTTTTTTAGCGCAATACGGTCGCTCCGGTCGCCTAGCCAATCAGCTTTTTATGCTGACCGTGGTCTTGACCTTTGTGGCTTGCTTTCAAACTTTGGGCACCCTGATGGCTGTCGGCCTGTTGATGTTACCCGCTGTGGCGGCCAAGTTCTGGTCGCGTGACATTCCGACCGCTTGCTTGCTGGCGAGTGCCTTTGCCATGATCAGCGGCGCCACCGGTCTCTTGTTGTCGTACCACGCCAGTTTGCCTTCAGGTCCATCGATTGTGCTGACGGCCGGCGCTATTTACCTCGTTTCACTATTTGTGGGCAGTCATGACAGCTTGTTGATCCATACCATCCGATCCACCCGCCACCGCGAATCATAGGAGCACGATGTGCGTCAACTTTACAGACCGCTACTATCACTGATCACGGTTTCATCCCTGCTATTGAGCGCACCAATCGTTCAGGCCAACCCAACTCCCCCGATTGATGTGGTCGCTAGCTTCTCTATCTTGGCCAACATCACCGAAGAAATCGGTGGGCCACTGGTGAATGTGACCACACTGGTGGGACCTGACGCTGATTCACACGTCTTCAATCCCAGTCCCGCCGATGCAAAGTCTTTGGCACGCGCTCAAGTTGTGGTCATCAACGGCCTTGGTTTTGAGGGTTGGATTGATCGCCTGGTAAAGTCATCGGGCTTTAAGGGTAAGCTTGTGGTCGCCTCAAACGGTGTCAAACCGCTGGATTTTAAAGAGGAAACCAAGAGTCACGCCCCCGAGCAAAAAGACAGTCATGACCATAGCCACAAACACAGTCACAAACCCAAAACTGATCATGGCAAACATGATCACGCCAAACACGACCAAGGTGAAGTAGACCCACACGCCTGGCAAGACCTGAAAAATGGCAAGATCTATGCGGAAAACATCCGAGCGGCGCTGGTCGCCGTCTTGCCCACAGCACGCGACGAGATTAATGCCCGCGCCAAATACTACATTGATCAAATTGAGGCGCTTGATCAAGACTCGCGCATGCGCCTAAATGCCGTGCCAGCCGAACAGCGACGTGTGGTCTCATCGCATGATGCGTTTGGTTACTTTGCCCAAGCTTATGATGTCGAATTTTTTGCTGCGCAAGGTTGGAGCACAGACCGAGAAGTGTCGGCCGCTCACATGGCCACCCTGATTCGCGAAATCCGCAAAGACAAAGTGCATGCGCTATTTGTTGAGAACATGTCAGATCCGCGCTTGATGCAACGGATTGCCGAAGAGACAGGTGTGCGTATTGGGGGCAAGCTTTACTCTGACGCGTTATCCGCGCCGGGCACTGCTGCTGACACATACTTAAAAATGTTCTCAAGCAACGTCAACACCATTTTGCAAGCCTTAGAGCCCTAAGAACTCAAGCCTTAGAGCATTCTAAAGCTGTACTGCCAAGCGGCAGAAAAGAGCAATATGCCAAAAAATAAAACCAACAGCGCCGCACCCGCTTGCAGGATGTGGCCAATCCGCCGACCCCAGGGACGTTGTTGACCCCCACCGGCTGACGCCATCACCCGACTGATTGAGAGCGACGTCAGCGCCAACATTGCAACCGCGATGCCGGTGCCCAGACCCATGGCCAAAGCAGCGGCCACGCCAGCCAGGAAAAACTGTTGTGATAAGGCAAAGACCAATACCAGAATGGCACCAGAACACGGGCGCAAACCAATCGCCAAAATCACCCCCCACGCTTTGCGCCAACTCAATTGACCCACCACTTGCTCAGGCGCCGGAAAATGGCTGTGGCCACAATTGGCATGATCGTGGTGGTCATGGTTGTGATGGTGTTGGTGATCGTGATCACCATGTTGTGGCCGAACAAGGCCAAGTATTGGTTTGAACACATGCTTGTAAACCAACCAAGCACCTAACAAAACCAGAAAGGCATAAGCAAGCAGCTCTAAATAGGCCGTTGCTTCGTTGAGTACCGAACCAGTGACATTCAAAATGCCAGCGGCCACTCCAACCAAGGCAATGGCCACAAACGCTTGCACCAGTGAAGCGACAAATGCCAAGATTGCACCGTTTTTCATGGTCTCTCGGTTGGCTACCACATAGGCCGACAAAATCGCCTTACCGTGGCCAGGGCCTAGGGCATGAAACACACCGTACGCAAAGGACAGCACCAACAACCACCACGCTTGCAACCCGTCTGCCTTCCAAGCCCGAACAGCCGTGGTCAATTGACGGTAGAAATGGGACTGCCAAATGGCAATTTGACCCGTCCATTGATCGAACCAACCCAATGACGGCGTATTCAACGTTTGTTCAGGCACCGCAAACGGATGTGGCGATTGCGCCTGCACCGTACCAATAAACCAGAGGCTCGCCGCCACGAGAAATACCAAGACCACGAACCAACGCACCACCACTGACCTCGCGCGGATAGACACATTTAACTGACTCATGGACATGACAACTCAACTCGGTGCTGCAAAGTCTGTGCGGCTAACTGCAAGTCGGGTGGCAACACGCCTGAAGGAGGAATGGCCGCCAAACGCGCTGCGACCTGATCATCCAAGCGATTCGGGCGCTTATAAATCGCCTGGCAACTGGCAGGCGCTGTGCGCGCGGTTACTGACTGAGGCTCTTCAAAACTGTACGCCACAAAATAAGTCGGATCAGCAACCGATACCGTTACGGGCAATCGGTTCACAAAAACCGGTTGCAACAGGGGCAACTCAAAGCGTAGCGAGAGCTGATCGGTTTTTGTCTGCCAGATGGCTTTAACGCCGCGCGGCTCACCAACCGCCAACACATCGCCACCCTGGCTGATGGTGGTGAAGTAGTGCGACATAGGGTCAGCGAGCGCCGACATCCAGTCTTGCGCAATTTTATCTAGCTCTGCTTGGGGCGGGACCCCCTCAGCCGTCTCAGGTAAGCCCTGCTTGGCGTAGCTTGAGAACATCTCATCAAACAACCAGACCTGCGCCACCGACACCAACTGTCCTTGAGCGTCAAACTGTAAGTCCATCTTGGCCTCAATCCACATGTGTGGGTGTGCTTGTGCCCAGCCTCCCCACAAGAACAACGCGGCCGCAGTCAGACTCGCACGCAACCAATGGTTTAAACGTGCGAATTGCCCAGTGTGGAGAATGCCGAAGATAGCTGCCATTGATAACTCAACATTTTGGATAATTTTGATGATCTGCGTTCAGACCCGCGGACATCAAAAAAGTTTACTTGTTGTCCTTTCGATTGGCTCTGGGGTGGGCCGCATCGTAGACCGAAGCCAAGTGCTGAAAATCCAGCTTGGTGTAAATCTGGGTGGTTGAAATGCTCGCATGCCCAAGCATCTCTTGGACAGCACGCAAATCTTGAGCCGACTGCAACACGTGGCTGGCAAAGCTATGGCGCAACACGTGGGGATGTACACGAGTAGGCAGACCCGCCTTCACGCAAAGGCTTGCCAAGCGCTGCTGAACCACGCGAGGGTGAATGCGCGCACCGCGCTCACCCAAGAACAAGGCATGTTCGTCTGCCGCCGGACGAGCCTGCCGATTTAACGACGGTCGAACATCAAGCCACTGCTTTAACGCTTGTTTGGCCTCACGTCCAATCGGAACCATACGCGGCTTTTGCCCTTTGCCCAGGACCTGAACCTGTCCTTGTTCAAGATCAATCCAGCCACTGGACTGATGGTCTGGTGTGTTCACGTAATGCACATCCAGCTGAACCAACTCGCTTAATCGCAAGCCACTGGAATAGAACAGCTCGAACATGGCACGGTCGCGTTGACTCGCCGGTGATTGATCGACCACCAAAGCGGGCGCCTCAAGCAACGCCTGTGTCTGATCCACCGACAGGGCTTTGGGCAAACTGCGCTTAATTTTTGGGGCACGCACGTCTCGGGCAGGGTTGACGGGCAATTCGATCTGTGGCGCCCACCAGCCGTAAAACCCACGCCATGCGGCCAACATTCGGGCCAGAGAACGCGGTTGCTGACCCCGAGCGTGTGCAGTCGCTAAAAACTGTCGGATGTGCCGCTGTTCGATCGCCTCGAGTGGCATGCCTTTGGACAAAACAGCGAGTGCTTTCATGTCACGCCGGTAGGCGCTAGTGGTGTGTTCAGAGTAACGCCGATTCTTTTGCAGGTGATCTAGCCACTGCGTCACTACCAGGGGCAACGACTGCTGATCACCATCTGCCTCGGCTGAGTCACGCTGAGTCACTGGCCGGCTCCCGAGTCGCTTGCGCTAGGTTGCAAGCGGCAAGCGCGAAAGTGCTGCTGAAGCCATTTGTCCGATGCTTTCGAGAAATGTCGTTCCCATGTCAGCGGCAAAGCGCTCGTTATCGGGCGAACCCAAGATCAACAAACCCACGGTCTGGGCCTCGCGATGAATCGGAATAATCGCCATGCTCGCCGGTGGGTGCTTAAGCCAATTTGCCACGCTCAAATCTTTATTCGGTCCGCAGTAAGGTGCCGACATGCCGTGCGCGAAAGTTTGCTCATCGCTGGTAACCGCTTCAGTAAACGGTCCCTCTGGCAAACTCACACCCCACATCCGCAACGCCGCATCTGGCACCTCAAAACTCTCAATCAGTCCGCCCACAATGTGACCTGGCACCAACTGAGGGTCGTCAACCGCCAAAAGCTGCGTGCACCAGTGATTCATCTTTTGTGCGGTGCCTTGATTGAAGGTCGCTTGATGACTCAAAATCGCCAAGCGCTGTTCAAGCTCTTTTTGGCGATCGCGCAAGATCAAGATTTGGCGCTCACCAAGCGAAATCGCACGGGTATCGCTAGGATGCGGCACACTGAGCGCGGCAAACAATTCGGCGTGCTCAGCAAAAAAAGCTGGGTTTTCTTGTAAAAATCGAGCCACCGTTAAGGCAGTTAGCTGTTCAGTCATTGGCTTGCTCAAAG
>JAFMCG010000124.1 GCA_017857895.1 Burkholderiaceae bacterium | reverse complement strand
AAATTGGCCATCAAAAAGGCCATTTCTATTCTCTGCCTGCGCTGGGCAAATCACTTGGCCTGAACATCAGCCAATTGCCAGTTTCCATTCGCATCGTGCTGGAATCAGTTTTACGGCACTGTGATGGCAAAAGAGTCACTGAGCAGCACGTCAAAAATCTGGCGCAATGGCAACCGAATACCAAACGCGAAGCGGAAATTCCGTTTGTCGTTGCACGCGTGGTGCTGCAGGACTTCACGGGGGTGCCGCTGCTGGCTGATTTAGCCGCCATGCGCGAGGTCGCACGCAAAACCGGCAAATCAGCAAAATCCATCGAACCCTTGGTTCCCGTTGACTTGGTGGTGGACCACTCGATCATGATCGATTACTTTGGAAAGAAGGACTCTCTGGACCTGAACATGAGGGTCGAGTTCGATCGCAACAAAGAACGCTATCAGTTTTTAAAGTGGGGGATGCAGGCCTTCAACACATTCAGCGTCGTGCCACCTGGTTTTGGTATCGTTCACCAAGTCAACCTAGAGTACTTCGCGCGAGGCGTACACCATGACAAAAAATCCAACGTTTACTACCCCGATACCCTAGTCGGTACTGACAGCCATACAACCATGATCAATGGCATCGGCGTGGTTGGTTGGGGGGTGGGCGGTATTGAAGCCGAAGCGGGCATGCTCGGTCAGCCCGTCTACATGTTGACGCCAGACGTGGTGGGGGTCGAACTCAAGGGGCAATTGCGCGGCGGCGTCACCGCCACAGACTTGGTGCTCACCATCACCGAAATGCTGCGCCAAGAAAAAGTCGTCGGTAAGTTTGTCGAATTCTATGGCGAGGGCACGGCAAGCTTATCGGTGACCGACCGAGCCACGATAGGCAACATGGCCCCAGAGTACGGCGCGACCATGGGTTTTTTTCCTGTTGATGGTAAAACACTTGATTACTTCCGTGGCACGGGACGCACCGACGCTGAAATTGATGCACTCGAGGCCTACTTCAAAGCGCAAGGGATGTTCGGCATCCCCAAGGCGGGTGACATTGTGTACACCAAACACTTGGCCTTGGATCTGACCACCATCACGCCTTCTTTGGCTGGGCCTAAGCGACCACAGGACCGAATCGAACTCGGTCATGTCCAAAAAACCTTTGATGACTTGTTTTCTAAGCCGATCACTGAAAACGGTTTTAACCAACCGAGCGACAAGCTCGACAAGACTTTCACCACGTCTACAGGCCGAGCCTTGCGCAATGGCGACATCTTGATCGCTGCCATCACCTCGTGCACCAACACATCAAACCCGAGTGTGATGCTGGCAGCTGGCCTCATGGCTAAAAAAGCGGTGCAAGCTGGGCTCACCGTTCCTGATTACGTAAAGACTTCACTCGCGCCAGGTTCGCGTGTTGTAACTGACTATCTACGCCGCGCCAAACTACTCCCTTACTTAGAGAAGTTGGGTTTTGATGTTGCGGCTTATGGCTGCACCACCTGCATCGGTAACTCAGGTGACTTGGCCACAGACATCGGCAATACCATCGTTGAACAAGACCTGATTTGTGCGGCTGTGCTGTCTGGCAACCGTAACTTTGAAGCGCGCATCCATCCCAACATCAAAGCCAACTTCCTGGCTTCACCACCTTTGGTTCTAGCCTACGCGTTGGCTGGCACCATGCGCCGAGACTTGATGACAGAGCCTGTTGGCCGTGGCAAGCATGGCGATGTTTGGCTGGGCGATATTTGGCCAACGACTGATGAGATCAATGCACTCATGGGCTTTGCGTTGGATGGCAAAGTGTTTCGCAGCAATTACGCCAACGTTAAAAAGAACCCTGGCAAGCTTTGGCAAAACATCAAAGGTGTGTCTGGCGAGCACTACAACTGGCCAGATTCGACTTATATTGCCGAGCCCCCCTTCTTTGAAAACTTCACCACCGAACCCACTCCAATTACCCCCATTCAGGGCGCCCGAGTCTTGGGGATTTTTGGGGACTCGGTCACAACGGACCACATTTCGCCAGCTGGATCAATCAAAGACACCTCACCTGCTGGCCAGTGGCTTCTTGCTCATGGTGTCAAGAAACCTGACTTTAATAGTTACGGCTCTCGCCGAGGCAATCATGAAATCATGATGCGTGGCACTTTTGCCAACGTTCGCATCAAAAACCTCATGATCCCCTTGCGTGCCGATGGCAGTCGCTTTGAAGGTGGAGACACCTTGATGCAGCCATCTGGCGAACAAGTCTCGATATTCGATGCCGCCATGGCTTACCAAGCTGCTGGCACCCCCACGGTGGTGTTTGGTGGTGAAGAGTACGGTACCGGGTCTTCGCGCGACTGGGCTGCCAAAGGGACGATGCTGCTCGGTGTGAAGGCCGTCATTGCCAAAAGTTTCGAACGTATTCATCGGAGCAATCTGGTTGGTATGGGTGTGTTGCCGCTTCAATTCAAGGGCGATGACACGGTTGAAAGCCTCGGCATAACCGGTTCAGAAACGTTCGATATTGAAGGGCTTACCGGTGCCATCGCGCCACAGCAAGACATCACGCTGGTTATTCACCGTGAGAATGGTCAAACCGACCGTGTGCGTGTTTTGTTGCGCATCGATACCCCGATCGAGGTCGACTACTACCGGCATGGGGGAATCTTGCCATTTGTGCTGCGAGACCTGCTTGACGCATAGCCCCAAAAACCAGCAAGTCGGCAAGCAGCCGACTTGCTGAAACTTTGGCGCTAAGCGACCCAGTGAACCAGCAAGCTTGTTACACCAAATAAAACCACAAACAAAATCGCTGCCAAGGCCAGGACCCGAGGCCCTGCCTGCTTCATTTGAGCAAAACGCGTTTCCATGCCCAACGCCGTCATGGCCATGGTCAGTAAGAAAATATCAAAAGCGCGCAACATCGCCAGTGCTTCGGCTGGAATAACATTGGCCGAATTCACCAAGGCAAAAACCAAAAAGAAAATGGCAAACCAAGGCACAGGCAACGAGGCCTTTGAACCTGTGGCTTGAGTGTCACGGCGTTGAAGCCATAGTCCAATCACCAACAGCAACGGCACAAGAAGTGCCACACGCGTCATTTTGACAATCGTGGCGACTTCAGTCGTGGCTGGGTCAATGTTGCTGGCAGCGGCGACCACTTGTGCGACTTCATGAATACTGCCACCCAAAAAGATCCCGATTGATTGGCTATCAAAGCCTAACCAACCCATCCGAAACAAGACCGGATATAGGAACATTGAGATAGTGCCAAAAAGCACCACCGTTGCGACTGCCACGGCACTTTTGTGAGGTGCGGACCTTAGGGTTGATTCAAAGGCAAGCACTGCCGCTGCCCCACAAATGGCACTCCCAGCCGCAGTCAGCATCGAAGTATCACGGTCTAAACCTAGCCAGCGTGTTCCCAGCCAAGTGCCAAGCGCCAGGACGCTCACTGCCACGCCAATCGCAACAACCACACCAGGCAAACCCACTTCAACAATCTGCTGCACACTGATATTCAAACCGTACAACGCCACTGCCGCGCGAAGAAGCTTTCGGGCTGTAAAGTGAACGCCCACACCCCAATCAGCTGGCATGGTCCCTTTGAAGAAATTGCCATAGAGCATTCCGCAGACAATGCCGATTACCAGAGGGCTGATGCCAAACGACTTAATCGCTGGGATTTGGGCCAGTTGCACCACAGCGAGTGCCAACAACCCAACAAAAAAGACGCCGTTAAATTTATCGCGCCAAGCCGGCACGCCAGAAGGTGATGCAGATGTCATGATGTTCCTTTAAAGCAGCGAACATCTTAAGTGGATTGATATCATCACTAAAGCTGTTATTTCTGATATATATTATCGGATTAAACTATATTAGAAAGGCTCATGACACCTGAGCAACTGATTACGTTCAGTCACGTCGCTGAACATTTAAACATCAGCCGCGCAGCCACTGCCTTGCACCTATCGCAACCTGCGGTTTCGGGGCAGTTGCAAGCGTTGCAAATTTCATTTGGTGAGGCGCTGTATTACAGAGCCGGCAGAGGCATTGCACTGACACCGGCTGGCCTACGGCTTTTGGTGATTGCAATCCAACTGCGCGAAAACATGCGCCAAGCACGGGATCAACGCCATGCGGCTCGTACCCTACAGACAGGCCAGTTGCGCATCGGTGCCAGCACAACCCCAGCCAGTTACCTCTTACCAGAGGCCGTGGCCCAATTCAAAAAGCAGTATCCGGGCATTGGCGTTCAGCTGGTGACGGGCAACACCACCGAGGTGCTAAATCGTTTGACCGATTTGGACTTTGCTGTCATTGAGGGCGAAATACAAGCGGAGATGATTGCCAACCACCGCGCAATCGAATGGCAGACCGACGAGGTTGTGGCGGTGCTGCGCCACGATCACCCCTTTGCCAACCAACCTTTGATCAGTCTACCAGCGCTTGCCGATCAGTCTTTGGTGATGCGAGAGGATGGATCTGGTGTGCGCAACATGGTCATGAAAGCATTTGACGCCATTGATATTCGCCTAACTGACTACTTAGAGCTTGCCGGCGTTGAAGGCGTCAAACAAGGGGTTCGCGCTGGCCTTGGCGTGGGTTTTGTGTCTCAACTCTCGCTTAAGCATGAAAACAGCGAGTTGGTTGGTGTGCCGTTAAAGCCGTCGCTTATTCGCGTGATTCGGATCCTTTTGCCTCCACTTGAGCGCCAATCCAGAGGCGCGCAGGCATTCATCGAACAACTGCTCGCAACAGAGTAAACTAACTATCCAATGAACGACTTACCGCCTCGCGCGTCTTATGGCCAAATCCCCTCGATCTTCTGCTACTCGCCTTCCTCGTGACGCCGCGCGTCTCGTGTTTTTGTGCAAGTCTCTTCACGCCTCCGGCAGCCGAATGGAGGATCAGTACTGGGAGTCAGAAATCGAAAGTTTGCTCAGCAAGCTTTTAAAAGCGGGCCAAGACAATGCGCTTGAAAACGCACTCGAACACTTGTCAGAACACGATCCTGACGCTTTCGAAGTGTTGCTCGAACAAACAGAAACCCACACCGAATCATTTACCGCGACACACGAAAAGCTTGACTACGACGTGTTGTTAATCACAGCGCCGTTTGCGGTTTGGACACGTTATCAATTGCCCAAAGGCGTTCTCTCAGAGCGCGAACTGGTGGCACTGACAGGCGCTTTGCAAGACTGCGTTTTGGCGCCTGATGTGACTTTGGCTGCTGTTGGCCAGTTGATCGGCCTCGATGAAATGCCACGCTCTTTCGTGCAAACCTGGGTTTGGTTGCATAAGCTTGGCCAATCGGCCATGGGCGCCAAAAGCAGCGTCCCAGCGCCCAATGTCGCCATGGAGCTTCCTGGCATGTTGGCTGATGCCAAACATCTCGTGATAGCACTGGCTGTGCCAAAAGGCCAGCCTATTTTCAAATGGCAAAGCGATGAAAAAACCACGCGTGAGCAGTGCTTGGCCATGTGGAAGGCTGCTAGCACCCCCGTACTGGGTAACGTCCTAGCGGGCTGTCAGTTTGAAGTGTTGCTGCCTGACGCTTACTACGTCAGCATGCGTGATGCCGACAAACATATCCGACCGATCGCCATTAGGGCAGCATCTCACTGGCTACAAAATGCGCTTGAAATCCCAGCTTCAGGCATACGTGCCACCATCATTGGCATGGGTGAACAAAAAGCCGATGAATACCGGGTGGGTTACAGCCTCCAAACGCACACTGATGTCATCTACGGCACTGTTTGGCCTGTCTTTGGGCGTGAGGACACCCCTTCTGAAAATAATTTAATGATTGTCGACACCATCGACGAAATCGCTGCTGTGTTACGTGAGTCAGGCATTCGCGATATACGACGCCTGCCGGGTATTGTGACGCCTGAGTATTGCGACGACTGCGGCGCCCCGCTGTTTCCCAATCCCTTGGGCGAATTGGTTCATGCCGAGCTTCCCGAGGAAGCCGCGCACGCGCCCGCTCATTTTCACTAACGGCTTGAATGCGCCAGATACGCGCCGACCTTTTTTGTCGAGTTATCGACAACCTCGGCGACATTGGTGTGATGTGGCGACTGGCCCGACAATTGAGCCATGAAAAAAACTGGTTAATCCGACTGTGGGTTGATAACACCCGTGCACTGGCACGATTGTTGCCGACCTTAGACATTCAATGTCGTGTGCAGGACGTCGAAGGGGTCTCAATTTGCCATTGGTCGGACCATTTATCAGATCCTCTGATGGCTTCGGTGCAGCCAAGCGATGTGGTAATTGCTGGCTTTTCTTGCGAGCTACCAGACGCTTTCGTCTCCAAGATGCGCCGCCCCAATCCGCCCATTTGGTTCCAACTCGAGTACCTCAGTGCCGAACCATGGGTGAGAGAGTTTCATGGTCGATCGTCACCACGCCAAGATGGCTTGGCGCCCATTTTCTTTTTCCCAGGTTTTGAATCCGGTACAGGCGGTCTATTGCGTGAGGCAGGGCTGATCTCGCAACAAGACGCGTGGCAAGCAGACATGGCACGGCAATTGGAATGGTTACGCGCCTTGGGCGTGTCTCTGACCCTACAGCAGAGACCGCACACGCGACTGGTGAGCTTATTTGCTTACGCTGACGCGCCTGTTGACAAGCTTTTGAGTGCGCTGGCGTTGACTGATCAGCCCACTATCGTGCTGGTGCCAGGAAATATCAACTTTGATCGTCTAGCCAAAGACTTTAAGTCGTCAAACCACATCCGCTGGCAAGCGATCCCTTTTCTTTC
>JAFMCG010000123.1 GCA_017857895.1 Burkholderiaceae bacterium | reverse complement strand
AAACCGAGCAGCGCTTGGGTGAGCATGACCCACACTATCGAGGCAGCCAAGGCCTGCTGCCCATTACCGACTGTGACTGGCGCCACCCCCTCTGCGACGCCTTTATTGAGGGTGCTGCCGAGCATGGGTTACCCGCCCATATCGATTACAACGCAGCCAGCCAGCGCGGTGCGGGCTACTACCAGCGGTGGATTCACAAAGGTCGGCGAGTCAGTGCTGCCCAAGCCTTTTTAAAACCCGCCAAAAACCGACCCAATCTACAAGTCCTTACTCATGCCCAAGTGTTGGCCGTGACCTTTGACGGCAAACGCGCCACCGGCGTCCAATTCCGGCGCACTACCAGCAATCAGATTGAAACCTTTGAAGCACGACGCGAGGTCATTCTCAGCGCTGGCGCGGCCAACACCCCGAAGTTATTGCAGCTGTCTGGTGTCGGACCAACCAATTTACTAGCGCAATACGGCATCAATCCCGTGCATGAAGTCAAGGGGGTTGGTGCAAATTTTCAAGATCACTATATGGTTCGTTCAGTGGCGCGCGTAAAAGGGATCAAGACATTGAACTCAGTCGCCCGAGGACTACCGCTGGCCGGACAAGTACTGCGTTGGTTATTGCGCAAACCCAGCATCTTGGCCATCAGCCCTTCGGTGTGCTTTGCGTTCGAACGATCTTCGGCTGGTGTCAGCGAACCCGACTTACAGTTTCATTTTTCACCAGGCAGCTATGCAGCAGGCATTGCCGGCCAGCTCGATAATTTCGAGGGTATGACCTTGGGTTTTTACAACACGCGACCCAAAAGCCGTGGCTTTGTCCGGATACAGTCGCCCGACGCGACGGTTTTACCGCTGGTACAGCCCAACTACTTGGATGACGAAGGCGACCGCCAAGTGGCGATCGACGGCTTGCGTTTAGCCCGCCAATATTTGCACAGCTCGGCGCTGTCACCCTACATTGATGGCGATGATTTTCCACCCTCTTCTGCTACCAGTGACGATGAGCTGCTGGCGTGCGCACGCGAACGGGGTGGCACGGCTTGGCATTTTATGGGCACCTGCCGCATGGGACCAGCAAACGATCCCGCTTCAGTGGTCGACGCTTCATTACGCGTGATTGGCCTACAAAATTTGCGAGTAGTGGATGCTTCTATCATGCCCAATATGCCATCGGGTAACACCGGCGCTCCAACCATGATGATTGCTGAAAAAGCCGCTGACCTGATTCTCGGTCAATCCAGATGATTCAAGTCATCGCCAACCAAACCCTAAATAACGAGACAAAACCATGTTTGCAGATATGAGTATGAAAGATCGGCGTGTGTTGATCACCGCCGGTGCAAGCGGCATTGGCCTTGAGATAACCCGTGTTTTTAGTAGCGCAGGCTGTCGCGTCATGATCTGCGACATCGATGAAGCGGCACTCGCCACAGCCAAGCGCGAATTGCCGGGCTTGGTCACCCTCAAAGCAAACGTGGCCGATGAGGCCAGCGTCAAAAACTTGTTTGCCCAGGCCAAAGAAACGCTGGGTGGCTTGGACGTACTCATCAACAACGCCGGCATCGCGGGACCCACAGGTCCAGTGGAGTCTCTTAGCAAAACTGATTGGGACCAAACCCTCGCGGTCAACATTACCAGCCAATTCCTCTGCGCCCGAGAAGCCGTGCCACTGTTGAAATCTTCAGTCCATGGTGTGATATTAAACTTGTCATCTGCTGCTGGTCACTTGGGCTTTGCCGGACGAACACCTTACTCCGCCTCTAAATGGGCTGTGGTTGGTTTCACCAAGTCACTGGCTATCGAACTCGGTCCGTTTGGTATACGTGTCAATGCCATCTTGCCTGGTGCCGTCGATGGGCCACGGATTCGGGCCGTGATCGCCGCCAAAGCCAAAAACTTGAACGTTCCTGAGGATGCATTAACCAAGCGGCACGAAGAGCAAGCGGTACTGGGTCGACTGATCCCTGCGCGCGATGTTGCCAACATGGCGCTCTTTGCCGCCAGTGACGCGGCACGTAACGTTACCGGTCAAGAACTCGTGGTTGACGGTCACACCCAAGCATTGATCTAAGTCTCACGCCATTAATTTTCACAACCTTCTTCAGTGATATCCCTAGGGTGCTAAGCAATCCGTTGACTTAAGCGAGCCTTGTCGGTTTAATCAAGAAAGACGGTTTAGTCATAAAAACCGCAAACCTTTGAAACATCAAAGCCTCCAAAAGAAACGTTGAGAAGCGATCATCGCGGCCAAAGCAGCCACGATATTTTTTCCAAAAATCTTGAGGGGTCCAGACTGCAACCTAAGGAAATGAGGAAGACAATGAAGAAACTACTAACCACCGCAGCTGCCACGGCACTGCTGTTTGTGGCTCAACCTGAGCCAGTATTTGCATCAAAGACAATTGATGTTGCCAGTACTTTTCCAAAGAACATGGTTTTCTTGGGTGAAGGCGCTGAGAATCTTTCAAAACTGTTGTCCGAAGTCTCCGATGGCAAATTCAACCTGAAAGTGTATGGCGCGGGCGAGCTGGTCCCGCCGCTTGAGGTATTTAACGCTGTCAGCACGGGTGCAGTTCAAGCTGGTTGGGACTGGATTGGCTATTGGGGCGGCACCGTCCCCGTTACTGGCCTAATGGGTGCAATGCCATTTGGCCCAACCCCAGAAGTATTTTTGGGTTGGATGTGGGAAGGCGGCGGGCGTGAAATCCTGCAAAAGGCTTACGATCCCTTTAATGTTCAGGTTTTCCCTTGCCACTTAACAGCACCTGAGCCGGGTGGCTGGTTTAACAAAGAAATCAATTCAGTCGACGATTTCAAAGGCCTGAAAATGCGCATCTCCGGCCTAGGCGGAAAGGTGCTTAACAATCTAGGGGCCTCAACGCAGCTGATTGCGGGTGGTGAAATTTTTGTGGCCCTAGAGCGTGGTCGTATTGAAGCCACAGAGTTCTCACTGCCAATCATCGATCAATCACTGGGTTTTCAAAACGTTGCCAAATATTATTACTTCCCTGGATGGCACCAACCATCAAGCTGGAACTCATTGATAATGAATAAAGACGTTTACAACAAGCTTTCTGATTTAGAGAAAGAACAACTTGAGGTTGCTTGCAAAGCCAACGTTGTGTACACCATGTCTGTGGCACCAGCCGCTCAAATACCTGTGCTCGAGAAATTCAAAGCCGCAGGCACTGACGTCCGACGCTTTCCACCACAGGTCTTACAAGCGCTTAAAGCAGAGTCGGCAAAAGTCCTAGCAGCTGAAGCCAAAAATGATCCTCTTTTCAAAGAGGCTTACGAGTCATTACTGAATTACATGAACAGCGTGAATCAGTGGCATAACCTACAGAGTCTGAGTACAAATTAAGCATGACTGATTCTGCAAGTACTCCGGCGGTGGAAGCCGCCGGCCCTGCACAAAATGCATTGCAACGGCTGGGCCAAGTGCTGATGGTAGTTGGCGCTTGGCCTGGCCGAATCAGCTCTTGGTTGATTTTGCCAATCATTATTTGCGTCCTAGTCGCTGTCATCGGCGGTATTTTGCGACTTTCCCAACTCGCCACTTGGGACCAATCGATTTTGTTATTCGGTGACCAGCTGAGCATTATTGGGTTGACTGAGTTGCAGTGGCACTTGTTGAGCGTCATGGTGATGCTTGGCGGCGCATATGCTTTAGAACAAGACAGGCACGTCAGGGTTGACATGCTGTACGCAAAAGTTAGTCCGAAGTGGCGAGCAACCATCGATACCATTGGCGATCTGCTCTTTCTTTTGCCCTTTTGCGCCATCGTAGCCTGGCTCTCTATCCGCTTTGTCGACATGTCAATTCGATCAAACGAGCAGTCTGATTACGGCGGCCTGATCGATCGTTACTTGGTGAAATCTTTTGTGCCGATAGGGCTGGGGCTACTCTTTTTAACGGGCTTTGGTCGTGTCCTGCGCAATCTTGGATTTCTAATAAGCAGACACAGCCCCACTAGCGGTGCCAATTCCGCCACAAACTGACACTTAGAGGTGATTCGTGGGCGATTATTTTTTGCCGATCATGATGATGCTTGCGTTAATCGCAGGTATATTTTCCGGCTACCCAGTGGCTTTATTACTTGCTGGCATTGGCATCTTATTTAGCTTTTTTGGCGGCATCAACATCATGTTCCTAGGTACGGTTGTTAACCGTATTTTTAGTGGAACGCTGTCGAACTGGTTGCTACTTGCCGTCCCACTTTTTATTTTTATGGGTTTGATGCTTGATAAGTCTGATGCCGCCAGAAAACTTTTGCTATCCCTTGAAAGGCTTTTTGCTGGAATGCGAGGTGGCCTGGCCATTTCGGTAGCACTGCTAGGTATTGTCATGGCCGCCTCAACCGGTATTGTTGGTGCCTCAGTGGTTTTGCTTGGTGTACTCGCTTTACCCGTCATGCTAAAACAAAAATATGACAAGGGCTTAGCCGCTGGCTTGATTTGCGCCTCTGGCACGCTGGGTATCCTGATTCCGCCATCCATCATGCTGGTGCTGGTCGGCGATATTCTGGGTATTTCAGTGGGTGACTTATTTCTAGGCGCCATCTTTCCAGGCCTTTTGCTTGGCGTGCTCTACATTCTCTATATTCTTGCCATTGCTTTTTTCTTTCCACACAAAGCACCCGCTGGTGTGGTTGATGCAAACGACACCAGACCCCTTTGGCTCGCGTTAGCCAGCGATTTGGTTGCGCCAGTGTTACTGATCATGGGTGTGCTTGGTTCAATTGTGCTCGGCATTGCGACACCAACCGAAGCGGCAGCCATTGGTGCTTTTGGCACCATGGTGATTGCGGCTTTCTCAAAGCAGCTCACTTGGTCGAATATTAAATACTGCGTTTATGAAACCGGTAAAACCACATCCATGATCTTGTGGGTGGCTATTGGTGCAACCTGCTTCTCGGTGATTTTTAAACGCATCGGCGGCGACGCCATGGTGAAAGATGCTGTGTTGTCGATCGCGTCAGGTCCATTCATGACGCTTTTCATGATCATGTCGATCATCTTTTTGCTCGGTTTCTTTTTAGAGTGGATCGAGATCAGCTACATTGCCTTACCGTTGTTTGCACCCATTGTGGTGGCGCTTGATTTTGGCATGAACAGCTCAGACACTCTGGTTTGGTTTGCAATTCTAGTGGCCATCACTTTGCAAACCAGCTTTCTAACGCCGCCTTTTGGATATGCGCTCTTCTATTTAAAAGGCATTGCACCGCCGAGTATCAGCATGGGTGATATTTACAGATCGGTCACACCTTTTGTCTGCTTGCAACTACTGGGGCTCGCCGCGGCCTTTGCCTTTCCCGATGTTGTCTTGTGGTTACCACGATTGCTGTTGAGTTCGAATTAGTGCCTTTATGATGACATGATGGAAAATTCCTCCCGTTTAAGCGGCTTCTTCCAATTAGGCCAAGACGAACGTCTCGACCTGCTGAAATCTCGCTGCGCATTAGACGACGCCACCATTCAAACGCTTAAAGACTCTAGTGCCTTGCCTTTTGATCTTGTCAATCGTCTGGTCGAAAACGCCATTGGTGGGTTTACCGTTCCGCTGGGCATCGCGACCAATATGATCATCGATGGTCAAGACATCCTCATCCCGATGGCCACTGAAGAAAGTTCGGTCATTGCAGCGGTCGGAAATACTGCCAAACAGTGCCGAGACACTGGGGGGTTTTTTACCTCCCTCAGTAGCACTGAGATGATCGCGCAGGTTCAGATCATCAACCTGACAGATCCTTGGACGGCACGTGCCAAGGTCCTTGAACGGAAGGCCGAGATTGCCGAGATCTGCAATGCCTGCGATCCCGTGCTAATTAAACTTGGTGGTGGCTTCAGAGACTTGGAAGTTCGTATCATTGACACTCGGTCAGGCCCGATGGTGGTCGTTCATTTGATTGTTGACACACGAGACGCCATGGGCGCCAATGCTGTGAACACCATGGCAGAAACACTGGCACCGAAACTCAGTCAATGGACCGGCGGCAAACACCACTTGCGTATCCTGTCTAACCTAGCCGATCGTCGAGTCGCCCGTGCTCGGGCCGTTTGGAAAGCCGAGGCCATCGGCGGTACCGAGATCGTTCAAGGCATTATTGCGGCAGCTGACTTTGCCGATGCTGACCCTTACCGTGCAGCCACACACAACAAAGGCATCATGAATGGGGTCAGTGCCGTCACGCTAGCGACTGGCAACGACACCCGTGCGATCGAAGCCGGTGCCCACGCCTTTGCCGCCCGCACCGGTCGATATCGCAGCTTGAGCCATTACGAAGTCACCCCGCAAGGCGATCTGGCTGGCAGCATTGAGTTGCCCATGGCACTGGGCATGGTTGGTGGTGCCACGAAGGTTCACCCCACAGCACAGGCTTGCCTAAAGATCTTGGGTGTCACTAGCGCAGCCCAGCTGTCAGGCATTGCTGCGGCCGTTGGTTTGGCACAAAACTTTGGCGCACTGAAGGCGCTTGCCACGGTCGGTATTCAACAAGGACACATGGCTCTTCACGCACAGAATGTCGCCATCGCCGCCGGCGCTGCAGGCGATGAAATCGCATTGGTGGCGCAACGAATGACCGATGCCAAAACCATACGCCAAGACGTGGCTGAATCTATTTTGATTGCATTACGACAGACCCAATCGAAATAGCCAAGACCATCGCTGTTGATGCAAACACCAAGAAAGTGTGGCGATAGCCCAGGAAAAAAATATGGCGCCAAATCCTTTCTCACTCACCAATAAAACAATCTTAATCACAGGCGCCGGTGGTGGCATAGATC
>JAFMCG010000122.1 GCA_017857895.1 Burkholderiaceae bacterium | reverse complement strand
TCATGCAGATATCTCAAAATTTGTAATGGGTAAACACAGCATACCGAAAAAAAAATGGCGCCCCGATAGGGGCGCCATTTAAATCGCTAACGGATGCGAAGTGTTAGCCAAAAGGTAGCCACAGCACAATACTTGGAAAAACGGTAAATAAGATGATGGCCAAGCCCAATATGAAGAAAAATGGCATCGATCCTCGGGCAACGGTCATTAGCGACGTATTTGGCGTTAGCCCCTGTATGACAAAGAGGTTTAGACCCACCGGTGGGGTAATGACCGCCATCTCAGTGACAATGGCCATCACAATGCCGAACCAAATCGGATCGTAGTTATAGGCGTTGATTATAGGTAGCAGTAGTGGCGTGGCAATCAAAATCACCGAGACCACATCCAAGAACATGCCCATCACGATTAGGACCAAGAAAATGGCTATCAAAACGGTGATCTCTGAAAACCCTTGTTCCGCGATCCAACCCACAAGCTCTTGTGGCAAGCGCAGTCGTGTTAAGAGATAACCAAACACCAATGCGCTTGAAAGGATGGCCAGAATCATGCCAGATGTGTAAACAGACTCTCGAATGATGTGGTGCAGTGTCGCAAAGTCGAGTTTGCGCTTGTAGGCGGCAATCAACAGCGAACCCACACAACCAATGGCCGCTGACTCTGTTGGCGTGGCGATGCCAAAGTAAATCGAACCAAGCACGGCAAACACCAGCATTAGCGCAGGGAAAGTCACAATCCAAGGGTTACCCGCATCAGCCGTGTCTTTTTCAAGATCGGCAAGCTCAACAATGGGCATGGATTCCGGTTTAAACCACCCCAAAATCACAATGTAAGCCGCCATCATGAGCGCGATGATGATGCCTGGAATGACCGCGGCGATGAACAGGGTACCAACCGACTGTCCTGCCACCAATCCATAAAGAATCAGACCAACACTTGGTGGAATAAGCAAAGCCAAACTGCCAGCTGAGGCAACCACACCGGTGGCAATACGCTTGTCGTACCCAGCACGTAGCATTTCAGGAATGGCAAATTTGCCAATAGTGGCTGCTCCAGCAAGAGACACACCGCACATGGCCCCAAAAATGGCACACGCCCCAATACTGGCCAATGCCAAAGAGCCGCGAACTTTTCTGAGACTGATGCGGATGGCTCGATAGATATCAGAGCCAAGTCCTGACACAAAAATGATCTCGCCCATGACGATAAATAACGGCACGGCCACTAAAGTGAAAGTGCTCATGCGGTCATACATGACCCCGGTCACAGCCGACAGGCCACCCACACCTTGGTGAAGCACGATCCCAACCAAACTGCTGACGCCGAGCGTGATAAAAATAGGCAGTCCCATGGCCATTAGGCCGAACAACATGCCAAGAACAATCAAAGTGACTTCAACGTTACCCATGTTGCGCCCCTTCGTTATTCGCTGCGTTACCCAATGACTTAGCGGCTTGAATTGCCTCATCAATGGCACTTAACGCTAGCGACAAAAACCCAATCGGTATTACGGCGTAAGCCACGCCAAGTGGGAAGGCAAGAAGGGAAGAGGAGCGCGAGTCAGTTTCAAGGGCAGAGAGGGACATTTCAGCACCGAAATAAACGACCACCAACGCAAAAAGCGCAATGATGATTCGATTTAAAATTTTGAATTTGGTTTGCGCTGTTGGTGAAAGTCGAAGGATTAGCGCGTCAACATTAACGTGCCGATCTTTGTTCAGAATAACGGCCAATGGAAGAATCCCAATTGATACCAGAAGGTATTCCGTCAACTCAAGGGAATACTGCGTTGGGCTTCCAAAGATGTAGCGCATGATCACTTCATAAACGACGACCAACAGCATGGCTGTCAGCGCAAGCTCACAAGCACCAAAGCAAATCCGCGCATATACGCGGCATAGTTTAGAAAACATATTAATTTATCCAAATCGGTCCCACCCGGCTTGCGGGTGGGACCGTGCTGCTAAAAGGATTTAACCGACATCAAAAAACGAAACGGCTTATTGATTCTTTTGTGCAAAATCGATGTACTTTTGAGCATCAGGTACTTGTGTTTTCCACCAATCGTAGACGGGTGATACCACTGTCTTGAACGCAACGAGCTCTGATTCAGGTGCAACGTAGTAATCCACACCATTCTTCTCGAACAAAGGTTTGGCATCAACCAAGTACTGGTTCAAGATTTTCAGCTGATCAGCGCTGCGCTCGTTGGCGGCCTCTTGAATAATCTTTTGTAGGTCAGCAGGTAACTTGTTCCACGAATTTGTGTTGATCGCCAAAAAAGTGGTGAAGTAAGACATATTGACCAAAGTCACGTTGTCGAGCACTTCGTATAGCTTTCGGCCAATCCCCGTTAATAATGGACGTGCTGTGGCATCGATCGTGCCGCGTTGCAAGGCGATATAAAGATCGCTGGAGCTCATGGAAGTTGGTGCCGCACCGATCAGTTCCATTGCTTTACTTGCTGCCGTTCCGCTGACTGCAATTTTCTTGCCTTTGAGATCAGATGGCTTGCGTACCTTAAAGCCTTTACCGTAAAACTGGTAAGGACCACCCGCAGCAACGTTAAGCACTTTGACGTTGCGCTTGGCCATGGCCTGGCTAATGCCAAGATCAAACAAACCAGCATCAAGTGTTTTCTGGATAGAAGTAGGGCTAGGCCACAAGAAGGGCATACTTGAAATGCCGAGTTCAGGGAATAGACCAGTGTTGTAAGTGTCGAGCGGAGAGGCCAGGTCAATATCACCACGCTCTAGCGCGCCAAATTCTTCTTTGCCACCAAACAACTGAGACGAATGGAAGATTTCAATCTCGACGCGACCATTCGACCGTTCTTTAACTTTATTGGCAAAGTTAACAATTGGGTTGTAGAGGTAGCCGTATGTTGTTGGCCAGTACGTTGAGAACGTGAGCTTGAATTCGGGCTTGGCGAATGCAGTACCTGGCAGGATGCCAGCGGCCAGCACAATGGCGCCAACTGACTTGAGGATCGTCTTGACTTTCATGAGCGTAATGCCTCCGTTATTATAAAAACACACCCAAAAAGGTGATCTCGGATTCATTCCAAGTTACACAAGGTTACAGCTTTAGACGTTTTCGTCAATCGGGCAAACGATGATGCGGCGTCGTTGACCAACAGTTCGCCATAGTGGTTAAGTGCAATTACTGTTTAATGGCTTACCGAATCAAAATCAGCGCTCACAAAAAATAATCGAGGTCACATGACTCAACCCCTACGTTTATTGGTTTCAGACATGGCTTGGTCTTCGATCCAATCAGATGTCTATCAAGCCCTGGCAGGACTTGCCATCGACAGAATCACTGTCGATGAGGTCTTAAGCGGCCATAAAACCGCGGATATTGCCTTTATCTCACGCGACGTCACTGGCATGTCGACTAAATTTGTGATCGAACCTGAAACAAAGCGGTTTTACGACGCCCTGGCGCAGTCGCTTAATTTGCGATGGCTGCACGTGCATTCGGCTGGTGCTGACCGACAAATCTACATCGATTTAATGGCCCGTGGCGTTACTGTCAGCACGGCCTCTGGTGCCAATGCTCGTGCGGTTGCACACTCGGCATTGGCTGGGCTCTTAGCGCTTGCCAGAAAACTGCCGCTATTGATGAAAGCGCAGCAAGCCCACCAATGGTTACCACTGCTTAAAACGGGTTTGCCTGAAGACTTAGACGGGCAAATAGCCGTGATCGTGGGGTGGGGACCCATCGCCCAGATGATTGGTGAGGTTTTACATCTTTTGGGTGTGCGCCTTGTGGTGGTCAGGCGCTCAAGTGCCGAAGTGGCAACGGCTGAGCAAGTGGTGCCATTTGACAAAATCAGTGACGTCTTACCGATCGCCGATTGGCTGGTGTTGGCCTGCCCGCTGAATGCGCAGACCCACCACTTGGTTAATGCCGCTGCATTATCCGTGATCAAGCCGGGGGCTGCGATTGTCAATATTTCTCGGGGAACCGTCATTGATGAGCCAGCCATGATTCAAGCGCTTAGAGACGGCCGGTTAAGTGGTGCATTTTTGGATGTGTTTGCGCAAGAGCCGTTACCCGCTGATTCGCCGCTCTGGGATCTGCCAAACGTGATTGCCACGCCGCACACAGCTGGCTCATCGCTGGGAATGTATCGTCGCATGGAACAAACGTTTACCGATAACTTGGCGCGCTACGTGAAATCACAGCCACTACAAAATGTGGCCAGCCCAACAAATTAAATAAAAAACCAACAAACAACATACAAAAAACCGACCACAAGGGTCGGTGCCACGGGGCTTGAGCGAAACGCTGCAAGCCCCGTGGTTCAAACAAACAACAATCGATCGCGCAGTGGATTACTTCTTTTTCATGGGCAATTTACCGATGATGCCGTTCCATTTGGTGATTTGTGAATTGATAAAAGCAGCTGCCTCGGCCGGTGTGCTGGTCGCAGGAATGGCACCGGCTTTTTCAAAGGCAGCAGCAACCTCAGGGTCAGCCATGGCGCGGCCGACGGCTGCGTTGAGTTTGTTCACGATTGCCGCTGATGTGCCTTTTGGGGCCAGCAGTGCATTCCATGTGTTGATTTCATAGCCAGTCAATCCACCCGCTTCTTCGATGGTAGGCACGTTTGGCAATTGGTTGGCTCGCTTGGCTGTTGTGACCGCCAGTGCTTTGACTTTGTCACCCTTAACCAGTGGCAGTGCCGCTGGCATCGTGGCAAAACTCATCTGTGTGTCGCCCGCCAACACTGAAGTGTTTGAAAGCTTGCCACCTTTGTAAGGAATGTGAACCATGTCGATACCTGCTGCATCAGCGAACATTGCGCCACCCACGTGAACGGGCGACCCCACGCCGCTTGACGCGTAGTTCAGTTTTCCAGGGTTTTGCTTGCCGTAGGCGATCAAGCCCTTGACATCATTGAAAGGCAGGTTTGAGTTGATGATCAAGATCAAAGGTATTGCTGCCACCATCGAGATCGGCTCAAAACCGTTGATGGGATCGTAAGTCATCTTGTCGCCATAAACCGCTGGGTTCATGCCATGGGTTGACACCGTGGCCATGTAAAGTGTGTAGCCATTGGCGTCGGCATTTTGCACTGAGGTAGCACCGATACTGCCAGCGGCACCGGGACGGTTCTCAACGATGACCGGTTGACCCAATTCGTCGTTGAGCTTTTTAGCCAATGTTCTGGCCAAGATATCCGTGGTACCCCCCGCTGAGTAGCCAACAACAATTTTGATGGGCTGATCGGGGTAGTTGCCGGCCGATTGCGCCCAAGCGGCAGAAGTGCTCAGGGCGGCTGATACGGTCAGGCCAATGGCGAGCTTGGAAAAGGTTTTTGTAATATTCACTTTGTCTCCAGAAATGGTTATCTTTTTTAAAGGCACTGATGTTTCTTGTTAAGTCAATGGGTTAAAACAAGTCGTCAAAACTAGATTACACCTTCTTGCTTGAGGTCGCTGAGTTGGATCTCAGAAAATCCCAAACCGGCAAATATTTCGGCATTGTGTTCACCGCGCTCTGGTGCCGCCTTGAACTGACGTAAGGGTGAGCGGCTGAACTTGACAGCTTGACCGACCAACTTGATTTCGCCGAGCTTTGGATGCTCAAGCGATTGAGCCATGCCCAAATGCTGCACTTGAGGGTCTTCCATGGTCTCTTGCATATTCAAAATAGGACCGCATGGCACGCCAGCCTGATTCATCTGATCAATCCAGTGCGCCGTGGTTTGTGCTTGGGTCTTCTCATTGAGGGCTTCATTGAGGGCGGGGCGATTTTTGCCGCGCAAAGGCACACTCTTAAACCGCTCGTCAGCCAATAGGGGCTCGGCACCGATCACTTTGCAAAGCCGTTCAAACATGTCATTGCCCATGGCTGCAATATTCATAAAGCCATCGGCTGTTTTAAAAACGCCAGTGGGTGCGCTGGTGGGATGGTCGTTGCCGCTTTGGCCCGGAATCTCGCCATTCATGAGCCAGCGCATGGCTTGAAAGTCCATCATCCAGACTTGCGCTTGCAGCAAAGACGTGTGAACCCACTGACCTTCACCAGATTCTTCACGTTCGAGCAGCGCAATCAGAGTGCCAATCGCACAAAATAGCCCTGATGTCAGGTCAGCCACGGGAATGCCGGCGCGCATCGGTCCACGCCCAGGCTCACCGGTCACTGACATCAGACCACCAATACCTTGTGCGATTTGATCCAAACCGGGGCGACCTTTATAGGGGCCATCTTGCCCAAACCCCGAGACCGAGGCGAGAACGATGCGGGGGTTGACCTTTTTTAATGACTCGTAATCGATACCGAGCTTCTCTTTGACATTGGGTCGATAGTTTTCCACCACAACGTCGGCGTGCTCGACCAAAGACATAAAGATAGCCAAGCCCTTGGGGTGCTTTAAGTTAAGGGTGATGCTGCGCTTATTGCGATGTGTGTTTTGATAATCGGCAAATTGCGCCGATCCACCCGGTTTGTCATCAGCCTCATCACCGGGCTGCTCGATTTTGATGACATTGGCACCCCAATCAGCAAACTGGCGAACAGCAGCCGGTCCTGAGCGAACACGGGTTAAATCCAGAACGGTGAATCGACTCAGTGGTCCAGCGGCACCCATCGCACTACTCCTTATTTTTCCTGATGTTGGTTGTCCGACAACTCTGCAAAGAGCTTACACCGCATGTCTAGGGTGCTGTCCAGATGTTTCGATCAAATAAAGCCCATTAATCAATGGTTGCAAATGGCGTTAGACTGATTCTTGTTATTTGTTAGAAACGCCTGAGGAAAACCGAATGAATCAGCCTGCCCGTATTAAAAGAA
>JAFMCG010000121.1 GCA_017857895.1 Burkholderiaceae bacterium | reverse complement strand
GAAAGTGCCCAAGCGATCTCGCCAGCTGAAGTCCAGCAAAGGGTTCTTAAAGGTCAGACGCTGCGAGTGGCGGTGCCAAGAGAAGACCCTTTGCCAACGCAAATTCAGGGAAAAAGCCTGTTTGAAAATAGACGTTATCAGTTCTTTGTGTTTGGTCCCCAGTAGTGCGACTTAAGGTTTAAGGGTAAAGGGGCGTTGGCGACTCGCGAACCACAAAAGATAAGGATTGCTTTAATTTAGAGTTTCTGCCATCAGAGCGCATGGGTGTTTGAGCCAATGCGTGTTCAAATCGGACAGTTACAGTTACAGTATCTTTGAAAAAGTTATCTAACTTTTCATTGTCACTGTGTTGCCGGTTCAACTTAATTGGAATGCCAGATTAATGGATGAGCGTTTGGTCGTTAGTATTGTGTGCCCTTTTTTTAATGAGTCGGGCGGAGTGGACACCTTTTATCGGTCATTGTCAGTTGAGCTCGATCGGCTTTCTGATTACCAGTTTGAAGTGGTTTGTATCGATGATGGTAGTCAAGATGAAACGCTCGCCGAACTTTTGGCGAACGCCCAAAACGATGACCGTTACAGGGTACTTGAGCTGAGTCGCAATTTTGGTAAAGAGGCGGCACTTTCTGCGGGGCTTGATGTGGCCCGTGGCGACTTAATTATTACGCTCGATGCAGACTTGCAGGACCCGCTCTCGTTGATAGAAGAATTGATCGTGGCATGGGAGCAAAGTGACGCTGACGTGGTGCTGGCCAAGCGCCACGACCGCTCGAGTGACAGCCCTTCAAAGCGTGTTTCTGCTTTGGCTTATTACAAACTACACAATCTGTTGTCGACCGTCAAAATACCGGTGGACGTGGGTGATTGCCGCCTGATGACGCGTCAAGTCGTACAAGCTTTGTCGTCATTGCCTGAGACGCAACGTTTTATGAAAGGGTTGTTTGCGTGGCTCGGTTTTAAAGCAATCACCATTGAATACACACGAGAGGCGCGGTTT
Source organism: Burkholderiaceae bacterium (assembly GCA_017857895.1). GTDB lineage: Bacteria > Pseudomonadota > Gammaproteobacteria > Burkholderiales > Burkholderiaceae_B > Algicoccus. The sequence goes on along the minus strand of JAFMCG010000121.1, from coordinate 5,815 downwards.
GCAGGTGAAACCAAGTTTTCATGGTGGCGGCTTTGGAACTTGGGTATTGAAGGCATCACCAGCTTCAGCACGCTGCCCTTGCGTATTTGGACTTACGTTGGCTTGACTGGCGCTGTGGTCACCATGCTTTACGGTATTTTTATCGTGATCCGAACCCTAATTTCGGGCAATGATGTGCCGGGTTACACCTCGCTTTTCACGGCGATATTGTTTTTTGCCAGCATTCAGCTCATCGGACTGGGCATCATGGGTGAGTACGTTGGCCGGATGTACATGGAGTCCAAGCGGCGACCCGCTTATTTGGTGCGTAAATTTCATAATCCACCTGAAAAACCAGTCGACAGAAGAAATCCTGCTGAACCGAAATAAAGGTAACCCCTGAGTGTTTTTTAAGGTTGTGGTGACGGCGTCACTGTCGACTTTGGTTTAAGCGCAGGCAAGCCACTGTCAATATTTCCTGACGACGACAGACCTACACCGGCATTGGCGGCAGATGCAGCGCCACAATGTCATGCGATTCATCCTGAAAGAACGGGTATCGTTGACGCACGGCGGGGTCGTGGCCCGGAATAATGTGATCGGGTGTCTGAGCCAGTGCCCTGAGCGTGTCGAACCCCGCCAACATATCGCCCACGTTGAATACAATGGGAAACGGCGATGCTCGCATCATGTTTTCATAATAGTGGCTTGCGTCAGAAGCTAACACCACCCAACCGCGAGTGGTGTGAACACGCACGGATTGCAGTCCCTGAGTGTGTCCACCAATCATGACCAGTTCCAGCCCTGGTGCCAAGGTACTTTGGCCATTATGAAAACGCACTCGATCAGCGTATACCCGACGTACCAAGTCAACCACATCCTCAACCTCGTAGGCGTGTCGCAACACCCCATGGCACATGTGCCGGCCGGTTGCGTAATGCATCTCGGTTTCTTGCACATGAAACATGGCATTGGGCAATTTATCAATATTGCCAGCATGGTCGTAATGCAAGTGAGTCAAAATCACATCGGAGACGTTTGCTGCCTCAATGCCTAGCAATTGAAGTGACTCAATGGGGCAGCGTAAAAATTGTCGTTCGCGGGCTCTGGCACCCGCTTCATTGAAGCCCGTGTCCACAAGCCAAGAACGTTCACCATCGCGAATGAGCCAAACAAAATAGTCCATGGGCATGATTTCGTCATGGGGATCTTTGATAATGAAGTTTTCTGACCGTCTTCGATCCGGGCTGGTGGCGTAGCGAAGCGCATAAATTTCGTAGCTGGGCGTGCGTTCTGTATTTGTCATTATCATCGTCCATATTCGGCAATATTGGTGTGATTGTTCGCGTCAGTCAAAAGCGAAAACAGAAACCGCTAGTCAAGAAACAGATACGCAGTCGACAAAAGTACATTGGCGACCAGTTGAGGACCGGTTAAAAACGTAGTTTAAGGGTTGCCGCTGTCAATGTGGTGACCCTACTTTCGGCGTTACAGTGCTGTTCAAACGGTCCTACCGCCGTCCACCACAATTTCCAGTCCAGTTAAGAAGTTTGCACTGTCTTCGGCAAGAAATAGAGCGACATTGGCGATGTCGGCGGGTTGGCTTAAGCGCCCCATTGGAATGGTAGCGATGAATTTTGCTCTGTTTTCTGGGGTGTCGGGTATGCCCATAAAGTCACCAAGCATGCCTGTATCGCCCATGACAGGACAAATCACGTTGACACGAATGTTGTCGGGTGCAAACTCAAGGGCCAGAGACTTCGACATGAGGTTGGCAGCGCCTTTGGAGGCGTTATACCAAGTCAGGCCAGGTCTCGGACGAATGCCAGCAGTTGAGCCCACATTAATAATGCAACCCGATCGGCGCTCGCGCATCAATGGCGCAATCGCCATCACCATGTGATAAATCGCTTTGACATTCACATCAAACACCCGATCAAATGTGGCCTCATCCACATTGAGTAAAGGCTGATTTTTGTGTGTGTAGCCGGCGTTATTCACGACAATGTCGAGCTGACCAAAGTTAGAAAGGGTTTGGGCAATCAGATGATCAACATCTGCTCGTTTACTGACATCGCATCGAACGGCAAGTGCGGCCGCTCCGATGGCCTTAGCCACTGCTTGGGCGCCCGCTTCATTTAAATCTGCCAGTACAACCTTGGCGCCTTCTTGCGCGTACACCCTTGCGATTTCGGCACCAAAACCACTCGCTGCACCCGTAACGATGGCAACCTTTCCTTTTAGTCTCATGTCTTATCTCCATTGTTTATGACGCCATTCAATACCATCGACTCACATGACCGTCTATTCCTCTGCCTTGGTCATGAGTCCTTGATGGTTGGTAACAACAGGACTATTTTTGAAGGTACGACAGCAAGGTTGGTGACGGCAATAAAAATGGTGTGTCTTCTTTGATAGTAGCGTCAAGCTCAACCAATGTCACATGGTTAAATCAGTTGGTTTGTGCCAGGCATCGGTGGCGCGCACAACTGTAAAACAACAGTCATTTGAGTCGCCATGTGCCCTAGGGTTTTCCCGTCGTTACATTTGGTTCATCGGTGCTTTACAGTAAAAGTGAAATAACTCAAAACTAACTATCAACAGCTGTTTGTCTCAATTTGGAGCAATATTTCAAGGGGCTGGTCCCAATGGCACGGCAACAATCAGATCAGTGAGTCGGGGCTATTTTTAGGGTTTTATAGAGCACGTTCTAGCGGCAATGGCTGTGACGTTGTCATTGATTGGCGAGTAGTCCGGGCAGCGGTCATACACATCAATTTTAAAAAAACCACAAAGGAGAGAGACATGAAAAAACGCTCACAGGCAGTGGCTTCACAGCAACGACGACAGGTCATCAAGGGATCGGTCGCAGCCCTTGGCTTGGCATCTATTGGATTACCCAGCATTTCTTTGGCGCAAAACAAACCCATCCGAATTGGCATGCCAACGATCCTGTCTGGTCGAGTGGCAATGCTCGGCGAGTCTTCGCGCAATGCCGCCATCATGGGTGTAGAGGCGTTTAACGCCGCTGGCGGTCTCAATGGTCGCATGGTTGAGTTGGTTATTCGTGACTCAAAAGGCCGTCCTGATGAGGCCGCTCGTATCACGCGCGAATTGGTGAACAGTGATGGCTGTGACATGATTCTCGATGCCGAAGCATCATCTGGTGCTTTTGCTGTGCACGAGGTCGCACGCGATTTGGGTTTTTTGGTGATTCACACATGCTCAGAGACCTCGTCATTAACGGCCGATCCAAAAATGCGTATTCCCAACGGTTTTCGTGCAGCGCGTCAAGGTGTGCACGACGCCATTGTGGGTGGTGAATACGCCGGCCGAGTCGCCAAAGAGAAGGGTCTTAATCGTTGGATGAGTATTTCCCCCGATTATTCTTATGGCCTTGACACAACGGCTGAATTCTTTGAGTACCTCAAGTATTTCAACAAAGATGTTGAGGTCGTGAATTCAGTTTGGCCCAAGCTCTTTCAGGCTGACTACAGTGAACCGATCACCAGATTGTTGCAAGGCAAGCCACAGGCGATTTATTCATGCCTGTGGGGTGGCGACCTGACCTCGTTTATTGATCAGGCCAGTATTTACGGCTTGATGAAAGATCGGCAGTTTTTCGGTGTCAACATGGCTGACTACGCGGTGCTGACGGCCATTAAAGCTGTACCACCCAACATTCATTCTGGCAACCGGTACTTGAAGTCAATCCCCAAAACGGCGCAAAACGCGGCTTGGTGCGATGCCTACGTGGCAAAGTTCAAGACCATGCCACTGAATTGGTCTTGGGAAAATGCGGTGGGTATCGATTTCATGCTCGCTGCGATCAAGCAGGCTAACGGCACTGACACGGCGAAGATGTCTGAGGCATTAAAGGGCATGACGATTAAGTCGCCTTTCGGCACTGATGGCACCATCACCATGCGGGCATCAGATCACACCATCATTGATTACGCCATTGCTTGGGGTGACTTGACGACCAAAGAGCCTTACATGGCTAAACCCAATCTCGGTGACTGGAAGACTGTTCTCGAACTCGAGAAACTTTGGATGAAATCCAAAGGCTTCATCGCTTAAGCACATCGTTATTGAACGAAGTGGCTGGGTGGTTCATTAACCACCCAGCGGCACCCTATCGACGTTGACCCCGGAGATCATCTTGGACTCAGAAGCCCTTCTAGATTGCGTGACGTCATTGTCTTGCATTGTCACTCAAACCAGCACCGGCCTAATTGTTGGCTCGTTGCTGTTCTTGGTGGCCACAGGCTTAACACTGATCTTTGGTGTGTTGGGTATTGTGAATTTTGCGCATGGCTCGCTTTATATGCTTGGTGCTTACATTGCTCTGAGTGCTTTTCGGATAACAGACAGCTTTATTTTGGCAGCGATAGCAGGCGCATTGGGGGTTGGGCTATTTAGTCTTTTCTTTGAGCGATTTTTCATGCGGCGGGTCTACGGTGCTGACGTGCTCATGCAATTGTTGGTCTGCTATGCGTTTATCTTGATCCTTGATGATGCCGTCAAAATCATTTGGGGCTCTGAATTCCAATCGATGGGTATGCCGGCGTATTTCCAAGAGCCCCCTGTTTTTATCGCTGGTGGGGTTATTCCTGTTTTTTATATCTATTTAATCGGGATATCGGCTTCTATAGGCATCGGACTTTGGTTACTGCTGAGTAAAACCAAGATCGGTAAGATTGTGCGCGCTGCGGCAGTCAATCCATCCATGACGTCAGCCCTTGGATTGAACACCAGTTTGATTTTTGCCGGTGTCTTTGCCTTCGGTGGTGCCTTAGCTGGTTTGGCAGGAGCCCTTGCTGCACCGGTGCGATCCATGTCGCCGGGCATGGGATTTTCCATCTTGATCGAATCATTTATTGTGACTGTTATCGGCGGCATGGGTTCTGTCAGTGGCGCCTTGGTTGGTGCACTGCTCATTGGTTTGATCCGGTCCTTTGGCTCCATTGGTTTTCCATACTTTATCGAAGGCATTATGTTCATCGCGATGGCAATCATCTTAGTGGTTAAGCCAAGTGGCTTGATGGGTAAGGAGACGCGCTAATGATTGCAGGTTCATTTACCCGTGAAGCCCTTATTGCTGCGATTGTTCTTGCCATCCTTATACTGATCCCGTTTTTTTCGGATTCTTCTGCCGTCGTGGATTTTGGTATTCGATTGGCCGCCTTTGCCGTGTTTGCCACTTCATTGAACATGCTCGTTGGGTTTGGTGGCATGGTTTCTTTTGGTCACGCACTATATTTCGGTGCAGGCGCCTATTCGTTTGGCTTGATCATGCAGCATTTTCAGCTGCCTATACCGCTAGCTTTTTTGCTGGCTGTGGGTTTCTGTGTAACGGTCGCCGCTTTGGTGGGCGCCATTTGTGTCAGGTTAAAAGAAATTTACTTCGCTTTCTTGACATTGGCTTTTCAAATGCTATTTCACAGCATTATTATTTCTTGGACGTCGCTAACGGGGGGGGACCAAGGTCTGATGGGTGGTTTGCCACGTCCGCCGTTTTTGGGCCTAGACCTGGTGAATCCAACAGATCTGTATTGGTTCGCGGTGGTCGTGGGTGTGGGTTCACTATTGGCCATGCGATATATCTTACAGTCGCCTTTTGGTTACACCTTACGAATGGTTCGTGACAATCCAGATCGCGCCAAGTTCTTAGGCGTTAATGTTTGGCGCGTAAAACTTTTGGCCTTCGTTTTGGCCGGTGGGTTTGCTGGCGTTGGTGGCATCATCATGGCTTTACTGGTCTCAGGTGCATTTCCTGAATTCACGTATTGGACGATGTCGGGCGAGGCCGTGTTCATGGTTTTGATGGGCGGTG
>JAFMCG010000120.1 GCA_017857895.1 Burkholderiaceae bacterium | reverse complement strand
CAGACGATGCTTTGACCTTGGCGATAAACGAGGCCAAGTCTGGTGTGCCGAAGTCAGTGTTGACGATGAGCACATTCGGACTGGTTCCAACCAAAATGATGGGTGCGAGGTTTGTGAAAGGGTCATAACCCAACGTTTTCTTATAGAGGGTCGGTGCTGTCACCAGCGGGCCATTGATGGTGTAGAGCAGGGTGTAGCCATCGGGGTCGGCGGTGGCGACCTGCCGGGTTCCGATGTTGCCACCCGCACCGGCTTTATTCAGAATCACGATCGATTGACCCAAGGCTTTGCCCAAGGGCTCAGCGATGGCTCGCGCCAATAGGTCAGGTGAGGAACCGGGAGGGAATGGGACGATCAACTGGATGGGCTTGTCTTGAGGCCAGGCGGCGTGAACCAGGCCAGTACCCGCTAAGGCCAAGGTGGCAGAGGTCGCGAGTAAGGCAACGGCGCGTAGCAGGCGGTTGGTCTTTATCATGGTTGGCGTACCTGTCAAAAAGGATGGGTGTTGGTTTGGTTATCTTATCGATTGGGGGGACAGTATTAGCGGACAGTCTCAAGGGTCAGTCCTTCTCTGCGGTCACAACGTTTTTATTCAGGGCTTATCTCAATGCTTATCCCAAAGCTTGTTACAACCAAGCTTAGCCGATTTGTGGGAATCTCAGCGGCAATTTCAACGGGCATTTCAACGGGTTAACCGTTGGGAGATATCTCATAACCGTTGGCAAGACGCTGTTTGCAAAGCTCATGGCGTTGCTGTCGTGGACACAGAGACAGTCAAGCTTTTTACGGATCACAAGAAAGACTGCTGGTCTTTACAAACTAATCTAAAATCCAGTCCATTGCCCGTTTGATGCAGGCAACCTTGGCTTTTTGCCAAACCTTGATAACTTTTACGGCGATACCCAACTGTGAAGCTATTTTCTGCCCTTTATGCCCGTGTCATGCAATGGTCGCGCCATCGGCATGCGCCTTGGTATTTGGGAGGCATGAGCTTTGCCGAGTCGTCGTTTTTTCCGATTCCGCCTGATGTCATGCTGGCCCCCATGTGCTTGGCCAACCCACACAAGGCTTGGAACTTTGCCTTCATCACGACCGTGACATCGGTGTTGGGTGGTTTGTTGGGTTACGCCATCGGCGCGTTTGCCTTCGAAGCGATTGCACCGTGGCTGCAAGAACAGCCCCGTTACTGGAACGGTTATCAATCAGCCCTTGAATGGTTTGCCACTTGGGGGGTTTTGGCGGTGTTTGTGGCAGGTTTCTCACCGATCCCCTACAAGGTGTTCACCGTTGCCGCCGGCGTACTGTCGATGTCGATGCTGCCGTTTGTGCTGGCTTCACTGGTTGGGCGCGGCGCACGCTTTTTCTTGGTAGCCGGTCTGATGCGTTGGGGCGGTGCCCGCATGGAAGCACAACTGCACAAATACGTTGACCGTCTGGGTTGGGCCACGGTTGGGCTAATTGCCGTAGGCGCGGTTATCTACGCTTTGCGCTAGGCCGTTTTGATCGCCATCAGATCGCTGCCTTTGAATGGAGTCCGACTGCCCAATAAGTTTCATGCAATGCTTAAGCCGAGCATGCCCAGACGTTGTTTCAAGTAAAGATGGGTTACTGCCCGATTGTGAAAGATGGCGGCAGCGTAACAGGCGTGGACTTTAGCCGCTTACCTTTCACAAAACTCTCGCGCCCCGTCTATCCATTTGATGAGGACACCCAGTGGCCTTAAGGCACAATCCCTTTACGATAGGCGGTCAGCACGCGGTGCGCTGCTTGAAACCTGGGTTGTCAGCAAGCTTTTCAAGAAAAGACTAAATGCCGGCCGTCCTCCAGACCTGTACTTTTGGCGTGACATCACAAGCAACGAAGTTGATGTCCTCTTTGAAATGGGCAAGCGCCTGATGCCCATCGAAATCAAGTCAGGCTGCACCTTCTTGAGTGAATGGGCAAACGGCCTAATAACCTGGCGAAAGCAAACCCAGGCTGAAGGCCAACCCGCGCATCTGATTTATGGCGGCGCCTCCAGTTTTGCGAGTGAGGGGTTAGATGATTGGGGTTGGTGGGGCGTGGACCAAGTGATTGCGGCGTGATTAGTCGCACCGAGACACTTGACTGCCACATGCATGCCTCAAACCACTTTGTGTTTCTTCTTTACTTAAAATCAGCGCGCTGTCTTTTTGTGTTTTGCTTGTTGTCCGGCCTCGTCATCGGTGTTCGGGATTGGGGACTTGAAGGTGTGTATTTAATATGCCATTAAGTTGCGCCAGATCAACCAAATAGAAATCATTATTGAATCGAGGATGCGAATCGTTTGCATTTAGAGAGGTTTTCTGAAATAATAAAAACAAGCCGACTAATTCGGCGGCAATCTTTGTAAACCCTCAACGGAAGACGTCTAAATGACCATTAAAGAATTCTTGGTCGCAGTCACTGCCACAGCCGCTTTCGCCACCACACCAGTATTGGCTGCTGGCGAATTAAATCTTTATTCATCGCGCCATTACCATACGGATGAGCGCCTGTATACCAATTTTGAAAAGAAAACGGGTATCAAAATCAATCGCATCGAAGACGGTGCCGACAAGTTGATTGAACGGATCAAAGCAGAAGGTGCCAACAGCCCCGCTGACATCTTGTTAACGGATGACGCTGGGCGACTCTGGCGAGCCGATGAAGCAGGTCTCTTTCAACCCGTTGAGTCTGAAGTCTTAGAAACTCGAATTCCAGCCAACTTACGCCACCCCGATGGGCACTGGTATGGGTTTTCTCAACGGATTCGGATCACTTTTTATGACAAATCAAAAGTCAATCCCGCAGACATCCAAACTTACGAAGCACTGGCCGATCCAAAACTCAAGGGCATGGTGTGCACCCGCTCTTCAGGCAACATTTACATGTTGTCCATGATGGCCTCAATCATCGAAGCCAATGGCGAAGCTGCGGCGCAAAAATGGGCGCAAGGGGTCTATGACAACCGCGCTCGTAACCCGCAAGGTGGCGACACCGATCAATTGCGTGGGATTGCGTCAGGTGAGTGCGCAATTGCTATTGCAAACACGTACTACTTTGCGCGTGCCCTTCGCAAGGGCGTCAGCGGTTTGGATGAAAAAGCTTTGGCAAACATTGGTTGGGTTTTCCCGAACCAGCAAGACCGTGGTTCGCACTCCAACATTTCGGGTGCCGGTGTGGTTGCCACAGCCCCTAACCGTGAGAACGCCATTAAGTTTCTCGAATATTTGGCCAGCGACGAAGCGCAGGAATACTTCTCAGCCGGCAATGACGAGTATCCCGTGGTGGCTGACGTCGTTCTGTCCGATAACGTTGCCAAGCTAGGCACTTTTAAAGTAGACCAGATCAACCTGAACGCACTTGGTGTCAATCAACCATCCGCTCAACGCATCTATGACCGAGTCGGTTACAAGTAAACAAACAGTGGGTTAAAAAAGGGAGCTTAGGCTCCCTTTTTTATGTTTTTTTGTTTGGTTTGTTTTGATTTGGTTTGATAACAAGCCATGCGAGCTGACACATATAAAGCGTCAGCGTGTGCCCGTTCTTGAACGCATGATTTGTCGACTCAGGATAAACAAGGGAAGTAGGCCAACCAGCACAATCACCAATGACGGGGTCGCCGCCTGGGTCAAACGCTCGTCTTTGGCTAGGTTATACGCCTGAATGGCCAGCGTATCAAAATTAAAAGGCCGCAAAATCAATGTTGCTGGCAACTCTTTCATCACGTCAACAAAGACAATCAAAGAGGCCGTTAAAAGGCCGCCAGAGATCAAAGGCGCATGCACTTGCTTAACGGTTTGAAAGCGACCTTTACCCAGCGTTCGGGCAGCGGCTTCCATGCTTGGTGTGACTTTGCTTAAGCTTGCTGTCACGGTATTTAAAGAGACGGCCATGAATCGCACCAGATACGCCAAGATCAGTGCCGCAAAGCTGCCTGTTAAGACCAAACCAAGCGATTGCCCAAACAACTGAGAAGACAGGTGATTGATCCCTCGATCGAAATAAGCAACGGGGTACAAAATACCAACGGCGATCATCGTGCCCGGAATGGCGTAACCCATTGAAGCGGCCTTATTAACCGCCCACACCACTGGGGAACGTTCAACCCGGGCAATAAAGGCCAAACACAATGAGATCAGCACGGCCAGTACAGCAGCGACCGCAGCAAGCGTCACACTGTTGCCGACCATCGCGATGTACCGTGAATCGGTTAAATCATGTCCTGCCGTCAGATGCATGTAAACGAGCATCAGCACGGGTGCGATAAAACCACCCGTGACGGGTATGGCACAAAATAGCGTTGCACCCCAACGGCGAAATCCGCTGAGTTGGTAAGTGGACAGGCTCGTGAACCGACTACGCGACTCAAAGTATTTGGCACGCTGACGACTAATGCGTTCAAGTACCAGTAAGACCGCCACGAAGGCCAACAACACGCTGGACAATTGAGCGGCAGCGACTTTGTCGCCCATGCTGGCCCAAGCCCGAAAGATCCCTGTCGTGAATGTTTGAATCCCAAAATGGAAGACAGTCCCAAAATCAGCCAGCGTCTCCATCAATGCCAGCGTGACCCCAACAACAATCGCCGGACGCGCCATGGGTAGACCCACCTTCCAAAATGCACCGGCTGGCGACTGACCCAGGACGCGCGATGCCTCTAAGGTGGCCACTGACTGCTCTAAAAAGGCAGCGCGCGCCAGCAGGTAAACGTAGGGGAAGAGCACCATGATGAAAACAGAAATGGCCCCACCAATCGATCGAATCTGGGGGAACCAATAGTCACCAAACCGCAACCCGGTGGTGTCGCGCAGCAAGCTTTGAATCGGACCTGCCACCTGAAAAACATCGGTGTAGGCGTAAGCCACCACATAGGCTGGCATTGCAAGGGGAAGAATCAATGCCCACTCAAACAGGCGGCGCCCTGGAAACTGACACATCACCACCAGCCAGGCACTACCCACGCCAATAACGGTTACGCCAATGCCAACGGTGACGGCCAGGTATAAGCTGTTGAAGACGTATTCGGGCAAAACGGTGCTGGCCAAGTGCGGCCAGTTGCCCTGACCTTCCTGAAAAACGCTGAACACAATGCTCAGGACAGGTACAGAGAGAAGCAGACCGATGGCCACTGCGATCCAGCCGTACACACTCATCCGCAGGTGTTTCATGCGACGACCAGCAGCGGCTGCTCTTGCAAAGAAAGCAACATCACCGATTGGCCCGCCGCCAAGGCTTGCGATTGATCTGTGGGCACCAAAACTTGCAGATCTGGGAATTGCGCTTGCGAATCCACCAGATCCACCAAGGTGTGGGCACCGACAAAGTGTCGGTGCAACACTTCATAACGCCCTTCACCGGGTCGCACGGTCAACGACTCTGGGCGTACCAGAACCTTAACCTCACCGGTTGAATGGTTAGGGCTTGCGTTAAAAGTACCCGCAACAGTGCGAATCAATTGACCGTCGTTATGACCTTGCAAGGTGAGTGTGGCACCCAAAAATCGAGCACAGAATTGGTTAACGGGTTGATTGTAGAGCTCTTGTGGCGTACCTATCTGCACAATGCCACCCTGGTCCATCAAGGCGAGTCGATCTGCCATGTACATGGCTTCTTCTGGGTCGTGCGTCACGATGACTGCGGTGATCCCGTGTTCTTTTAAAAGACGGTGCGTGCTTTCACGCAGCTGCAACTTCAGTTCGGTATCGAGCCCAGAAAAGGGCTCATCAAGCAACATCAAATGTGGGCGCCTAGCCAGTGCTCGAACCAAAGCAACACGTTGTTGCTGGCCCCCAGACAAGGTGCTTGGCATGGCATTTTCAAAACCAGACAGGTTAACGCTCGCCAAAAGATCAGAGACTTGGCGCTCAATATTGGGCGTGCCTTGGATGCCGAACGCAATGTTTTGTTGGACGGTTAGGTGCGGAAAAAGCGCATAGTCTTGAAACAAATACCCCACTTGTCTTTTCTCGGGCGGCAAGTTAACGCCAGCGCTAAAAACCGTAATGTCAGACAGGGTCACGGTGCCGGCGTCAGGCGCCTCTAAGCCCGCTAGGATTCTCAGTAGCGTGGTTTTGCCACATCCAGATGGCCCAAGAAGGCATAGGGTTTCGCCTGATTGGGCTGAAAGCTCTACCCCGTTGATCACGGGCACGCCGTCAAAGGCAAGACGAATCGAATGCAATCCAAATGACACGATTAATACCCAAAGAGCCCCGTAAAGTAACCGCAACTACCTTAGAGAGAAAGAGAAGTTAAAGACAAATCATTATCAATACGGATCATCAGTTTAGCAGAAGGACTGGTCTCCAATAACGGTGTCGAACTGATGATTCAGGGGGAAAGCGGCGAATAATTGGCCACTGTGACCGTATGCCCTACCTGACTGCCATGACCCAATGAGGGCAGATGGCAGTCAGAATACTGGGCTTGCTACTAGGCTTGTAACGGCGGTATTGTTTCTGTAAACGAGGGTCTATCTGAACAGGTTTCGAACCACTGCTCAAGGGCTGCATGCCCCTTACGCCAGGACCACGCTCGATGGCGCCTTTCGGCGTACCCAAGCACAGCCAAAAGCGCCAGCGCACCCATGTCAATCTTGGCATAGGCGCCGCCCGCCACGTCACTTTCAAGGGCATCGGCGATTCGATCGGCCCGGACAGCCTCAAGTTTCAGAACCGATGGGCTGCGCTCGTTTTCTGGGCGACGCAACTCGCGATTCCAAACAGCAATCCCGTCTAACAAACCGAGTACTCGTCCGTAGGCGGCCATGCCTTTCGGATCCGCCGGCATCATGGCGGGTCGGGTTCCTTGTTCGTCGAGCCACTGCAAAATCAACGTGGTTTCCGTCAAGGTGGTGCCATCAGGCAATAGCAAGGCAGGCA
>JAFMCG010000011.1 GCA_017857895.1 Burkholderiaceae bacterium | reverse complement strand
GATGCTTTAAAACACCAGTCCGTTGATGCTCGAGTGCAATCGGCACTGAACATTGAACAGGTCGTGGAACCCTACATCCGCCCCAAAGCGCTACGCTACCTTGAAGAAGGCAAAGTGGTTATTTTTGCTGCTGGCACGGGCAACCCTTTTTTTACCACGGATACCGCTGCTGCGCTTCGTGGGGCGGAGATCGGTGCCGAAATCGTGCTGAAAGCGACCAAAGTTGACGGCATTTACAGCGCTGACCCAAACAAAGATCCTGCTGCGACAAAGTACGGTCGTATCAGTTTTGATGATGTCATCGCGCGTCGTCTGGAAATCATGGACGCCACTGCATTTGCTTTGTGTCGTGATCAAAAACTGCCCATTCGTGTTTTCTCTATCAATAAACCGGGTGCACTCGGTCGTGCGGTTAACGGTGAAGACGAGGGTACTTTGGTACATGTGTAGTTGGGCACTTTATTTTGCGCAGTCAGTATTACTTTTTAGGAATCATTGAAATGACCGTTCAAGACATGTATTCAACAACAGAAGCGAAAATGTCTAAATCGCTTGACGCTTTGAAATCAACACTTTCAAAAATCCGAACGGGACGGGCTCACACAGGCATCCTAGACCATGTTGAAGTTGAGTATTACGGCGCCATGACGCCGCTTAGCCAAGTGGCTAACGTTAATTTGGTTGACGCCCGAACGCTCGCCGTTCAGGTTTGGGAAAAGTCGATGGCTGGTGCTGTTGAGAAAGCCATTCGTGAATCGGACCTTGGATTAAACCCACAAGGCATGGGTGAGACCATCCGCGTACCGATGCCAGCGCTGACTGAGGAACGCCGTCGCGACCTGACCAAGGTGGTGCGAAGCGAAGGTGAGGACAGCAAAGTGGCCATGCGTAATCTTCGCCGCGAGGCCAACGATGCGTTAAAGAAATTGGTGAAAGACAAAGAAATTTCGGAAGACGATGAGCGCCGGGCTCAAGATCGGGTTCAAAAGTTAACAGATCAGTTTGTGACCGATATAGATAAGATGGTGGCTGACAAAGAAGCTGAAATCATGAAGGTTTGAAGGACATTAACTTTTGAAACCTGTCAGCTCAACACAAGAAATTCCTGCCGTCTCAGCCGTGCCGGCCCACGTTGCCATCATCATGGACGGCAACGGCCGTTGGGCTGTGAATCGTCACTTACCAAGAACGGCTGGCCACGTTAAGGGCGTTCGAACTGTTCGCAAGGTTGTGGAATACTGCGTTAAAAGCAATGTTTCGCATTTGACCCTGTTCGCCTTCAGTTCTGAGAACTGGCGCCGACCAGCCGATGAGGTTTCACTTTTGATGCGACTGTTTGTCCAAGCACTCGATCGTGAAGTGGCACAACTCAAACAGCAAGGTGTTAGGTTACATGTGGTTGGCGACCTTTCAAAATTCGATTCAAAGCTTCAAGGCATGATCTTGCATGCACAACAAACGACCGCTGAAAACGACAAGTTGCACTTGACCATCGCTGCCAATTACGGTGGCCGATGGGATGTGTTGCAAGCCACTAAAGCGATGCTTGAACACTCGCCTGAGCTTGCTAAAGACCCATCGGTTATTGATGAGCAGACCCTGGCTTCTCATTTGTGCATGAGCTGGGCGCCTGAACCCGATTTGTTCATCCGAACAGGAGGCGAACAGCGGATATCGAATTTTTTGATTTGGCAACTGGCTTATACCGAACTTTACTTTACCGATTGTCTGTGGCCAGACTTTTCAGCGACCAAGTTGCAAGAGGCCTTTGACTGGTACCAAGCCCGCGAGCGACGCTTTGGTCGAACCAGCGCCCAACTGCCCACCAAGCATTCAGTCGCATAATCGATGCTAGCCCAACGTGTCATCACCGCTATCGCACTGTTGGCGATTTTGGTTTTTGCCCTATCCGTTCAATCCAAGTGGCCCCTGTTGGTATTCATGAGCTTGATGGTTGCTGTTGCGGCCTATGAGTGGACCAAACTCACGTTACCCAACCAGCCGAGCCTGGCTTTGGTGATTTCAGTGGCAATTTTGGCATTAACCCTATTTCAGGGCTGGGCCTGGCAAATCGAGCTGCCTGCGGTTTGGTCCATTTGGCATCTCTGCGTCACTTTGACAGCCTTTGTGTGGATTTTTGTCATCCCCATTTTTACACTGATGATCAAAAGCACGAAACCCCTCAAAAGCTGGACGCTTTTCGCACCCATTTGTTTGTTCGCCACCTGGGGTGTTTTGGGGCTGACATGGATACAGTCTGGCGCGTGGGCACTGATTTCCTTGCTGACCATTGTCTGGATTGCCGATATTTTTGCCTACTTTGGTGGCCGTCAATTTGGTCGCCACAAACTGGCGCCAGCCATCAGCCCTGGCAAAACCAGAGAGGGCGCGCTAATCGGCATTGTTGGCGTGGTACTTTGGATGCTGGCCTCATCGCAATGGGCGGGGAGTTACGCTGCGGAATTGCTTGATCAGTGGGGCTTTTTGGGGCTTGTCCTAGCGGGTGGTTTGCTGGGTTCAATTTCCGTTTTGGGTGACTTATTCGAATCTTTACTCAAGCGTTGCGCTGGGGTGAAAGATTCAGGACGTTTATTGCCGGGCCATGGCGGCGTTTACGATCGGGTTGACGCGGTTGTCGCTGTTGTACCGGTTGCCTTTTTACTTGTTAGTGATTTTTGGTATTGATGACGCAAAAAAATATCACCATTCTTGGTTCAACGGGCTCCGTCGGTCAAAGCACGATTGACGTGGTGTTGCGTCATCCCGATCGGTTCCGGGTTCATGCGCTAAGCGGCCACCGTCGGATGGAAAAGTTGGCTGAACAAGCCCTCCAAACCCAACCCGATTGTGTTGTCGTTCCCGATGACAGTGCCGCTGAGGCTTTCAAACAGTTTTTTGGCATGGGGCAGCCTCGACCTGAAATCAGAGTCGGCAAGCAAGCGCTTGCGCAAACGGCGGCAGATCGCGAAACGGACATGGTGATGGCGGCCATTGTTGGCATAGCAGGGTTACCGAGCGCTTTGGCTGCGGCATGCGCGGGTAAGCGCGTGATGTTGGCCAATAAAGAGGCGTTGGTCGCAGCTGGCTCACTTTTTATGGATGCTGTCAAAACGCATCATGCTGAACTATTGCCAATTGACAGTGAACACAATGCGATTTTCCAGTGTCTGCCAACCGCTGGTCAATCTTTGGCTTGCTTAGAGCCTGCTGGTGGTGTTGATCGTCTTATCCTAACGGCATCGGGTGGTCCTTTTAGAACGTACCCTCTTGATGGGTTAGCACATGTCACGCCTGAACAGGCCTGTGCTCACCCGAACTGGGACATGGGTCAAAAAATATCCGTCGATTCGGCAACCATGCTCAACAAAGGGCTTGAAGTCATTGAGGCGCACTGGTTATTCGCCATGCCGGCTGATCGAATTGACGTCGTTATTCACCCCCAAAGCGTCATTCACTCAATGGTGCAGTACCATGATGGATCGGTTCTGGCTCAAATGGGTAACCCCGACATGCGCACACCAATCGCCTACGCATTGGGCTTTCCAAATCGCATAGAAGCCGGCGTGGCCAGGTTAGATTTGGTTGCTCTCAGTAGACTCGAGTTCGACGCCGTGCAAGTGGATCGCTATCCTTGTCTCACCTTGGCATATGAGGCTTTGCGCCAAGGGCAATCGAGCTGTATTGCATTGAATGCAGCCAATGAGATCGCCGTGGCCGCCTTTCTTGAGCGCAGACTACCTTACTTAAGTATCTCGCAGGTTATTGAAAAAACCCTGCAATGGGAGGCTGGCCAACCACAGTCTTCGGTTTCAAGCTTAGAGGACGTCATGTATCGAGACCAACAAGCCAGAACCTTTGCGCAAGCGCTTTGTCAAACCGACGGTTCTTCTGTCTCACAGCGGGTGCTTAACGCATGATCACCACCATCCTCTCTTTTTTATTTGCGCTTGGGGTTCTAATCACCTTTCATGAGCTCGGCCATTACTGGGCGGCTCGGCGCTGTGGCGTGAAAGTTTTGCGATTTTCAGTCGGCTTTGGTAAGCCATTGTGGCGCCGAGTGGATAAAAATGGCACCGAATGGGCGGTGGCTGGTATTCCATTGGGTGGTTACGTCAAGATGCTTGACGAACCAGAGCCTGGCACTGACCCTACGGCCCCTAAAGTTGATTTTTCCAGCCAGCCAGTACGAAACCGTTTTTTTATTGTGGCGGCGGGACCGATAGCCAATTTTATTTTGGCGGCTTTTCTTTACGCCGGTCTAAGCTGGGTTGGTAGCGAAGAGCCAGCGCCAATTTTAGCGGCGCCAACGGCTAACAGCGCTGCGCAAATGGCGGGTATACAAGCCGGTGACCGCATCATTTCAATCGAGGGTCAAGCCGTCACGTCATGGCGCGATGCGCGCTGGCAAATGCTCGATCAGAGCGTCTCTGGTGGCAGGGTCGAATTAACGGTTGATCGCTTTGACCGAAAGATACCAATCACCTTGATGTTGCCGGCCTCAGGTGCAGAACCCGACACTGACGCCCTAGCGATTGCGGGCATGGGGTTGGACACTGGGTTGCCTCAAATCGGACAGGTAAAGTCTGGTAGTGCTGCCGCTGCGGCAGGTCTTCAGACAGGCGATATTGTCCAATCCATCGGCTCATTACAAAAACCTAGTGTTCGCCAAATGATCGAACTGGTCCAACTGAGTGCCGGCCAAGCACTACCTTTGACCGTTAATCGGGCGGGCGCACTACTGAACCTGTCTGTTGTGCCACAAGCAACACCAAACAACGAGGGGCAAAACGTCGGTCTGATAGGTGTTGCGCTTGGCTCTGATGTACCCATGGTGACCGTTCAGCACGACCCTTTAGACAGTCTTTGGCAAGGCAGCGTTCGAACGTTTGAGACAGCCTGGTTTTCTTTGAAAATGCTAGGAAAAATGGTAACGGGTGCTGTTTCCTGGAAAAACATCAGTGGTCCGGTGACGATTGCAGACTATGCTGGGCAAACCGCGCGGGTTGGTCTGGCTTCTTACATCGCATTTATTGCACTGGTGAGTGTCAGCATTGGTGTCTTAAACTTATTGCCCATCCCCATGTTGGACGGTGGTCATCTGATGTTTTATGTGATCGAAATGGTTCGCGGTAAACCCGCGCCTGCCAAGTGGCTTGAGGTCGGGCAAAGGGCAGGGGCGTTTGTTCTGGCAGGCCTCATGACTTTGGCCATTTTTAACGACCTGACCCGGCTTTTGAGTTAGTCGCATTGTCCCGTAAAATAAAACTTCGAATTTAAATACGCCCGTCGGACGGAGAACTTTCTGCATGTCATCTTTTATTCGCCGCCCAACCGTAATCAGTCTTCTGGCGCCAGTTAGCCTCATGCGTATGGCCTTGCTGGGCTTGGTTTTGTTATTTTCCTCCGCTACGTTTGCTTTTAGCCCATTCATCGTCAAAGATATTCGGGTTGATGGCATTCAACGCACAGAGACCGGCATTGTGTTTTCCTATATTCCTGTCACGGTGGGTGAGCGCTTTACGCAAGAAATGGCCACAGAAACCATCAGACAGCTGTTTGGAACGGGATTTTTTAGCGATGTTCAAATCAGCACAGTCAACAATATTGTTGTTGTGAGTGTGCGAGAGCGGCCCGTGATCGCCTCTGTCTCTTTCACTGGCATGCGTGAGTTTGACAGCAAGCAAATCACTGATTCGTTACGTCAGGTTGGCTTTGGTGAGGGGCGCGTTTTTGATCAAGCCATGCTTGAACAAGCCGAGCTTGAACTCAAGCAACAATATTTAAGCAAAGGTAAATACGGCGTCGAAATTACGTCGACCACTACGCCGCTGCCGCGCAACCGAATTGGTGTGAATTTTGATATCTTTGAAGGTTCTATCGCCAAAATCAAAGACATCAAAATCATCGGCAATCAAGCTTTTACGCAGAGCAACCTGCTCGGATTGATGTCACTGTCAACCAGCGGTTACTTAACGTGGTACACCCAGACTGACAGATACTCCAGTGAAAAGCTTGCTGCTGACATGGAGACCATTCGGTCGTATTACCTCGACCGAGGCTATCTCGAGTTCCGAATGGAGACACCACAAGTCACCATTTCACCGAACCGTGAGGATATTTTTATCACGCTGACGGTCACCGAAGGCAAGCCTTACAAGGTTGAATCTGTCGACATTGCCGGCAACCTGCTCGGGTTAGACGATGAAATACAGGCGCTACTGAAAATCAAGCCGGGTGAGATTTTTTCTGGTGCCAAATCCAATGAAAGCAGTGTTGCTATCCGCGATTATCTCGGTGGCCTCGGTTACGCCTTTGCCAACGTTAATCCAAACCCTGTGCTTAATCGAGAGGCGTTAACGGTAAACCTCACCTTCTTTGTCGATCCCAGCCGTCGGGTTTATGTCCGTAAAATTGAAATCACGGGTAACGAGCGGACACGAGACTCCGTTGCGCGTCGTGAAATTCGTCAGCTAGAGTCTGCTTGGTACGATGGCGGCGCCATTAAGTTGTCAACCGAGCGGCTTGAAAGGTTGGGCTACTTTCAATCCGTCAATGTTTCCACAGAACCCGTGCCCGGCTCAATCGATCAAGTCGATGTCAATGTTGCTGTTGAAGAGCGGCAGACTGGGTCACTCAATTTGGGTGTCGGGTATGGTCAAACCGACGGGGTCATCCTAAGTGCAGGCATCTCTGAAGACAACGTTTTCGGTAGTGGCACAGCCCTTAATTTTAGCGTGAACACAAGCCAAGACAGCCGTACGTTCGTGATTTCGCACACTGATCCATACTGGACGCTTGACGGGGTGAGCCGTAGCACGTCTATTTTTTATCGCACCGTAAGCCCTAGCATAAACAACCCCGGTAGTTATGAGGTTAAGTCAGCTGGTGGTGGATTAAACTTTGGGATACCCATCACCGAATTTGATCGCATTAGCCTAGGTGCTAATTTCGAATCCGATCAAATCGATGTCGATCCAACTTCGCCCAACTCTCCTGAGGCATACAACCAGTACGTACAAGAGTATGGCGAAAGCACCAATACAGTGATTTTTAACCTAGGTTGGGTCAAAGATACCCGAGACAGTTTGCTTTACCCGACAAAAGGTCATTACATCAAACTGGGAGGTGTTGCTGGCACCATGAGTCTCAAGTACTACTTGTTAAGTGCGCAATACCAACATTACTTGCCGCTTGGACGCGACTTCACGCTCGGTTTCAATGCCTTGTTTGACTACGGTGGGGTTTATGGCAGCGACAAGCCGTATCCCGTCATTAAAGATGTCTATGCCGGTGGTATTGGCACCGTTAGGGGCTATCTTGGCAACTCTTTGGGACCGAAAGACCCCCAAACTGGCACATTCTTAGGTGGCTCTAAACGCGTCGTGGCAAACACCCAGTTTTATTTTCCGTTTCCAGGTACTCAACGTGACCGCACATTGCGCATGTTTGTGTTTGCTGACGCAGGACAGGTCTATGGGGCAGATGGCGGTGGCAATGACACAAACATCGACTTGGGTGACTTGCGTTACTCTACGGGTATTGGTTTGTCTTGGTTATCGCCAATGGGCCCTTTGCAACTTGTCTACGCAAAAGCCCTCAACTCCAAAGAAGGCGATCGAACGCAGGTTTTTCAGTTTCAGGTTGGCACAGCATTCTAGTCACTTAACAGTGGCACAATATGTTGAAATGTCGGTGATTGTTTAAAAATTAATGGTGAATAAGAAATGGCAGATGTTCAAATGCTAGTCACGAAAACACGCAATCAAGCGAGCCATGCCCGTTTGGCTCTCTTGGCACCAGTAGCGGTTGTTGCTTCAGTTTTTTTAGCAGCCGGTTGGTCTAGTAATGTCTTGGCACAAGCCAAAACAGTGACGACCAAAACGACTGTTTCCAATGATGCCGCTGCGCAAGTGGGTTCAAAAGTCGGTTTCGTTAACACGCAACGCATTTTGTTAGACTCAGCGCCTGCCAAAGTCGCTCAACAGAAAATCGACGCTGAATTTGAAAAGCGTAACGCTGAATTGCAAAAGCTGGTTGCTGACCTACGTAAACGCGTTCAAGCCTTTGAGAAAGATGCACCGGTGTTGGCTGAAAGTGATCGCAACCGTCGCCAGCGTGAGTTAGGGAACCTTGATGCAGATGTGCAGCGCAAGCAGCGAGAAATCCAAGAGGATTTTAATCGGCGCCGCAATGAAGAGTTTGCCATCATCATCGAACGCGCCAATGCTGCCATTAAAAACATCGCTGAAAGCGAAAATTATGACTTGATTTTGCAAGACGCCGTGACCGTAAACCCAAGAGTTGACATCACCGATAAAGTGATCAAGGCACTTAACTGAGTCCTTTTTGTTTAAGTCTTTTACGGTAGCAATATCCCATGCCTGTGATACTTGATGCCAACGAATCACCATCACTTGAGCAACTTTTACAAGCCATACCCGAGTCTCAAGCGCTGGTGACGTCATGGCAAGTCGGTCCGCAGCACGCAGCAACGCATCGCATTCGAGGAATAGGCCCCTTGGGTTCAGCCGGCGTGCACGAAATCTCTTTCATTGTTGCCCCAAAATATCAGTCTGAATTAGAAAAAACGTCGGCCTGTGCGGTCATCATGACCGCCGAACTCGCCCAGGCCAACGAATCGATCTGCCAGGCCAAGGGGTTTGGACAAGTCATTTGTTCTCAGCCGTATCTGTTATATGCGTTGGTTGCACGATGGTTTGATCAAGCACGCGAACCAGTTCGCAAGGGTGGTATTCACCCAAGCGCCATCATTGACCCCACAGCAGATATTTCTCCATCAGCGATTATTGAGCCTTATGTCATCGTTGGTGCGCGAACCCGCGTCAGTGATGGCGTTCAGTTGCGTTCTCATACTGTTTTGGGCGGTGATTGCAACATCGGTCGAGACACTGTCTTTTATCCTGGCGTGCGCTGCTACGATCGAGTCACTGTTGGTGAGCGTGGTCTCATTCATAGTGGTGTGGTCTTGGGCGCTGATGGCTTTGGCTTTGCGCCCAATCCAGCCGCGGGCGTGGGCGTTTGGGGCAAAATTGCACAGCTTGGTGGTGTTCGAATTGGTCATGACGTAGAGATCGGTGCCAACACCACCATAGACCGTGGTGCGCTCGATGACACCGTAATTGGCAATGGCGTGAAAATAGACAACCAGATCATGATTGCGCACAACTGCCAAATTGGCGACCACACAGCCATGGCGGCTTGTGTTGGTATCGCCGGCTCAACCAAAGTGGGTGCCCGCTGCACCATTGGAGGGGCATCGATGTTGTCTGGACACTTGGTCATTGGCGATGATGTGCACATTTCGGGGGGGACTGCGATTACCACCGATATCGATACGCCTGGTCGTTACACGGGTGTGCTGCCAGCAGCACCCCATGCCGATTGGCAGCGTAACGCCGCTGTCATGGGTCAGTTGTCGGAGCTGCGCAAACGTCTTCGAAAATTAGAGCGAAGTTAGACGTTATTGCCAAGCAAGACTTAATATGGTCTTGGCTATGCTCGTAACCAACACCGATCAGCTTTATTTGAATAGAATTTAATGCGAACGCTGTCGTTTGCCCATATTAGGACGTTATATGCAACTTGATATCAAAGCCATTCTTGATCAAATCCCTCATCGCTACCCAATGCTTCTTGTCGATCGAGTTTTGGATATGGTGCCTGGTAAATCCATTCATGCCATCAAGAATGTCACGATTAACGAACCGTTTTTTACGGGACACTTCCCGCATCACCCCGTGATGCCAGGCGTCCTGATTCTAGAGGCGATGGCGCAAGCGGCTGCCATTTTTTCTTTTGCTGACGAAACGGGACTCAAGGCGGCAGACGAGGATTTGCTTTACTACTTTGTTGGCATCGATGGGGCCCGCTTCAGGCGCCCAGTCGTGCCTGGTGACCAATTGCACTTGGAGGTCGTGGCTGAGCGATTGAGCCGTACCATTTGCAAATATCAGGCTGTTGCCAAAGTCGACGGACAAGAGGTCGCAAGCGCAAAACTAATGTGTGCCATTCGGCCAGCGAGCCCTCAATGACAATAAACATCCATTCGACGGCTATCGTCGATTCAGCCGCTCAATTGCACGACAGCGTCACTGTTGGACCCTATGCCATTATTGGGCCCAACGTCACCATTGGTGCGGGCAGTTCGATTGGCGCCCACTGCATTATCGATGGCCACACGACTATCGGGCGAGAAAACACGTTTTATCGCTTTTGCAGTATCGGGGGCATGCCTCAAGACAAAAAATACGCCGGTGAGCCGACGCGCCTTGAGATCGGCGATCGCAACATGGTGCGTGAATACGTCACCATGAATACAGGCACCACACAAGACGTTGGTGTCACCCGCATCGGGTCAGACAACTGGATCATGGCTTATGTCCACATCGCGCATGACTGCCAAGTCGGCAGTCACACCATCTTGGCCAATGGTGTGCAAATGGGTGGCCATGTTCACATCGGGGACTGGGCTATTGTGGGTGGCTTGGCTGCTGTGCACCAGTTCGGTAAGATCGGTGCGCACAGCATGGTTGGCGGATCTAGTGCGTTACACATGGATGTGCCCCCGTTTGTCATGGGGTCAGGCAACCCCTGCGTACCCGTGGGGATCAACGCAGAAGGATTAAAGCGGCGCGGTTTTACGCCAGAGGCCATTGCGGCACTGCGCGAAGGCTACAAAATCATTTACCGTCGGGGTTTATCGCTTGATCAAGCCCGGGCGCAGATCAGAGAAAGACAAGAGGCTGAGCCGGCAGTCGCAACAGTGCTTGAAACTTTACTGACTTTCTTAGATGGCAGCACTCGGGGCATCATTCGTCCATGACACTGCGCTTGGGTCTTGTCGCTGGCGAACCCTCTGGCGATCTGATTGCCGCAAAGGTTCTTCAAGGCATACATCAAATGTGCCCAGAACTATCTGCCAGTGGCATCGGTGGGCCTCACCTCGAAGCCGCTGGGCTAGAAATCTGGGAGCCGATGAACGCGCTATCGGTTTTCGGTTACGTTGATGCCCTGAAAAGCCTACCGCGATTGCTTTCGATCTACCGTCATGTCAGTCAGCGATGGCTGACTGAACCCCCAGACCTCTTTCTTGGTGTCGACGCGCCAGACTTTAATCTACGCTTAGCGCTCAAACTTCGGCGCCACGGCATTCCAACCGTCCACTTTGTGGGCCCCTCCATTTGGGCATGGCGCTACGAGCGGATTCAACAAATTCGCGAGGCTGTCTCGCATATGTTGGTGTTATTTCCATTTGAAGTTGAAATTTACGAGAAAGAGGGTATTCCCGTCACGTACGTGGGCCATCCCTTGGCAGATGCCATTGATTTAGAACCTGACCAGCTCGCGGCACGGCGGTTGATTGGCGTGCCCGACGACGCCCGCGTGATTGCGATTTTGCCGGGCAGTCGCGCCTCTGAAATCCGCCTAATGGCGCCACGTTTTTTAATGGCTGCGCAAACGTTAGCCAAGCGGGACCCATCATTGGTTTTTGTGGTTCCCATGGTGAACGAACAGCGCCAAGCTGAATTCCAAACGGCACTTGATCAATATCCTGTTGCGCGATTGAAAGTGCTGACGCCTTCATTGGTTCCAGCCAGTGACGCCATGCCCCTGTCTTGGCAAGCTTTGGCTGCTTGCGACATGGCCATGGTCACCAGTGGTACGGCGACGTTGGAGACTGCACTTTTTAAACGTCCAATGATTATCAGCTATGTGCTCTCGCCTTGGATGCGGCGCATCATGGCGTGGAAGTCAGGTCAAGACAAACCCTTGCTTCCCTGGGTTGGTCTACCAAATGTCTTAAGCAGAGAGTTTGTGGTGCCCGAGCTGTTGCAAGACGACGCCACCCCTGAAAAGCTTGCCGACAGCTTCTGGTCGTTATGGCAGGACCAATCCCAGCGGACAGCGATTCAGTCCAAGTTTCATGCGTTGCATCAAACCTTACGATGTGGAACCGCAAAACGGGCTGCTGAGGCCATCGTACAGGTCTTGGGGCGTTCGACGTGAATCATGCATTGATTGCTGGGGTGGATGAGGCAGGGCGCGGACCACTTGCCGGAGCTGTCTTCGCCAGTGCGGTCATTCTAGACCCTGATAAACCCATCGAAGGTCTCACCGATTCAAAAAAACTATCGCCCAAACGTCGCGAAACATTGGCTGTGATCATCAAGTCGCAATCGCTGGCTTGGGCTGTTGCCAGTGCCGATGTGGCTGAAATTGATACCCTGAATATTTTGCAGGCAACCATGCTAGCCATGCAAAGGGCTGTGCAACTGCTGTCATTGAGACCAACTTTGGTCCTCGTTGATGGCAACCGAGCCCCTCAAATACCAATGGCGGTACAAACCATCATCAAAGGCGATCTCACGATTGCCGCTATTTCAGCGGCGTCTATTCTCGCCAAAACCGCACGTGATGCTTCAGTGATGCAACTGCATGAGATCTACCCCGATTATGCCTTTGACCAACACAAAGGTTACGGTACAGCCCTGCATTTAGAACGCTTGCGCGCGTTAGGTCCTTGTGCGGCGCATCGATGCAGCTTCGCACCAGTACGCGACTGGGTCAGACCATGAAAGTGATAGCGTCCCGTGCCAATCCCTTTTACAAAACACTGTTGCGCCAATTTCGTGTCGCCGGAAAATCGGGCGAACTGATTTGGCTTGAAGGGCCACATCTTTGCCAAATGTGGCAAACCCACCAAATGGGCATGGCATGGCTTATTTTTGAGTCGTCACGACTTGGCGACCCAGCCATAGAGGCCTTGCGCGTTGGCGTTGATTTAGAGCAACAGGTTTGTCTGAGTCACGATTTGTTTGATTCGATTTCGTCAGTGCAATCTCATCAAGGGGTACTGATGGTCGTGCCAGCGCCAGAGGTGCCTTCGTTGGTGCGGCTAAATTGTGCCACGGTGCTGTTAGACCGTATTCAAGACCCTGGTAACGTTGGAACGATTTTGCGAACCTGTGCGGCGGCGGGCACCACACAAGTCATTTGCTCGTCAGGTACCGCAGCGGTTTGGTCACCCAAAGTATTGCGTAGCGCCCAAGGTGCTCATTTTGTGTTGCAGATTCACGAAAACATCGACTTGTCTGCCTTGCTGGCTAAAGAGTCGGGGTCTCAAGATAGGCTACCGGTGCTGGCAACGGCACTTGATGCCTCAGCATCTTTATTTGAGACGACCTTGCCCGAGCAGGCAGTCTGGGTGTTTGGGCACGAAGGGCAGGGGGTTGCGCCCGATTTATTGGCCATGGCCGATCAACGCATTCGAATCGATCACGCACAAGCGGCTATTGAGTCTTTGAATGTTGCATCGGCTGCCGCGATCTGTCTATTTGAGCAACGGCGCCAACATCGGCAAGGTCAGTAACCCGTGTGATGATCGAGCTTGATTTCCTGAAGAATGGTGGTGGAGATTTCCTCAATCGATTTGGTCGTCGTTGAAAGTGAAGGAATTGTCTCAATGCGCATGAGGCGCTCAGCTTGATCGACCTCATAGCGACACTGCTCAAGTGTGGCATATTGGCTACCGGGCCTTCTTTCTTTCCTGACTTCAGACAATCGTTCAGGCTGAATGGTCAAACCAAACAGTTTTTCACGAAACGGATGAAGGGTCTTGGGCAATGCACCACGCTCAAAATCCTCTGGTATCAGTGGGAAATTGGCCGCTTTCACGCCGTACTGCATGGCCAAGTACAAGCTGGTGGGGGTTTTGCCGCACCGTGAAACACCCACCAAAATCACATCGGCCTGCGCCAAGCCTTTGATGAATTGCCCGTCGTCGTGGGCCAAGCTGTAATTGATGGCATCAATTCGATTGCGGTACTTAGTGGAACTGCCGCCTTTGTGGGACTTGCCCACGGAGTGGCTTGAGCGCAAGCCCAAGCTTTGCTCAAGTGGCTCAACAAAACCAGCAAAGAGGTCTAGAAACAATGCGTTAGCGGTTTTAATGCGGGTGGAGATCACCGAGTCGACCAAGGTAATAAAGGCGATCGGTTGGCCTTCTTGCGTGTTGGCCACATGGTTGATGCGCTGCACCACCAAATCGGCTTTTTCTAGTGTGTCAACGAATGGCACCCTGACTTGCTTGAATTGAACACTTTCAAACTGCGACAACACCGAATGGCTAAAGGTTTCAGCAGTAATACCGGTGCCGTCAGAGATGATAAAAACCGTCCGATCAATAGCGGGCGCATCTAACGGGTTGATTTGCTTGGAATCGTTCATCAGAAAAACTGTCCTAAAAGGTCATTCGACGGTTGTACAATGCAGTGCAACATAAAACTGAACCCTACAACCAATTTAGCCATTTTTGAGTCTTTTGAAGTGGTGTGACTCAAGGCTGGTTTGGTCAGCGTATCACTGAATAGCTTAGTCCACTTGGTGAGCATTGACCAAACTCGCTTTCCATTGATTGTAAAAGGGTGACTTCATGTCATATGTTCTACCATTTGAACAACTCCGGATGACGGATGTTGATACTGTTGGCGGCAAAAATGCCTCATTAGGCGAAATGATCAGTCAGTTGTCTGACGCCGGCGTTAGGGTACCTGGTGGTTTTGCCACCACCGCACAAGCCTTCAGGGACTTTTTAGCCCAAACTGGCCTGGACAAAAAAATCGCTGATCGCTTAACGACCTTGGACGCTGATGATGTACGGGCTCTAGCCGAGGCGGGTCGTGAAATCCGACAGTGGATCGAACAAACACCACTGCCTTCGAAACTTGATCAAGACATTCGCACCGCCTTTGCTACGCTAGACACCGATGGCAAGGGTTCCTTTGCGGTGCGCTCTTCAGCAACAGCCGAGGACTTGCCTGACGCTTCCTTTGCCGGCCAGCAAGAAACCTTCCTGAATGTTGTGGGCATTGACGATGTGATCGATAAAATCCGCCTCGTGTTTGCCTCGCTCTACAACGATCGGGCGATCTCTTACCGAGTGCACAAGGGCTATGCCCATGCTGAAGTGGCACTATCGGCCGGAATTCAGCGCATGGTTCGTTCAGACCGTGGCAGCGCTGGTGTGATGTTTACCATCGACACTGAGTCTGGTTTCTCTGACGTGGTCTTCATCACGTCTTCTTACGGTCTAGGTGAGACAGTGGTGCAGGGTGCTGTGAATCCTGACGAGTTTTATGTGTTTAAGCCAACGCTTGCGCAGGGGCATTACCCCATTGTTAGCCGTCGAATTGGCTCAAAGTTACTCAAGATGGAATTTGACCTTGAGCGCACCAGCGGTCATGCCGTGCGTACGGTCGATGTGCCCGTCTCAGAACGCAATCGCTATTCCTTAAGTGATGCCGATGTGATCGAACTGGCGCGATATGCCGTGATCATCGAGCAGCACTATCAGCGTCCCATGGACATTGAATGGGGCCGTGATGGTTTAGACGGCAAAATTTATATTCTGCAAGCGCGACCCGAAACCGTTAAGTCGCTGCAAGGGCAGCATGATGTTCAACTGCGGTATCGCTTAAAAGCCACCGGTGATATCTTGATCACAGGTCGCGCCATTGGCCAAAAAATTGGTTCGGGTCCCGTGCGCGTGGTTTCTGATATTTCCGAAATGGACAAAGTGCAGGCTGGTGATGTGTTGGTCACCGACATGACCGACCCCAACTGGGAACCCGTCATGAAGCGCGCATCGGCCATTGTGACCAACCGTGGTGGGCGCACTTGTCATGCCGCCATTATTGCTCGCGAGCTTGGTATCCCCGCAGTGGTGGGTTGTGCTGACGCAACCAGTGTCCTTCGTGACGGTCAATCAATCACCGTGTCATGTGCCGAAGGCGATGAAGGCCGAATCTACGATGGCTTAATTGAGACTGAAGTTGAGGAAGTGCGACGCGGTGAAATGCCCCCAATCGACCTAAAAATCATGATGAATGTGGGCAACCCCCAATTGGCTTTTGATTTTGCACAAATACCAAACGAAGGCGTGGGTTTGGCCCGCTTAGAATTCATTATCAACAACAACATCGGCATTCATCCCAAAGCGGTTCTTGACTATCCAAACGTCGATCACGAATTGAAGTTGGCGGTCGAATCAGCCGCCCGAGGCTACGCCAGCCCACGTGCTTTCTTTGTTGAGAAACTCGCCGAAGGTATGGCAACCATCGCCGCGGCATTCTATCCAAAGCCAGTCATCGTCAGACTGTCAGACTTTAAGTCCAACGAATACCGAAAACTCGTTGGTGGCTCACGCTATGAGCCGGAAGAAGAAAATCCAATGTTGGGATTTCGTGGTGCTTCGCGTTATTTGGCGGGTGACTTCGCTGAGTGTTTCCGCATGGAGTGCGAAGCGGTCAAGAAAGTGCGTGATGAGATGGGGCTAACCAACATGGAATTGATGGTGCCTTTTGTTCGCACCGTTCCACAGGCTAAGCGCGTGGTTGACTTATTGGCTGATCACGGTTTGAAACGTGGTCAAAATGGTCTTCGCGTTGTGATGATGTGCGAAGTGCCTTCAAACGCGATTTTGGCTGAAGCGTTTCTTGAGCACTTTGATGGTTTCTCCATCGGTTCAAACGACATGACACAGCTGACGCTCGGCTTGGATCGTGATTCAGGCATGGAACTGTTGGCTGCTGATTTTGATGAGCGCGACGATGCCGTCAAGTTCATGTTGCGACGTGCGATCCAAGCCTGCTTAAAAGCCAATAAGTATGTGGGCATTTGCGGTCAAGGGCCAAGCGATCATGCCGATTTTGCGCAATGGCTCAAAGCGGAAGGGATTTTGTCGATATCGTTGAACCCTGACACCGTGGTCGACACTTGGAAGCAGCTCGCTGGCGATTGACCGGTACAGGCTTAATCGTCTTGTCGGCGCGTGTCGTGTTTGAGTAATCGTTCACGCTCGCGCTGCCAATCCTTATCGGCTGCTGTATCGCGTTTGTCATGTTGCTTTTTGCCGCGTGCCAAAGCGATATCTATTTTGATACGCCCATTTTTATAGTGCAGATTCAAGGGCACGAGCGCAAAGCCACGTTGTTCGACTTTGCCAATCAATTTGGATATCTCTTCGGCTTTTAGCAGTAACTTTCTGGTGCGCGTGGCGTTTGGTAGCACGTGGGTGGAGGTCGAGGACAGCGGGCTGATGTGCATACCCAAGAGCCACAACTCGCCCTGAAGGATAACGACATAGCTTTCTTTTAATTGGGCGCGACCAGCCCTGATGCCTTTGACTTCCCAGCCTTGAAGCACCATGCCAGCTTCGAAGCGCTCATCGATGAAATACTCATGAAACGCTTTACGGTTTTCTATGATGCTCATAAATACGTTATTTCTCGGTTGAACCGTTAAAATCTTCCCATTCTAGCGATTTGTGTGATGTGATGCATTCGATTGAACGATCTGTTTTGGTGCCCTACAGTGCGGCGCAAATGTTTGACTTGGTGGCTGGGGTTGAAAAATACCCTGAATTCATGCCTTGGTGTGGCGGCAGCCAGGTTCAGGCGTGCGATGAACATGGGATGAGGGCCTCTGTGACCATCGCGTTTGCGGGCTTGCGCCAAACCTTCACCACACAAAATCAACACACTTATCCTTCCTTAATTACCCTTGAGTTGATCGACGGTCCTTTTTCCGAGTTACACGGCCGTTGGGCATTCGTCGCACTGACTGAAGAGGCCTGCAAAGTGGTTTTTACCCTGCGTTATGAGTTTTCCAGCCGGACTTTGGAAAAACTGGTTGGCCCCGTCTTCAACCGCATCGCCAATGGTTTCATAGACTCCTTCACCAAGCGCGCCGAAGCCTGTTACGGGACGGGACGCTAAAATATGGCAATTCAGAAACAGGATGCCAAATTTGCCGTTTCGGTGTTTTACGCCCGTGCGACAAATGAGGTATGGTTCGAATCAGTCTACTTGAACCAACCCGCAACAATCGCCGAAGTCATTGCGCTCAGTGGTTTTGAGCAAACTTTTCCTACTATCAATTGGCAAGCTGCTGGTGTGGGACTTTTTGGCCGCAACTGCTCGCCTGAGGAACAGGTATCGGCAGGTGCGCGCATTGAGATCTATCGGCCACTGACATTCGATCCAATGCAATCACGTCGCCGACGCGCAGCCCATCGCAAAGCCCAAGCGCTGGCTAAGAAAAAACCTCGGATCAAACAAAAGCGACACGATCGCGTTAAACCAACATCAACATTAGAACAATCAACGGAGAAAAGCCATGGATGACAGCGTATTGTTTGAGACCGTGTCTTGTGCAGCAGGAAAGGCCATCGGTATTGCGACGCTAAATCGCCCCAAAACGCTCAATGGCTTGTCACTGGAAATGACGCGGCTCTTGGATAAACAGCTTGAAAAATGGGTGACCGACGAGCAAATCGTGGCGGTGGTTTTAAAGGGCGCTGGCGAAAAGGCATTTTGTGCTGGCGGCGATCTGCACGGCCTCTACAACGCCATGAAAGAACACCAAGGAAGACCCGCTCAAGAGAACACCGTTGTTTGTGAGTTTTTTGCTGAAGAATATGCCTTAGATTACTCAATCCATACTTACCCAAAGCCAATCGTGTGCTGGGGTGATGGCATCGTCATGGGTGGCGGCATGGGATTGATGGCCGGAGCGAGCCATCGCGTGGTCACAGAGACGTCACGACTGGCAATGCCTGAAATCAGCATCGGCTTGTTTCCAGACGTCGGTGGTTCTTGGCTACTGGCGCGCGCGCCCGGTCGCACAGGCATTTTTCTTGGCCTAACGGGGGCGCAACTGGGTGCCTCAGACGCCATCTTCGCTGGCATGGCAGACCACGCAGTCAATCGTGACCAGTGGCCCATTTTTTTGCAAATGGTGAGTCAACACACGTGGCTGGGGCGCTACGACGACTTTCAAGCGATGACTGATGTTTTGACCTCTTTGGCAAGCCCAGCCCTAGTGCCAGGACCACTGCGGCAACACTTTGATACGATTCAGCACACCTGTGAAGGCTATGAACTTGAAAGCATTGCCCAGCGGGTTGCTGCGCTAGCCACCCATGAGGACGCTTGGCTTGCGCGTGCGGGCCAGACGTTTGTGGCTGGGTGCCCAGCCACCGCCCGTTTGGCTTGGATTCTGTGGCGCTGCGCACGCCAACTGTCGCTGGCTCAAGTGTTTCAGTTAGAGTGGGGTGTGGCCATCGAGTGCGCTGCGCAAGGCAACTTTCAAGAGGGTATTCGAGCCGTTTTGATCGATAAAGATCGCAATCCACAGTGGAAGCCTAAGACGCTAGCCGAAACTAGGGGCCAGTGGAATGCCCCTTACTTTGAAGTTGCCATTGACGACCCGAACCACCCTTTAAGCGGGCTTGGCGTTTAGTATTTAACGCTCAGTGGTGATCGGGTAGGGCAAGTCTGCTATCGCTAACTTAGGGCCATCGGCGGTGATAACACGTAAAGCGCCGCTTTCGTCAGTTTGGGTCAACTTCATGGGCGCTTCAAACAGCAACCATGTTTTTTCCCCATCGAAACCCACGTTCACCACACGACCACATGGATTAGGTCCATCTGCCGGGCAAAAAACATCCTCACCCGGTTTAATTGGCAAAAGTGCGCCGTCCAGATGCGCCAATTGCATGCGGCGCTTAACAGTGCCGCGATAATGGGCGCGTGCAACGACCTCTTGACCGGGATAGCAGCCCTTGGTGAAACTCACGCCCTCGGTTAAATCCAGGTTGATGGTTTGGGGAATGAACAGATCAACCGTCATGTCGTTAATCCAAGGTAAACCTGCCTGCAAATCCTGCACCGCCCACACATCGTCAGACTCAAAGGTGACAAAGTCCGCACCAAGGCGCGTGCTTAAAGCCGCTACCTGCGATTCATCAGCCACCCACCAAAACCTAGCCAACGTTATGTCGGCGCTAGGCGCTGCAATCCAAATACCGTCATCACTATTAACCGTATCCCAAACGGCTTGTGGCAGGGTGTAACCGAGCGCTTGCGAGGCACGCGCCAACTTAGCCGTCTCAACAACAATCCCGCTGACTTGTCGCGTTGTCGACTCTAGCGTGACTTTGCTGCGCAAAACAAACATCCGCAAGCGTTTCAAAAAATTGGGTAAGATTTCACGTTGAACAATCCCAGTGACCGAATCGGGCTCGCCGGTAGTCGGTGCTAAAACCATATTGGCAAGCAATCGACCTTGGGCCGTGCAGTAACCCGCTAAAGCGGCTTTGCCTGATTTCAGGCGATCCACATCTTGGGTCAATTGGGACTGCAGAAAGCCGAATGCATCGGCGCCATGTGCAGTGAACACGACCAAGTCCAAGCCAACATACTGAGAAATCATCGCTTTTACCATCACAAGCCACCATTTTTAGCCACCATGACCATGGCCACGCCGTTGGTCAATTGCAAAGGGTCACCACGTCACCCTTTATAACAACCATGGTATCAATGCGCAGGCCTTGTGCAATATTTCCTAGGGAATGTCATAGGGCTTTTTTGCCACTCAAGCGATGTTCATGTCACCGACTCGAGCAATTGGGAACGCCAAGACGCGAGCACTTGTATCTATTACACTTCTAACCAATGAAATGGTTAATAAACACTTTTCTTTGGTTGATCTTGCTGGCCGTGCTCGGCGCTGCGGGTGCGGGTGTGTTCGTCTACCAATGGGTTCATAAACCCTTGGTTTTGAAGACGCCCACCATTGACTTTAGGGTGTCGGCCGGTTCAGGTCTGCACCAAATCGCAAGGCAGTTGGTCAGTGCTGGGGTTGACATGCCACCACAAGCTTTCGTTTGGTTAGCCCGTTTGACTGAAATGGATCGCGACATCAAGGCAGGCGGCTACCAAGTATCACAAGGCGACAGCCTCATTGATGTTTTACAACGCATGGCTCGGGGCGAAGTCAGTCATCGGCAAGTGGCTTTTATAGAAGGGTGGACGGTCAAACAGATTGTCCAAGCCGTGGCCAAACACCCTGACATTGACCGAACATTATCAGACCAAGAGTTCAGTGATCAAAAGGCCCTCGCCAGCCGATTGGGGGTGGAACACCAACACGTTGAAGGCCTTCTGTTCCCAGATACTTACGTGTTTGCGGTGGGGACAACCGACGCAGAGATTCTGAAGCGAGCCTTCGTGGCGCAAGAAGAAATCCTAGCGCAAGCTTGGCGAGCGCGCGCCCCTGATTTGCCCCTCAAAACCCCTCATGAAGCCCTGATCTTGGCCTCTATCGTTGAAAAGGAAACTGGCCGCGCCGACGAGCGAGCGAGGGTCGCTGGTGTGTTCATCAACCGCCTGCGCATTGGTATGCCGTTGCAAACAGATCCCACCGTGATTTACGGCATGGGTGATTTATACATGGGTCGTATTCGCAAAGCTGATTTGCAACGCGACACACCATGGAACACTTACACGCGACGTGGTTTGCCACCGACCCCGATCGCAAGTTCAAGTCAGGCTTCCTTACAAGCCGCGCTAAATCCCGAATCTCACGATTATCTTTACTTCGTGGCACGGGGCGATGGATCGAGTGCTTTTGCCAAAAATCTGGCTGAACACAACAGCAACGTGCGACGCTATATTTTGAAAAAACCATGACTGAACCCACCCAAACAAACCCTGGCTTGTTTTTAACCTTTGAAGGGGTAGACGGCGCGGGTAAAAGCACGCACGTGCAATGGGCTAAACAATATTTGTGTGACCGAGGCGTGACGGTGTGTTTGACCCGCGAACCCGGTGGCACCGCGCTTGGTGAACAGTTGCGTGATTTATTGCTGACTGAACCGATGCACTTAGAAACCGAAACCCTGTTGATGTTCGCTGCACGCAATGAACATTTGCGCACCGTGATTGAACCGGCCTTGGCCGCTGGCCAGTGGGTTGTCTGTGATCGATTTACCGATGCCACGTTTGCCTATCAGGGCGCGGGGCGTGCCTTAGGTCGCGACCGAATCAACCAACTGGCACAGTGGGTACACCCTGGATTTGAGCCCAATCGTACTTGGCTGTTTGATGTGCCGCTTGAAGTGGCTCGGCAAAGACTGTCTGCTGCGCGTGAACCAGACCGATTCGAACGCGAGCAGGCCGATTTTTTTAAACGAACACGTGAAGGCTATATGCAGTGCGTCAAAGCCTCTCCAGAGCGATTTTTAACGGTCGATGGTACACAATCGATTGAACGCATTCGAGAAGTGCTGGCCGCTGACTTAGACGCGCTTCTAAGGCGCGCTTCAAAAGGCAGGGGCTAGACCATGGTGGCGGGTTTTTTGCCGTGGCAAGCACAATTTGCGCAGCATTGGCTTCAGAGGCAAGCAAGTCTGCCTCATGCGCTGCTGATTCATGGCTTAAGCGGCACCGGAAAACGCGAATTTGCCTTGGGTATGGCTCACGCTTTGCTGTGCGAACGGCGCGCCCCAGGCAGTCCAGACTTTGCGTGCGGTGAATGTGATGCTTGCCGCTGGAGCGCGGTCGGCAACCACCCCGATTTGATGCATGTCAGGCCCGCTGCTTTGGCTGCCCGCGAAGGGGCAGCGATTGCCAGTGAAGAAGCCTCAGTGGATGAACCCAACGTTGACGAGTCACCTACCTCCAAGAAAAAACTGTCAGAAGATTTAAGGGTCGATCAAATCCGAGCCCTTGAGCCTTGGTACCATCGGGCCACGCATCGGGGCGGTCTGCGCATTGTGGTGCTTTATCCTGCCGAAGCCATGAATGCGATTGCTGCTAACGCATTGCTCAAAGCGCTCGAAGAACCGTCACCAGAGACACTGTTTCTTCTGGTTACCGATGCACCTGACCGATTGCTTGCGACCATTTTGTCGCGCTGTC
The DNA here is from genome assembly GCA_017857895.1 of Burkholderiaceae bacterium. Lineage (GTDB taxonomy): Bacteria > Pseudomonadota > Gammaproteobacteria > Burkholderiales > Burkholderiaceae_B > Algicoccus. Next base: position 10,100 of record JAFMCG010000011.1, on the reverse strand, counting down.
AGCGCTTGACAATACCCATGCCGACAGAAGGTCAAAGCCTGTCTTGGTTGGCACAACAAGGCCTAGAGCAGGGCCAAGCGGGTGAGTGGTTGGCCGCGGCCGGCCATGCGCCTTTGCGTGCACTTGCGCTGTCGCTTCAACAAGCAACACCGTGTCCGCCATGGGCCAACGATCTCATGACGGGTTTGGCCAAATCAGACCCCCATCGTGGTGGATTTGCAGTTGGGGGCTTGGCTGATGAATTGGCGAAGAGTGCGGCTATTCAATGGTTGCCGGTTTTTCAGCGGCTCGGTGTCGATTTGACATTGGCGCGAGCAGGACTACCCGTTCGTTACTACCCAAAACTGTCCGCGGTTACCAGACAACGGGCACAACAAGCGCCACTGACACATTGGTCATCACTGGCCAGTTGGCTAAACAGCCAGTTGCCACTGGCCACACACCCCTTAAATGCCAAGCTGTTTGCCCATGCTTGCCTACAACGCTTCTGTGATTAAACGTTATGACTGTTTTTATCGATTCACACTGTCACGTTAACTTTCCTGATTTGGCGAGTGACTACCCGGCTATCGCACAGCGCATGGCTCAAAACAAAGTCAGCGGTGCGCTGTGTGTGAGTGTGAACCTCAGAGACTGGCCCCAAATGATGCAAATGGTTGAGGCTGAGCCAACACTCTGGGGGTCCGTGGGCGTACACCCCGATTATGAAGATGAAATTGAGCCCACCGTTGACGATTTGATCTCAAGAAGCCAACACCAAAAAATTGTTGCCATCGGTGAAACAGGTCTAGACTACTACCGTTTGGAAGGCGATCTGAATTGGCAGCGTGAACGCTTTAGGATTCACATTCGCGCCGCTCGCCAAACAGGCTTGCCGCTGATTATCCACACCCGTAGTGCTCGCGAAGACACCATTAAGATTTTGCAAGAGGAACAAGCCCACGCTGTTGGGGGTGTCATGCATTGCTTTACCGAAACATGGGAGATGGCCCAGGCGAGCATGGCACTTGGTTTCTACATTTCCTTTTCTGGGATTGTGACCTTTAAAAATGCGCTTGAGCTGCAAGAAACAGCAATCAAGGTGCCTTTGGATCGTCTGCTGATTGAGACTGACTCCCCGTATTTGGCGCCTGTGCCTTATCGCGGCAAACGCAATGATCCTTCGCTGGTGGTTCACGTGGCAGAAAAAATTGCCGAGTTACGTGGCATTTCAGTTCAAGCAGTGGCTGATGCCTCCACAGAAAACTTTTATCGACTATTCAATAAGATAGAAGCATGACCTCATCAGGAATCTTGACATGAGAATTAAATCAGAATCGACATTAGATTTAAATTCTAAGCTTCTGTTTTTAAACAATTTGATGGTTAAATTACTAGTGCTTTGCGGTCTGTTTTTTTTGCTGCCATTGGCACAAGCGCAATCTGTCGATGACCTGTGGATTTACGTCAAAAATAACCGTACTGTTGATGTTCAGCAATTGCTGCGGCGTGGCTTGGACCCCAATACAACCACTGATAAGGGCAATCCCATCATCATGCAAGCGATTCGGGACGACAGTTGGGATGTGTTTGATTTGGTGATGAAGCAACGCAAAACCAACATCAACATCATGAACAGCTTTAAAGAGACGCCGTTGATGTATGTCAGCCTGGTGGGGGATTTGCCAAGGGCTCGGGAATTGATCAAACGAGGCGCTGAGGTCAATCAGCTGGGCTGGACACCTCTGCACTATGCTGCCTCAAAAGGCCACCTGGAAATGGTTAAGTTCCTTCTGGCGCAAGGTGCAATGCCAAATTCACCAGCACCCGATGGCACAAGCCCCATCATGATGGCCGCTGCCTCGGGATCCACCGCGGTGGTGCAAGTATTACTCGATGCCGGCGCTGACCCGTCTGCAGTCAATATCAACGGTGAAAATGCGGCTGTCTCCGCGCGAAACGCCAAACACAGCGGCCTGGCTGATAGCCTCGAAGCCATTATACGAAAACGCTGACTGGAGAATTGACAACAAAAAAATGGTGGCTCAGTGCGTCAAGGCGGCTTGCGTGAGTATTTCTGGCTTGATGATGCTGCCCAGCACAGCGTACGGAATGACCAGGCTTGGCTCTCCGAAAAAGCCAGGTGCAATGGCATAGCGTGGATACATCACGGTTAAACCATTAGGCATCAAGGCCGCATTGTCCGAGGCCGTAAAAGGCCATTGCTCGATGAAAGCGTCGATATCGTCGATGGATCCGGTTTTGGCTTGGGACGCCACCCAAGCCCCATGAGCACTTTTCAAAGCCGTAATAAATTTGGGCATTGCACCAGGCAACAACATGGATTCCAGTGAAAGGGCACGGTTTTGAGGCAGTAACCAATTGATGTATTGGCTGGAAGATTCGCCGTGTGCGCCTCCCTCAAATCGATATTGACTCAAGCGAAGAACCACCAAGGAGGGTGAGTGTCGTTGTACGGTGGTTTTAAGAGAAAGTTGCTCTGCGGGCTTAGCGGACGACCGAAAATAGTTTGTTAGGCCTGCCAATCCTCGATAGGGTTGCTCCCCACCTTCGTTTTGCCAGGCCATACTCACCAATGATTGCTCGACAAAAGCGTTAAAAGCCTCGTGCCCCACAAAAGTAACACTTTGAACAATCAGCTCAGCACAGTGATTGTTTTCGCAGCGGTCAACGGGCACCGTGATTGCTTGGGTGCTGAAAGCGGGCGCACTTTGCCCGCTCGCAAATGCGGATGCTGACAAAACCAACACCCCAAACACCACACCCGTGAAAACAAGGTTAATGGGTTTAGGCCAGCGCGGGTAACTTTGGCGCATTCGGATTGAGCTCCTCGCTCAGGCGGTAGGCTTTTTGCGTGGCAGGACGCTGGTGAATCGACTCAAACCAACGCTTTAAATGAGGAAAGTCATCGAGGTTTTGTTGTTGACGGCCGTAGGCTGCAATCCAAGGAAAGCAAGCCATGTCAGCAATCGAATAATCACCAACGATAAATGGCTGGTTAGCCAATCGTTTGTTGAGTACGCCGTAGAGCCGCGCGGTTTCATCCACATATCGAGTGATGGCATAAGGGATTTTTTCTGGTGCAAACTGCGAAAAGTGGTGGTTTTGTCCTGCCATTGGACCCAAACCACCCATCTGCCAGAACAACCACTCTAGTGTCTGTAAACGCAGACGCATGTCCGTGGGAATAAATTGTCCCGTTTTTTCCGCCAGGTAGAGCAAAATCGCACCTGATTCAAACACCGACACTGGTGCGCCGCCATCGACTGGCGCATGATCAACGATGGCAGGGATACGGTTATTGGGGGAGATCGCCAAAAAATCAGGGGCAAACTGTTCGTTTTTGGCGATGTTGATGGTTTTTATGTTGTAAGGCAGGCCTGTTTCCTCAAGAAAGAGTGTGATCTTGTGGCCGTTCGGCGTGGTCCAGTAGTACAGGTCAATCATATTTTTTCCAGTTCGTTTTTGTTGTTGGTTTTGTTCAATTAAAAACCGAGGGTTTCACAATAAGGCTTCAATATCGGCCTTGATCGCTTGTGGCGTCGTGTTCGGCGCATACCGTTTAACTACGGTACCATGGCTATCGACCAAAAACTTGGTGAAGTTCCACTTGATTGCCTCGCTGCCCAACAAACCGGGCTGACTCGACTTGAGCCACTCGTAAAGCGGGATGGCATTGCTGCCATTGACATCGACTTTGGCAAACATCGGAAACGTCACGCCAAATCTGGTTTCACAAAACGATGAAATGCTGGCCTCATCGCCAGGCTCCTGTGCCCCAAACTGATTGCACGGAAACCCCAACACAGCAAAGCCTCGCTCAGCGAAATCTTTTTGTAAGGCTTGAAGACCTTCGTATTGACTTGTGAAGCCACAACGTGAAGCAACGTTGACGATGAGAAGCACTTTGCCCTCATAGGCTGCCAACGACTGGTCTTGGCCGTGAATGTCCTGAACGGTGAATGTTGATAATGTCGTCATGATGGTTGTCCTCGGATTGTCCTGCTATTCGGTGTCAATGGTAGAAAGGCGTTTAAAAGCATCAATGGCCCTGACACGACTGGACTTTAAATCAACGATGGCGGCTGGGTAACCCAGCGCTTGGCGTTGTTGCGCTGTCGGCTCGTGAATGCTTTTGGCATCTAGAGAAGAGAGATTAGGCAGCCACTGCTTGATAAAGTCACCTTGTGGATCAAACTTTTGTGACTGACTGATTGGATTAAAAACTCGAAAGTAGGGCGCTGAGTCAGCGCCGGTGGAGGCACTCCATTGCCAACCGCCGTTGTTGGCCGCTAGCTCACCGTCGATGAGGTGTTGCATAAAAAAAGCCTCACCCAAACGCCAATCAAGCAACAGGTTTTTGGTGAAGAACATGGCCACAACCATCCGCAAACGATTGTGCATCCAACCCGTGGCAAGCATTTGTTGCATGGCCGCGTCCACAATCGGAATGCCGGTGCGCGCTTGGGCCCAGGCCGAGAAGTCCTCAGGCGCATCGCGCCATTGCACGCCCAGTGTTTCTGGCCTTAGCGGCTGGTGCATCGAAAGCTTGGGAAAACCATTTAACAAATGCCAATAAAACTCACGCCAGATCAGCTCGTTGATCCAACTGCGGATGCCTTCTTGACCGGTTTCAAGCTCACCGTGATTTCGTATCATGGCGGCTTCTAGGCACTGGGCTGGCGATATCAAACCAGCGGCCAAGTAAGGCGAGAGGGCGCTGGTGCCATCTTGACCAGGAAAATTACGGGCCGTCTCGTAGGCCGCTATTCGTGTGTTTAAAAAATCACTTAATCGCTGCTTGATGCTGGTTTGATCGACCGGCCAAGTCTTTGCCAAGCTCGGTAAAGTCTCAGGCCATAGCGCCTCAATTGAGTCGCTTTGCCAGTCTGCCGGTGCACGCATTGCATCAGGCACTGGCACTCGGACGATGGGTTGCTCGCGAAGCCTGGCGCGGCAAGCACGGGCAAACGGCGAAAACACACGGTAAACACCACCCGAGCCAGTTTTCAGTGAACCCGGTGTCAACAGCGTTTGCCCATCATGGCCAATCAGTTCAACACCGTGGGTTTTGAGGGCGGTGAAACACGCCCGATCACGCTTGCGTTCGTTGACCCCTTGCTCGCGGTTGCAATGAATCTCGGTCACACCGTTTTGCTGACAAAACGTCACCAAGGCGCTCGCTACATCCTGCCACCATTGAACGTGTAAGATTTTGAGCACAACACCGATTTCAGCCAAGCGCGGCTGAAGATCGATCAGTGCGCGTCGCCACAAGTCTTGCTTGATAGGCGCGTCTTGGTGTGACGCCCACTGAGCCGGTGAAACCACGAACAGCGCGAGAGCAGGCCCTGATCGTCGAGCTGCCGCCAGAGCAGGTTGATCTTCCAATCGCAAATCGGTACGAAACCAGACGCAAGCACTCATTTTTGCGCCGCCTGCCAACGTGACACAGCAGCCAAAGTACGCTTCACGTGATCTTCAGGACTCAAGCTTTCGTAGACATCAATGATGCTTCCGTCAGGGGCAATGGCATAAGAAATTCGGTCTGCGACACCGGGCCATATCTTAAGTGCGGCATCGTAGGCTTTCATGATCGATTGATCATTGTCGGCGGCAACCGCAAACTTACCGCCACACGGTCCCGTCGAAAACGTCTTCAAGGTTTCAATATCATCGGTCGAGACCCCAACAACGGTGGTTTTCTGTTTTTTGAAATCATCGATGGCTTGCGCAAACATTTGCGCCTCAATGGTGCAACCGCTGGTAAATGCTTTAGGATAGAAATAAACCACGACTGGTCCTTCGGCGAGAGCCGCGGTCAAATCGAATGTAAATGTTTCGCCAGCCAAGGCCGCTGGTGCCTTAAAAACAGGCGCGGTCTGCCCTGGTTTGAGTTGGGCCAAAGCCAACGAATGCCCCATAAACCAGAGGGTCAAGAGCATTAACCAAGCGGCGAGGCGATGTCTAGACGCACCCAACACCCTCACGGGTATTGGGTCTGGGTTGATTGGTGTTGCAGCCATTTTTTTTACGACTTGAAGTCGATACGTTAAGTTGTGCATGGGATCATCATCACTCGAATCATTTCGTAGGAGTCAGCTTAGATGAAAGTCAGCCCATCGTCCAAAAATACCTTACAAACACCGCTCTGCATTGAACGCGGTTGGCGCCACTTTGTGGTTGGCACAGCAGCCAGCCTTTGCGTAGCCACTGCCGTGGCTCAATCGCCAATAGCACCGACCGACAGTGAGCCCCTAACCCGCGAACAGATCCTCGCTTTTTTTGAAAAAGAGGCGAGTGCCGCTTACAAAATTGCACGGGAACAGTGCGCGCTTTTGGTTGGTGAGGAAGACAAACGCTGTTTGGCGCAAGCCCGGTTGCAATATAACGCCGATCGGCGTTATGCCCGCAAACGGGCTGATCAGGGCTATTAAATCGAAACGTTTTCGACGTGTTCAACCTTAGGGGCTTGGGCAAAGTGAGGGCTGGCCAATGCACGCCATTGCTGGAAGCCTTCAGACTCCCTGAAATCGACCATGTGGGCTTGAACCGACTCCCACTCAACGACCAATTGATACTGGTTGGGATGCTCGATGCCCCGAACCAATCGAACCCCGTGGCAACCTTTGGCCGCTAAAAAATGGGGCTTGGCCAGCGCGACTTTTGCTTCAAAATCCGATTCTTCCCCAGTTTTAATGACGAGGTGGGCGATTTCTGTCACCATGATGACTCCTTTGGCGTGAATTTGAGTGTTCATCATACGTCACAGCGGGGCACAAAATGGCCATTTTGCTTGGCTAAAAACACCCATGGTCGCTAGCCAATCATGGTTGAAACGCTTAGGATGCGCACTCAATTATTTTTAAAGGAATGCGCAAATGAGCACGACTGGCAAATCAATTCATTCTTCCAAATCCACCACGTTGGCCAAAGGCCAAATCCCAGCAACCTTGGATTTTTTCGGGGCTGCTGGAACCGTGACTGGCTCAAAAACACTCTTGACCCACAACGGTCATCGTTTACTCGTTGATTGTGGCTTGTTTCAAGGCCACAAAAATTTGCGCCAACTCAATTGGATTGACTTACCGTTTGAGCCAAAGCGGTTATCGGCTGTCGTGCTGACTCACGCGCATTTGGATCACGCCGGTGCACTTCCATTGCTGGTCAAACAAGGCTTTCGCGGGCCCATCTATGCCTCAGCGGCATCAATTGACGTGGCGATTGTTTTACTGCTCGATAGCGCCAAACTCCAGCAAGAAGAGGCGAACTATGCCAATCGTCACAACACCACCAAGCATCACCCAGCCAAACCTTTATACGACGTGGCCGATGTTGAGGCCACGGTGAAGTTTTTCAAACCCCTATCTTTCGGCGATTGGCACAATATCTTGCCGGATATCTCAATAAAACTTCAACGCGCCAGTCATATACTCGGTGCCGCTTTCGTACGTGTTCATGCGGGCGAACGAGAGGTTGTATTTTCTGGTGATTTGGGACGTGCGCAAGCCCCCATTTTGGGCGCGCCAGAGACGCTAGGACCGGTCGATTATGTGGTGATGGAGTCCACTTATGGCGATCGTCATCATCGCGTTGAGGAACCCAAAGCATTGTTGGCGAGTATTATCAACGCAACTGTCAAACGGGGTGGAGCGGTTTTGATTCCTGCCTTTGCCGTAGGACGTGCACAAGTATTGATGCATGCCATTCATGACATGATTGAGTCTAAACAAATCCCAAGGTTGCCTGTTTTTTTAGACAGCCCAATGGCAGTCAATGTGACCAAGCTCTATCAGAAGCATCACGAGGATCATCAGCTGAGCGCCAAACAAATCAAAGCGGTGTTCGAGGTGGCTCAATTGGTTGACACGGTTGAGGCGTCAAAGGCCCTGAATGCGCTTAAGTACCCACGCATCATTATTTCAGCCAGTGGGATGGCCACTGGGGGTCGCGTCTTGCATCACATGCGCACACTTATTAGTGACCATCGAAATGCGATTGTTTTTGGCGGTTTTCAAGCCGCGGGGACCCGCGGCGCACGCTTAGTGGCCGGCGAACCAACCATACGCGTTTTTGGGCAAGATCTCGAAGTAAGGGCTGAAATTCACTCTATCGAAGGGTTTTCCGCTCACGCCGATGCGGATCAATTACTGGATTGGCTAGACAGTGCTGGCGGCAGTCCGCGACAGGTGTTTTTAAACCACGGTGAGCCCACAGCAGCAGATACGTTACGCCAACGCGTAGCGCATGAACTCGGGTTGCCCTGCCAGGTGCCATTGCTTGGGCAACAGTTTCCTCTGGCTTAAGAGTCGCTTTCGATGAAAACTAACTTGTCACTGATCTACAGCCCCCTTGGGATTGACACCTTGCAAGAGCATGTCGCGTTTTTGCATCACGACTGCCCCATATCAAAATCAGAAGGCATCGCGGCTCAAACGCGGGTGCAATTAACGTGTGCTGAGAAAAACATCACGGCAATTGTCAACGTGATTCACTCGGACTTGCTCAATTGCAACGAGATAGGTTTGTCGCTGAGCGCGCAACATGATCTTGGCGTCAAACCCGGTCAACCGGTTGCTGTCATTCAAGCACCACCGGTTGATTCATTGAGTCAGTTGCGCTCAAAAATCTTTGGTCATCGTCTCAATAAGCACGAACTGACTTCCATCATGTCAGATATTGCCAAAGGCCGATATGCCAACATTCAGATTGCCGCCTTTGTGACCGCCATGGCCAGCCATCGGGCTAATTTACAAGAAGTCATTGATTTAACGGCCTCAATGGTTGAAGTCGGTGAGCGTCTTCAATGGGGAACGACGCCAGTGGCTGACAAACACTGCGTGGGTGGCTTGCCCGGTAATCGCACCACACCAATCGTGGTGGCCATTGCGGCATGCGCCGGTTTGATCATGCCCAAAACGTCTTCGCGTGCCATCACTTCACCAGCCGGTTCAGCTGATGTTCTGGAAGTCGTGACACCGGTTACGCACGATTTGGCCGCCATGCGTCAAATCATTAAGAAGGAGGGCGCTTGTTTTGTGTGGGGTGGGTCTTTAGCACTCAGCCCAGCCGATGATTTGCTGATTAAAGTGGCTAGACCACTTGAAATCGACAGTGACGCCCAGTTGGTTGCTTCCGTTCTTTCAAAAAAAATTGCCGCTGGTGCAACCCATGTTGTTATCGATATTCCGGTAGGGCCAACGGCCAAAGTTCGCACCAAAGAACAGGCTGACCATCTCGAACACCTTTTAACGCGCGTGGGTTTTGCCAACGGACTAAACTTAAAAGTGGTGCGAACCGATGGCAATGCGCCTGTCGGCCGTGGCATTGGGCCGGCACTTGAGGCTCGAGATGTGCTGGAAGTTCTTCGTAACGATCCTGGTGCACCCAAAGACTTGCGGCAAAGAGCCGTAAGGCTGGCTGGCGAGTTGTTGCAGTTATGTGGATCGGTCGGCATCGATGAAGGCGAAGACTTTGCCAACGAGGCAATTGACTCTGGTCGGGCCCTAAACAAGTTCCTAGCGATCTGTCACGCTCAGGGTGGCTTTACCGAACCTAAAACGGCGCCGCTTCAGCACGCTGTCCGTGCCACGCAAGACGGCATTATCAAGTCAATCGATAACCGTCGTCTGGCCAGAGTCGCCAAACTTTCTGGTGCGCCTGACGCCAAAACAGCTGGTTTGGACTTGAAAGTCAGGCTTCAAGACTCGGTTTCAGCGGGTGAGATCTTATTTGTTCTGCACAGTGAGGCTCAAGGGGAGCTGAATTATGCGTTGGCGTACCTAGACTCACATCCACCCATATTCATAGAACCGACATCAGCGCCATCCATTTAACGACCCATGGGTGATATTGGCGCCTTCCGTATAAACCGCATAATGTATATTATGTAAAGTAACTGGTATGTAGGATTATTGGCAAGCTTACTGCAACGATATTTCCCGCTGCGCGCCAAGCGCATCCTCAGGCCAGTAAGTTTTGATATACGCCAGAACGGATTTGATTTGGATATCAGTCAATACCGCCCCAAATGCCGGCATGTCGCTTTCATAGCCGATGGGCGCTGTCACACCCGGCACAAAACCATCTTTGATCATGCT
>JAFMCG010000119.1 GCA_017857895.1 Burkholderiaceae bacterium | reverse complement strand
CAACGGTTCTCAGACCATGCGCCACTGTCCATCGACTACGACATCACACTTTGAATTTAGGCACTCGCTTGGCGCTTAACGTCGTCGTCTATGGCCTCAATGTAGGCGCGTCGATGCCATAAGAGCCACAGACCCGGTAGCGCGATGACTACCGTCACCACAAAAAACCCTGACCACTCCAAACTTTCAACCAAGGGTGGCGCCAAGGGGCCCGCCAGATAGGTGCGGCCCACCGCCGACAAGGCCGATAGCAAGGCGAACTGTGTCGCTGAAAACTGCTGCTGACACAAGCCCATCAAGAGCGCCACGAAGGCCGCTGTGCCCATGCCGCCACATAAGTTTTCAAAGCCAACGCCGGCGGCCATCAGGTAAATGTTGGGTGGGTTGACCGCAATCAACCAATAACCGAAGTTTGAGACGGCTTGCAAAACACCAAAAAACAGCAACGACCGGTACAAACCGAATTTGGCCATCAAGCCACCGCCAACCAGCGCCCCGACAATGGTTGCGGTCAAACCCATGATCTTATTGATTGTGCCCACTTCAGTGACGGTATAGCCCGCGCCTCGGATCAAGAACGTGGTCGACAACGCACCCGCAAAAGCATCGCCAAGTTTGTAGAGCACGATCAATAAAAGCAGAAGCCAAACTTTATCGCGTGAAAAAAATTCCTTTAAGGGCGCCACCACCGCTTCGCTTAGAGAAACCGGTGCGCGCCCGGGGTTTTGTGGTTCGGGTGCGGCTAAGGTGGCAAACACCCCCAATAGCATCAAGGCCCCCATCGCCAGGTACATGTTTTGCCAGCCCAGCCATTGATCGGCCAATATCAGCGCCAACCCCCCAGACACCAGCATCGCCAAGCGGTAACCCAACACCGACAAGGCCGCCCCCGCGCCGCGCTCTTTGGCTTGCAACACATCCGTGCGATACGCGTCAAAGGCAATGTCTTGCGTGGCAGAAAAGAACGCCACCAAAACCGCCAACATTGCCAAGGGCCCCAGAGAATCAGCTGGGGATAACTGCCCCATCGCCACCATGCCCAATGCGAGCAGCACTTGCGTGACCGCCATCCAGCCACGCCGGCGCCCTAAAAAAGGCGGCACATAGCGATCGACCAAAGGGGCCCACAAAAACTTTAAGGTATAAGCCGTACCGACTAACGTCAGAAAACCAATATCCTGCAAGGATACGTTTTCCACGGTGGCCCATGCTTGCAAGGTGCCACCCGTTAAAGCCAGCGGCAACCCACTGGCAAAGCCCAGCGCCAAGAGCGGCGCCACCCGACGACCAAAGTAAATGCTAGCGAACATTACGCATCACCATTTAGCACCACCATCAGGCACCACTGAATCGGTAAAGTGCCAACGTGGCGCGCCAGTTCGGCAGCCAACTAACCTCAGCCCTTGGATTGAATGTCGCACGCTCAAGGATGTGTAAATTAAGCTTGTCACACAAGTCTTCGAAGTCTTTGATCGTGCATAAGTGGATGTTCGGGGTGTTGTACCAGGCGTAAGGCATTTGCTTGGTCACGGGCATGCGCCCACGCAGGATCGACCAACCGTGTGGCAAGTAACCAAAATTGGGAAACGAAACCACGCCCGTGCGCCCGACACGCACCATTTCACGCAAGATGTGTTCGGTGTGATGCATGGACTGCAAGGTTTGCGACAAGACCACGGTATCAAATTGCTGATCACCAAATAAGGCCAAACCGTCCTCAAGGTTTTGTTGGACGACGTCCACGCCCTTTTGTACGCAAGCGATAACTCTTTGGTCATCAATTTCAACACCAACCCCCCTGACCTGACGCTGTTGCTGCAAAAAGCTCAACAGAGCGCCATCACCACAACCCAAGTCCAGTACTCGGCTTTGAGGGTCGACCCAACTTGCGATACGCTGAAAATCACGCCTCACGGGCATTGCGATTGCCTCAGTCATGCTTGATCCCCTTGGCGATACGCTCAAAATAAGCACGAACCACAGCGTGGTATCTCGGGTCGGTCAGTAGGAAAGCGTCATGACCATGTGGTGCGTCAATCTCGGCATAACTGACTGAAGCTTCGTTGTTCAGTAACGCCTTCACGATTTCGCGCGATCGGGGCGGTGGGAATCGCCAATCGGTCGAAAACGACACCAACAAAAAATTGGCTTTGGCCGCGGCCAAGGCCTGCGTTAAATCACCATCGGTTTGGCGACCTGGGTCAAAGTAATCCAAAGCTCGCGTGATGATCAGGTAAGTGTTGGCATCAAAGTAGCGCGAGAATTTCTCACCTTGGTAACGCAAATAGGACTCGACTTCGAACTCAACGTCAAAGCCATAGTGGTAATCGCCATCGGCTGCGGGCGAGCGCTGGGTGCGGCCGAATTTCTCGGCCATGTCGCTGTCTGAAAGATAAGTGATGTGACCCACCATGCGGGCCACTGCCAGACCGCGCTTTGGTACCACGTCATGGGCGTAATAATCGCCACCATGAAACTCTGGGTCAGTGATGATGGCACGCCGTGCCACCTCATTAAAAGCAATGTTTTGTGCTGAAAGTCGGGGCGTGCTGGCAATCACCACACAGTTGGCCACGCGCTCGGGGCAAGCAATGGACCAGCTCAAGGCTTGCATGCCGCCCAAAGAGCCGCCCATGACGGCGGCAAATCGTTCGATGCCGAGTTTGTCAGCCAAGCGGGCTTGCGCCATCACCCAGTCTTCAACCGTCAGCACGGGAAACGCCGCACCCCAAGGGCGGTTGGTCGCCGGGTTAATCGAGGCTGGACCGGTGGACCCAAAACACGACCCTAGGTTATTGACCCCTATGACAAAGAACATGTCTGTGTCCACTGGCTTGCCCGGACCCACCATGTTGTCCCACCAACCCAAATCATCAGGATTCTCAGCCGATATACCGGCCACGTGATGCGAGGCGTTTAACGCATGACAAACCAAAACCGCATTCGATCGATCGGCGTTTAACTGGCCATAGGTATGAACCGCTAAGGTGTAAGACGGTAAGGATTGGCCGCTCATAAGCGGCAAAGGCTGATCAAAATCATGGAACTGCGTTTGGACCAGGCCCACGCTGCCAACTGCAATAGCCACAGGCGGACTTGTCGACGCCGGCGTTAGGGCTTGAAACGAATCACTCATACGGACCTCTTTAGCGGGATTTGTGAGGCGCCCGCAAGCAGATCAGCCAAATCGGCGCCTAGATCATCAGAAAAGTGTATCACCGCTGACGTGTTCAAGCAGCACCTATCAACCAAAGGAGAAAGGGTGCAACCACCACAAAAGCTAGCGTGGAGAGCAACACGCCACCGGCCGAGGCATCGCCTTGCGTGCCATGCAGGCGCGCAAAAAGGTAACTGTTGACCGCACAAGGCATCACCATCTGTAACGCAATCGGTGCGGCAATCGCCTGTGGCAAACCAGATATGGTCAATAAGGCGAGCGCAACCAAAGCGCCGCTGATAAATCGCGCTAAGGCCACAAGAGCACCCGCTTTCAAACCCGAGCGCGGTAACTGTGACAAGGCATGGCCGAGCGTGAGGAGCATCAATGGCACAGCAAGGCTACCTAGCATAGAAGCACTATCGAGCAGCCAAATCGGCGACTCGATATCAACGGCACGTGCGCCAACAGCCAAAAGTGTGGCCCAAACAACGGGTTGGCGGGAAACTTTACCTGACGAGCCCGTTAACCAACGTAAGCCCAAGGTGAAACTTAAAAAAGACGACACCGCAAAAAAAGCGATGGCCACAGTCAACCCTTCTGCTCCAAAAACAAGGGTTGCCATGGGCAGGCCCAAATTGCCAGCATTTGGCATCCAGGCAGTCTGACCGAGCGCGGCTACAGGCAGGCGAAACAACCACAAAAGTCCAGCAACCAAAACGGCCGCCAACAACAAAGCGGCTGTAGATGCACCCAAAATCAGCACCAAGGCGTCGGCTTCCAAGGGCGTGGTCATCAGGGTATGAAACACCAAGGCTGGAATCGCCAAATAAGTCACCAGCGTCGACACAAACGCCGTTGGATAAGCCGCTCCTCGCTTGCCCCACACAAACCCGGCCAAACCGCAAACAATCATGGGCAACAACCGCGCGATGGTACTGAAGTAAGCCGCTAAAAGAACGCTCAAAATTCATTTCCTAAAAAAAACTCAGGGATTATGCGCATTAACAAACCCGTAATAAAGCCTCAAACTACGGCCCCTATGTCAAGCCATTGTCACAAGAGGTTACAAAAAATGATTAAAGCACCTTTATCCAGGCGTGAGTTGCAGTGTCTGGCCTGGGTGTCTCGCGGCAAAACAAGCTGGGAAACAGCCACCATTCTGGGCTTGAGCGAAAGCACCGTCAATTTCCATCTGCGCAATGCCAGCAAAAAACTAAATGTTTACGGCAGACAAGCCTGCGTGGCACAAGCCATTTACTTGGGGCTGTTGCGACCGACTAGCGTATTTTGAACGACCGCATAAACTCTTGTGCTATGTCTGAGGTTAATTCGTTGATCGGACCAGCAGCAATTTGACGAATCACCACGTCGTAATACAACACCACCCTAGCATGCATCACCAGCGGCGGTGATGCATCGGGTGACCTCAAGACGAATGCCTCACCGGCAAATGCCTCGTCAGGCACGGGCTGGCTCATGGCGCTGGCTAACGACGAGACCATTGCACGCTGGGCCTCTTGCCGTTGCGCAGGCGTGCTTTCCATGGGCAACTGGCTGTAACCGATTGAAAAAACTGTTTTATCGATTGTCGCGCTTGTCAGCTCAAATGTGAGTTTCATGTCATTAAGCACGATCTCGCGCTGCGCGGTATCAGGCCTTGCGGGAAAGGCCGCCACAGCGAGGCCATCGGCCACCGACAACTCCCGCCAATTGTATTTGGGGTAACACGCCGACAAAACGCCAACCAAGATCAACAGAAATAGACCGCCGAAGAGACGTCGTTGATGCAGTAAGTTCGATAACAAGCGTGTTTCCTTTTAAAAAAACCTAACACTGATTCTTGCGCTACCAAGCGAACCATTCACGTACAATCGGGCGCAGAAAACACAATTTTAATGACAACTCAGGATGTTCGGTTGACCACCTTGCTACAAAAGCGATTAACGCTTCTACAACAAACCCCCGACTTGTTGACCGACTCTCTGCGTGGCATTGAGAAAGAAGGCCTTCGCGTCGACCGCCACGGGCGCCTCTCGATGACGGCTCACCCCATCGGTTTGGGCTCGGCGCTCACGCACCCCCACATCACAACTGATTACGCCGAGGCGCTACTCGAACTCATCACCGATACCCATCGCGATGTGGATTCTTTAATGCACGCCTTAGACTGGGTCCACCGCTTGGCTGTTGACAGCCTTGGGCAAGAAGCCATCTGGAATCATTCTATGCCTGCGACCCTGCCATCCGAGGCGGATATTCAAATCGCTTGGTATGGGACGTCAAACAGTGGCATGCTCAAACACGTCTATCGGCGCGGACTGGCCGTACGTTACGGCAAAGCCATGCAATGTATCGCTGGCTTGCATTACAACTTCTCTTTTTCATCTGATTTATGGGAACGGCTAGACCTGCCTGGCGATACGCCGCAAGCCCGTCAATCCGCAGGTTATGTCGGCTTGATTCGCAACTTTGTGCGGCACAACTGGTTGCTTATGTACTTATTTGGTGCCTCACCGGCAGTATCTCGTGACTTTGTTGGCGAGCGCGAGCACGACCTGCAAGTGCTTGACGATCAAACCCTGTATTTGCCATGGGCCACCAGCTTGAGAATGAGCGACTTTGGCTATCAAAACAAAGCGCAGTCGACCTTAAAACCTTGCTACAACGACTTAACCACATTTTTGTCGCGCCTCTACGACGCTGTCACGACACCATGGCCCGCCTATGAGGCCATCGGGACTCATAAAGACGGGCAATGGACGCAATTGAATTGCAATCTGCTACAAATTGAAAACGAGTATTACTCAACCATTCGACCCAAGCACACCACCGCACGGGGCGAAAGACCCATCACCGCGCTTGCCGAGCGCGGCATCCAATACGTTGAGGTTCGGTGCTTAGACATTGATCCATTTGAGCCCTGCGGAATCAGTGCGCAAACCGCTCGCTTCATGGATGCGTTTTTGTTATTTTGTGCCCTCGAAAGCAGCCCCACTTTTGGTGACGATGGCTTTTGTCTAGAAAGCGCCAACAATTTTCAGACCACAGTTCTGCAAGGCCGCAAGCCCGGCCTACTGCTCGGACAGTCTGGTATACCCGTGCCATTGGCACAATGGGCCACACAAGTCTTGGACCAAGTGCAAGCGTGCGCCGGGCTCTTGGCCAAGCAAACCGGCGATGATGGTTACTTGTCAGCCGTCCAAGCCCAGCACGCCAAAATCATTGATCCTGAAACCACACCATCGGCACGCGTATTAGAGGCGCTCAAAGGTCAGCATTCAAGCTTTCACGAATTTGGCTTGAATATGTCCTTGCAGCACACACGCCGCTTAGCCGAGGCTGGTTTGACAGACGCTGAGCGTGCCAAAGGCGCTCAACTCAGGGATGATTCGCTAGCAGCCCAAAAAGCACTGGAAGCAGAAACTGGCGTAACATTTGAAGAGTACGTCGCACGTTTTCACGAGGCTTTGAAAGCACCGAAATAGTCCATTTGGGGGGTTTCTGGTGAATTTGCCCGCGCTCTATGAGAAACTTGGCGCGCCCGACAGGAATCGAACCTGTATCGAGAGCTTCGGAAACTCTTATTCTATCCATTGAACTACGGGCGCCAAGCCTCGCATTATACCTCTACACCCACATCAGCGTCTTGGTCACGTGACCCCATCTTTCACATTGCCGCTATAATTCGATCACTTTTTTGGTTACTGCAACATAGGGTTACGTTATGAGCAATTCGAGCCAATCACACCAAGAAGATCAAGTTGAAGGACACGTCGAGGAACATGGCACCTTGATTAAGACGCCCAAACAATTGATCGTGACGATA
>JAFMCG010000010.1 GCA_017857895.1 Burkholderiaceae bacterium | reverse complement strand
ACCAAGCTTTCTATTTTGTTGGCATTGGCCGACAAGGTCGATCAGCTGATTGTGGGGGGCGGCATTGCCAACACTTTTTTGTTGGCTTCAGGCATGCCGATTGGCCAATCGCTAGCTGAACCTGAGCAAGTCGATCAAGCCAAGCTTGTTATCGAAAAGATGCGAGCGCGTTCGGCAGCCGTTCCCATACCAGTTGATGTGGTAGTGGCTAAGTCTTTCTCGGCCCAGGCGCCAGCCACTGTTAAAGCGGCCACTGATGTACAGGCCGATGACTTGATTTTGGATATTGGTCCCCAAAGCACAGCGCAACTCGCTGAAATGTTGAGCCAAGCGGGCACGATCGTTTGGAACGGTCCTGTTGGCGTCTTTGAGTTTGAAGCGTTTTCTGGCGGCACCCAAGGCATTGCTCAGGCTATCGCTTCTTCTGATGGATTCTCTATCGCGGGTGGTGGGGATACTTTAGCGGCAATCGCTAAGTTCGGTATTGCTGATCGCGTGGACTACATCTCCACGGGTGGTGGTGCGTTCCTAGAGTTTTTGGAAGGCCAAACCTTACCCGCCGTAGAGGCATTACAAAAACGAGCTCGATTTTAAGACACGCACAGTCGCCTTAAATCACTTGATTTGAGGCGGCTGTGAGGCTACATGATGCGCGTAAAGTGTGGCGACAGCGCACGAAGCCAAGCGGGCTGACTCGGAATCAGCACGGCTTGTTAAGACGATGGGTACTTTTGCGCCGAGCACAATGCCAGCGGCGTCAGCGCCTGTCAAAAACGTCAAATTTTTGGCCAGCATATTGCCTGACTCTAGATCAGGCACCACCAAAATCTGTGCGTGGCCAGCTACTTCGGACCTCAAGCCCTTCATCAGAGCCGCTTGGGGACTGATGGCGTTATCCATGGCGAGTGGCCCATCTAAGAGGCCCGAAGTGATCTGACCACGTTCAGCCATCTTGCACAAAGCGGCCGCATCAACGGTGCTCGGAATCTTTGGATTGACTTGCTCGACCGCTGAGAGAATCGCCACTCGTGGTGTGCCAAAACCCAAGGCAAGGTGCAAGTCAATGGCGTTTTGAACAATGTCTGCCTTGCAAAGCAAATCTGGGGCGATGTTGATTGCTGCATCAGTGATAAAAAGCAGCTCCGCGTAGGTCGGCACATCCATTAAGAAAACATGACTCAGTCGCCGTGCCGTTCTCAGTCCGGTCTGAGGATTGACGACTTCATGCATTAACTCATCGGTGTGTAGGCTACCCTTCATCAAAAGACTGGCGTTGCCTGCCCGAACTTGTGCAACGGCCTCGGCCGCAGCCGCGTGGCTGTGAGGCACATCGATGATCTTAAAACCCATGATATCCAAAGCAGCAGCTGTTGCCATTTTTTCTATTTTGTGGCGAGGACCGATCAAAATAGGATCAATGATATTTAAAGCGTGTGCTTGAACCACGGCTGATAAAGACGTCTCATCACAGGGGTGAGCCACGGCACAAGTTTGCGTGGGTACCTTTTGAGCGGCTTTAATCAGCGCGTCGAACTTAACAAGCTCATGATGAGCGGGTTGTTTTTGTGTGGATTTAATCAAACGATCGCCTTCTTAACCCGTTTTGCCGTTGCAGAAGTCGTCGGTTTAACCGTTACCTTTTTAGTGGCAGTAGACCGAGCAACCACTTTTTTAGCAACAGCTTTTTTGGCAGCAACTTTTTTAGCTGGTGTCTTCTCAATCACGGTTTTGGTTAAAGCAGGTTCACGCACATCGCTGCTGGTGTTGTTTGCTAAGTTCGTTTCTAACGGGCGTCGTAAGTTAACCGCAGTTAAGCCATCAACTTCTTGGGTCTGGCCCGATTGTTGCGCGGCCAAGTGATAGAACCTTGCCACTTGCGCCAAGCGTTTTTTGCCTTCAGCGTTCAGTGCGCCGCTAGCCGTCGCCACCCGCGTTACAAACTCGAGCGCTGCTTCTATTTCAGAGGCACTGTGGTGGCTCAAAAGGCCTGGGATAGCAGCTACCGCGCCTTCAGGGTCAACCACCATCACCATGGCTTGCTCACGCACCAGTTCCTTAAAAGCCGCTAGGCTTAGTGAGTGTTCTTGTTGGGCTCGCAGCTGCCGGATCAGATTAAAGCTGCGAGAGTCGATGCCACCTTGTGCTTGTGCGATGTACATCATGACTCGGATGCTAGCTTCTCTTAGACCACCACATTGCACCAACTTGCGCAGTTCATCGACTCGGCGACGAACGAAGGCAATGTGCTCGGGTGACACGCCGGGATGCTCGCGTGGCGAACCTTCTCGGGCACCCAAGCCAGCGATGTCTTGCACCAAGGGTGAGCCATAAACTGCCATAAAGGTGCGTTCAATCAAGGCATCGCGCCATTCACCCCAAAGGTCTAAAGACGATTCGATTGACTTTGAAATTTGTTTTTCAAGTTGCACAAATGGGTTGTCTGCTGTTGCTTTTCGACGTTTGTTTCTGACTTGCACTGCTACAGGTGCCAGCGCAGCAATCATGGGATTCTTGTCAGACACGGCCTCGTAATGCATGCGCAGGGGGTGGGTTTGTTCACGACGCTCAGTTGAGCGTGGTGTGGCAAAAGCCTTCACCCACGGCTGTACAAAAGATTTGTAAAGGCCTTGATTAACTTGTGAGATCCGAGAAACGGCAGCAAACCGACGATCATCATCCTCACGAGGCTGGACAATGGCTTCAATGTCAGCCAAGTGTCGTCGTTCAAAAGTCAAAACGTAGTCACCGTAAGCCAGATCAGCGTTTGGTGTGTCTGGTGTTTTGTCACGGATCACAGCTTCGTAAATGCCGGGTGGCAACATATCGATCAGATCAATATTGCAAGTAAATTCGCGGTGCTCTTTTTTAGCCACAGCGCCTGACACAAATATACCCAAGTGACCGATGCTCTCATGGATGGCATAGATAATCGTTTGCCCGTGTGCGAGCACTTCTTTGTCGTTTTGATAAAGGTCCGTAATCCACCCCAAGGCTTGTGGTGGGGGTGTGATGTTGTCACCCTTTGAACAAAACACAATGATTGGTGAACGAATGTTGCGCAAATCGATACGCAAGCCGTCTTGGGTGACCAAGCGCGCGGTTGAGAGCTTGTTGCCAACAAAAAGGTTGTCGACAATGTACTGAATCTCTTTGCCATTTAAAAAGACGTGCCCGCCCCACCAGCGCTCAAAGCCCAAATAGCGACTAGCCTCGGTGTCAACGTTGGCGTAAAGGTTGTATTGTTTTGACCAGTAGGTGTTTGCAGGATGCAGGTTTTCAAAGTTCTGCACCAAATTGGCACCGTCAAACACGCCACCACCCAAGTCGCTAGACATGGTGGTCATCCAAGACCCACCGGTGATACCGCCGGTGTAACGCATGGGGTTTTTGTTGCGCCAACCCGCCCAGTACGACAGCGGCGCGCCCGCAATGATGATGGGGCCAAAAAGTTCAGGTCGGGTGGACGCCGCCATCATCAGCTGCCAGCCCGCCTGGCAGTTGCCAATTACCACGGGCTTGCCCTCAGCCTCTGGGTGAAGCGAAATAACTTCTTCTAAAAAGCGAGTCTCAGCCCAAACCACATCTTCGACACCTTGATCAGGTTCAGGGCGTGGCAAAAATCCGATGAAGTAACATGGATGCCCAGCCTCGAGTGCAACACCAATCTCGCTTTCGGGTTTGAAGCCTGCAATGCCAGGTCCGTGACCGGCGCGCGGATCAACCACCACAAATGGCCTTTTGATTGGGTCAATGGGTATCGATTTCGGTGGTGTGATTCGCGTTAGGATGTAATTGACAGGTCTTTTTAGTGTGCGTCCGTCGAGTATCACCTCAGCTTTCATACTCAGCACATTCGGGGCTTGCTTAGACATGTGGCGCTGATACTGGTTGCCACGTTGGCGCATCACATCGGCGTACAACACGCTACGTTGCCAACTGTCAACGGCGTATTCAAGTGCCGCATCAATTGCAGGCGGCAGTAAAGGCACTGGATGGGGATGCTCGGACGTTTGATCGCTCACAAAGATGACCTTTTGGGTTGTTTGACTGATTACAACGCAAATGATGTTGCATTGCAACAATTACCATGGTTTAACGCGATTTAATTAATCAAAATACACCCATCAGAACATGGTTTACGTTTGCGTTATCGTTGCGTCAATGGCGTGCATGGATGACTTTTGGCAACGTCTGAGCAGGACTAAGCCCAAGTTATTCTAAGAGTGTTCATTTAAGTTAACAAAAATTCTGGGTTGCTGGCAGTGATTTGCAGATAGCAACCCGCTTTATTAAGGAATAATTTATGTCGATAAACCCTTCGCTGGCATCGCCTGAGCGACCTGATGCGTCGTTTGCCACTAGACCGGCACCACTAAAAGTTGGACTGATTTCGATTTCAGACCGAGCCTCTCAGGGCGTCTATCAGGATCAGGGTGTGCCAGCCTTGCGTGAATGGCTTGGTAAAGCTTTGCAAAACCCCATTTTGGTTCAAGAGCGACTGATTGCTGATGACCGGCAAATCATCACTCAGACGATTATCGAATTGGTTGATCAAGAAAAGTGCGACCTGGTCTTAACCACGGGCGGAACCGGTCCTTCGCGTCGCGACGTGACGCCTGAGGCAACGCTTGATGCGGCCACGCGCGAGATGCCTGGTTTTGGGGAGCAGATGCGTCAAATCAGCTTGAAATTTGTCCCCACGGCCATTTTGTCGCGACAAGTGGGTGCTTTGCGCGAAATTGAAGGCCATGCGGCATTGATCATCAATTTACCGGGCCAACCCAAAGCAATCGCTGAGACTCTAGAGGGACTCAAGGATAAAGAAGGGGCTCTGCTGACGGCTGGGATTTTTGCCGCCGTGCCGTATTGTATTGATCTGATTGGTGGACCTTACATTGAAACGGTCGAGTCAGTGGTTAAAGCTTTTCGGCCAAAGTCAGCTGCCAAAGCGAAGTGACCTCTTGCGCACGGGCATCGGCAAGCGGATCGTCGAGTTTGCTGGATTTGGGGTGCCTAGGTTTGATGTCATGACGCGCATTGACCTTCAGGCCGCCAGCATCGATTAACGCTAAAAGGGTTTGACGCGACCGTAACTTCAGGTGTTCTGCCAGATCTGACAAGATTAACCAAGCTTGGCCATTCGGTGCCAGGTGAGCCCGTACTTGGCCGAGAAAGCCCGCTAGCATTTGGCTGTCCGGATCGTAAACGGCGGCATCTAGGGCGGTTTTGGCGCGTCCTGGCAACCAAGGTGGGTTGCAGACCACCAAGTCGTATCGGCCGGGCACAAACAAGTCGGCTTCGAGGACTTCAACTTGAGCGCTCAGGCCCAGATGGGCCATGTTGTCTTTTGCACATTGCAATGCGGCTGCTTGCGTATCGGTGGCGATTATTTTTGGGATGCCTCTTTTGGCAAGAATCGCCGCAATCACGCCGGTACCTGTCCCAACATCCAGTGCTGTTTGCGCGCCATTGGGCAAGGCCGTTTGAACCACCAAATCGAGGTATTCATGTCGCGTCGGTGCAAACACGCCATGGCGTGGGTAAATGTGTTGCCCGAGCGCGGCCACGGGCAATCCCTGACGCTGCCATTCGTACGCACTCACAACACCGATCAACTCTGTCAAAGGCATGAGCACGTTAGGCGCTCGAGATACGGCCCGTAGCCCTTTGGATGAGTAGGCAGCCTGACAGGCCACTGCAACTGAAGGTGCACGTCGATGCGTCAGTTGGAAGTTTTCTGCCAAAGGAATCAACAACAGTCCCAACAGGCGGGCTTGTTGACTACGCGATTGGCGAACCAAATGAAACCGCTCAGGGTAAGCGATGTCAGCATCAGGCGATTTTTGTTTGGCAACCCGTCTTTTTAAGGCGGCCAGCAATTGCTTACCATTTTGAAAATCGCCACGCCACACCAGCCCGGTGCCGCCACTGATTAATCGGTAAGCGCGATCAGCCGACAGCGTGTCGTCGGCGCTCAGTAATTCTTTCGGTGCTGACCAACCATGCATTGACTGCCAGAGGGCTTGGCAGGCCTGATCGTTTTCTGACCAATAAACCAGTGCTGATTCATCAGGGCTATGGCCAGGATCATTTAATTTTTCAGTGGATTGCACGGCATCGTTAGTCGGGTGTTTTAAAGCGAAAGTCGGGCTTAAACGCAGAAATGCGTCGTCAGGTTGTCATTTTAGGCTAGGGGAGGTCGTTGCAGGTAAAATGACGAGTAATTAAACGATCATCGCTAAAAATAATGCCAAGCGACTGCCCACCGGCGTTGATCCGCAATAGCCCTATTTCACCCTCTTGCAGAAGGATTTTGACCATGTCTCTTGTTTCCATGCGCCAACTTTTGGATCACGCCGCCGAAAACGCTTACGGCATTCCTGCGTTTAACGTGAACAATCTAGAGCAGGTTCAGGCGATCATGGAAGCCGCTCAAGAGACCGATAGTCCCGTGATCATGCAGGCGTCTGCCGGTGCGCGCAAGTACGCTGGGGAGGGTTTTTTGAAGCACTTAATTCAAGCCGCTGTCGAGTCCTATCCCCACATTCCAGTCGTGATGCATCAAGATCATGGTCAGTCGCCTGCCATCTGCCAAGGTGCGATTGATTTGGGCTTCTCGAGCGTGATGATGGATGGTTCGCTGATGGAAGACGGCAAATCCGTGGCTGACTACGACTACAACGTGGCCGTGACCCGACAGGTGGTTCAAACAGCCCACAAGCTTGGTGTGACCGTTGAGGGCGAACTCGGCTGCTTGGGCTCGCTTGAAACCATGATGGGTGACAAGGAAGACGGACACGGCGCTGATGGCGTGATGACGATGGACCAGCTTTTGACCGACCCAGAGCAGGCCGCTGACTTCGTGCGTCAAACTCAACTCGATGCTTTGGCCATCGCGATTGGCACAAGCCACGGTGCCTATAAGTTCACCCGTAAGCCGACCGGAGACATTTTGTCGATTGGGCGCATTAAAGAAATCAACGCCCGCCTACCTAACACCCACCTCGTTATGCACGGCAGCTCGAGCGTGCCACAGGAACTGTTGGCTGAAATCAGAGCGTTTGGTGGCGACATGAAAGAAACCTATGGTGTGCCAGTTGAGGAAATCCAAGAAGCCATCAAGTTTGGCGTTCGTAAGATCAACATCGATACCGATATTCGTTTGGCCATGACAGGTGCGATTCGCCGCTTTTTTGCCGAGAATCCTGGCAAGTTTGACCCACGCGAGTACTTAAAACCTGCCCGTGCTGCTGCCAAAGCCATTTGTGTGGCCCGTTATCAGCAATTTGGCACAGCCGGCAACGCGAGCAAGATCAAAGCCCGCCCTTTGTCTGATATTGCCGCTGACTATGCCGCTGGCAAACTATCTCAAGTCGTGACCTGAGTCATAAAAGAGAATAAACGTGACTTTATTGCATCAGTCCAACTTAACCTCCTTGCCACTGCTTGCGCGGGGCAAGGTGCGCGATATGTACGCAGTCGGTGAAGACAAGCTATTGATTGTTGCCTCGGACCGTTTGTCGGCTTTTGATGTCATCCTTGACGACCCCATACCTGGCAAAGGCGAAGTATTGACACGTTTGACCGAGTTTTGGCTCAAAAGACTTGGCCATGTGTTGCCCAATCACAGTACAGGCATTGATCCTGAGTCGGTGGTGAGTCCTGAAGAACGAGAACAAGTGCGTGGCCGTTCAATGGTGGTCAAGCGCTTGACGCCCATCATGGTAGAGGCCGTTGCCAGAGGTTATTTGATCGGCTCTGGTTGGAAAGACTATCAGGCCACAGGCGCGCTTTGCGGCATTGCATTACCACCGGACTTAAAGCAAGCGAGCCGACTGTCACCCGCTATTTTTACGCCGGCCGCCAAAGCCGATGTGGGTGATCACGATGAAAACGTTGATTTTGACTACGTTATCAAAACAGTGGGTGAGTCGTTGGCCAATAAGCTGCGCGACATCACTTTGCAACTCTACGATGAGGCGGCGGCCTTTGCATTGAGTCGGGGCATCATCATTGCGGACACCAAATTCGAGTTTGGGTTAGACAACGATGGTGTACTGCACCTGATGGACGAAGTGCTCACGCCCGACTCGTCTCGCTTTTGGCCGGCTGATCAGTGGCGCGAAGGCATCAGTCCACCGTCTTACGATAAGCAGTTCGTGCGCGACTGGTTGGAAACCCAAGGCTGGGATAAGACAGCGCCAGCGCCTCGTTTGCCTGCCGAAGTGATTGAGCAAACCGCAGCCAAATACCGTGAAGCTTGCCAGCGCCTTGAGCGATGAACCCATCATCGAGCATTCGGCGGGTATCGTGCTCATTCGCAACCAGAACACGACCATCGGGTACTGTCGCTACTTCGAGAATGGTGATGTGGAATACATTTTTGTGAATCCGTTGTATCGACGACTGGGCCATGGCACCACCTTGTTGCGCGAGGTCACCAAAATGACCGGTCAGCTTGGCCAAGCCCATCAGCCGATTTCGCCGTTGGGTCGGCACTTTTTTACCGCCCACGATGTGGCGATGCAATCAGACGCTGACTCAGTGCAGTGAACCGCTAACATATACCTTTCGATTGTTGGTCATCCATCATGCCTATCAAAAAGACCGTTACTGCTGCTTTGGTCAAAACGCCAAGCCAATCCCGCGTTCAGCCCAAAGCCAAATCTGCGAACAAATCCGCAAACAAATCCGTGTCCAAACCCAAGCCTTTGGTAGCAGTGATCATGGGTTCTTCGAGTGATTGGGACGTGATGGCAAATGCTGTGGCCATCCTAGAACACTTTGGCATTGCCCATGAGTCGCAAGTGATCTCAGCACACCGCATGCCGCACGACATGGTGGTTTTTGCGGCAGACGCATCCAAGCGCGGCTTGCGTGCCATTATTGCGGGAGCCGGTGGGGCTGCTCACTTGCCAGGCATGGTGGCAGCCTTGACTGAGTTACCGGTCTTTGGTGTCCCTGTTCCCAGCAAGTATTTGCGTGGGGAAGACTCTTTGCTCTCAATTGTGCAGATGCCCAAGGGTATACCGGTGGCTACTTTTGCGATCGGTGAAGCTGGTGCGGCAAACGCGGCGCTTCACGCGGTGGCGAACTTGGCCACCACTGACGCCAAGTTAAGACAAAAGCTAATCGCTTACCGCTCTGCACAAACACGAGCCGCACGTGCCATGAGGTTGCCAACATGATGGTGGTGCCTGGGCAGTGGTTGGGTGTACTGGGTGGCGGTCAACTCGGGAGGATGTTCTGTCAGGCCGCTCAGTCGATGGGCTACCGCGTGATGGTGCTTGACCCCGGAGAGGAAAGCCCGACGGCTGCCTTGGCTGACGCACACGTTTTGGCTGATTACGATGATGAAGAATCATTGGCGGAGTTGGCTAGAAACTGCATGGCAGTCACCACCGAATTTGAAAACGTTCCAGCTGTCAGCCTAGAAACGTTGGCACGCCGAACCCACGTGGCGCCAGGCGCGCGGGCCGTCGAGTTGGTGCAAGACCGGTGCGTGGAAAAAGCCTTCATCCAGGCCCAGGGCGTGCCCGTGGCGCCCTATGTGGCCGTGCACTCGGAAATCGACCTCCAAAACGCCCCAGCAGATCTTTTTCCCGGCATCCTGAAGGTGGCCCGTTTGGGTTATGACGGCAAGGGTCAACATCGCGTGGCTACGCGTGAAGAGGCGCTTGCGGCGTTTAGCAGCATGGGTGAAGTCAATTGTGTGCTTGAAGCTCGGCTTGATTTAAAGGCTGAACTCTCAGTGGTGTTGGCACGCGATGTTGATGGTAATAGTCGGGTTTTTCCTGTGGCGCGTAACGTTCATCACGACGGTATTTTGGCGGTGACGCACGTCGATGGTCAAGACAGTGCACTGACAACCGAAGCCATCAGTGCCGCGACTCGGATTGCAGAGGGGTTGGGTTATCACGGCGTCATGTGTGTTGAGTTTTTTGTGCTCAAAGACGATGTCCTGTTGGTCAACGAAGTGGCCCCAAGACCGCACAATAGTGGACACTTCACGCTCAACGCCTGCTCGACCAGTCAATTCGAGCAGCAGGCTCGCGTGATGGCTGGTTTGCCTTTGGGCGACACCCGATTGTTAACCCCCGCGGTGATGCTTAATTTATTGGGTGACGTCTGGTTACCAACAACGGACAATAACGTTGTTGAACCAGACTGGCAGGCTGTGCTGGCATTGCCTGGCACATCGTTGCATCTGTATGGCAAAAAACAAGCGCGTCGCGGCAGAAAAATGGGCCACATCAACATCACAGCGTCTGATTTTGGTCAAGCCGTTAAGATCGCCAACGAAATCGTGAGCCTGTTGCGTTTGCCGGCGCTGGCAACCCTGTCAACGCTGTGACAGCAGGCCAACCTGAGCAAGCGCTTGCGCAGGCCGTTGATGTCCTGCTTCGGGGGGGGCTGGTCGCTTTCCCCACAGAAACTGTCTACGGTTTGGGTGCTGACGCCAGTAATCCCGAAGCCGTACATGCCATTTACTTAGCCAAGGGCAGACCGAGCAATCACCCGGTGATCGTGCATGTGGCACAAGCGGCTGACCTTTGGTCATGGGTTAGTGTCGATGACCAAACAAAAGCCGTGGCTCAGCGCCTAGTCGATCGGTTTTGGCCAGGACCATTGACACTGATTCTAAAAAGAAACGAAGCCGTGCCTGAGGCTGTCAGTGGTGGACAAGACACGATTGGTGTGCGCTGCCCCTCGCACCCAGTGGCTCAAGCACTGTTGACGGCTTTTGCGCAAGCCCGCGGCTCCGAGCTCGCGGGGATTGCTGCACCCTCAGCCAATCGCTTTGGGCACGTATCACCGACCCGTGCGCAGCATGTTCGTGACGAGTTCGCCGATTTGGTCCGAGCAGGCTTACCCGTCATCGAGGGTGGTGACAGCGAAGTCGGTATTGAGTCAACCATTGTTGATCTTTCCCGCTTTAGTCTGGGTCACGGTGTGGCCCTTTTACGTCCGGGTGGCATCAGTGCTTCAGCCCTAGTGCTAGTTCTTGGTGAGCCTTTGAAAGGCACTGATGACCAAGCCCCGAGAGTCTCTGGCTCGCTCAAAGCGCATTACTCACCGCACACACCGATACGGCTTTACTCGCTTAAACAGTTGGTGCAAGACGCGCTGGCGTGGTTAGATCAAAACACCGGTACCGTGGCGGTGGTTTTACGGCAATGTGAGCTCGGGGCTGTTCAAGAGCTCGCCACAAACCAGCGAATCTCAATCAGTGTCTTGCCTGATGATGCCGCGGGATATGCCCGAGCGTTATACGCTCGTCTGCGAGCGTTGGATCAGGGTGGGTTCGTTGAGTTGCGATGGGCCAAAGTGCCACCGGAGCCCGAATGGGCAGGGGTAGCTGACCGATTAAGCAGGGCGGCAGCGGCTTTTGCCGATAGCCG
Organism: Burkholderiaceae bacterium; assembly: GCA_017857895.1. Taxonomy (GTDB): domain Bacteria; phylum Pseudomonadota; class Gammaproteobacteria; order Burkholderiales; family Burkholderiaceae_B; genus Algicoccus. The sequence goes on along the minus strand of JAFMCG010000010.1, from coordinate 21,766 downwards.
CCCTGACCACTAATCAGAGATTAGCGATCGGTTGATCGTGCGTTTTAGAAAAAGGCCTGGATACCGGTCTGGGCACGGCCCAGAATCAGTGCGTGCACGTCGTGAGTACCTTCATAGGTGTTGACCACTTCCAAGTTCACCAAGTGACGGGCTACGCCATACTCGTCGGAGATGCCGTTACCACCGAGCATGTCACGGGCTAAGCGGGCCACGTCAAGCGATTTACCACAAGAGTTACGCTTCATGATCGATGTGATTTCGACAGCAGCCGTGCCTTCGTCTTTCATTCGACCCAAACGCAAGCAACCCTGCAGGCCTAGCGTGATTTCGGTTTGCATATCTGCCAATTTTTTCTGGATCAGCTGGTTGGCTGCCAATGGGCGGCCAAACTGGTGACGGTCGAGTGTGTACTGGCGTGCGGTGTGCCAGCAGAACTCTGCAGCGCCTAGTGCACCCCAGGCGATACCGTATCGTGCAGAATTCAAGCAAGTGAAAGGACCTTTCAAACCAGTCACATGCGGCAGCATTTGATCATCACTGATTTCAACGTCTTCCATGACGATTTCACCAGTCACCGAAGCACGCAGACCAACCTTGCCGTGGATTTCGGGGGCTGACAAGCCTTTCATGCCTTTCTCAAGGATGAAGCCGCGAATACGACCGTCGTGGTCGCCACCCACGCACTTGCCCCAAATCACGAAGACATCAGCCACCGGTGAGTTGGTAATCCAGATTTTGTTGCCGGTTAATCGGTAGCCATCGGCTGTTTTAACAGCCCGTGTTTCCATATTGGCAGGGTCCGAACCATGGTTAGGCTCTGTCAAACCGAAGCAGCCAATCCACTCGCCGCTCGCGAGCTTGGGTAAGTACTTGCGCTTTTGTTCTTCGCTACCAAACTCGTTGATCGGGAGCATCACGAGCGATGATTGCACACTCATCATTGAGCGATAGCCTGAGTCAACGCGCTCGACTTCACGTGCGATCAAGCCATAACAAACGTAGTTCAAGTCTGCGCCACCGTATTCGGCTGGGATGGTTGCACCCAAGAGGCCCAATGCACCCATCTCAGGGAAAATAGACACATCCATTTTTTCGTGACGGAAGGCTTGTAGTACACGGGGTGCCAGCTTCTCCTGGCAATAGGTGTAAGCGGCCTCACGCACCATCCGCTCATCGTCAGTGAGTTGACTATCGAGCAAGAGTGGGTCTTCCCAGTTAAACGTTGCTGCTGACATTGCATGACTCCATTACGGTTGTGAGGTGTTTTAAAAAAATTGAATTAAGGTTGGTTCGATTGAGCGGCCGCTCGCAGTTTTGCAATCGTGGTGGTTGGTGTGATTGCTTCAGGGTCTGTGATCAGGTGAATAATAGCTGGCTTGTTGCTTTTGACAGCGCGATCGAAAGCGGCTGCAAAATCAGCTGTCTTTTCAACCCGTTCACCATGGCCACCGAAGGCTTGTGCGTAGGCCGCAAAATCAGGGTTTTTGAGGTAGGTGGCGGAAATACGGCCAGGATAGAACTTCTCTTGGTGCATACGGATCGTGCCATACATGCCATTGTCAACAATCAGAACCACGATTGGCAGGTCGTATTGAACGGCCGTGGCGAACTCTTGACCGTGCATCATGAAGCAACCATCGCCCGCAAAACAGATCACTGGCGTATCGGGCGACACGCGCTTGGCACCAACCGCGGCGGGTAAGCCATAACCCATCGAGCCCGATGTGGGAGCTAGTTGTGTGCCGTACTGATTAAAGCGGTGGAAACGATGCACCCAAGTGGCATAGTTACCGGCGCCATTGGTGATGATGGCGTTTGACGGCAACACTTCTCTCAAATGCGCCATGACACCACTCATCTGCAAGTCACCTGGCGTGGTGACATCCTTAGGATCACTCCAGGCCAAGTAGCTGTCGTGCAGGTGTTCGGTATCCTCGGCCCAAGGCGATTGCACGGGCGCAGGCATACGCGCCAATTCGGCAGCAAAGGCCGCTGGGGAGGCGTTAATCGCCACCGTGGGCGCATATACCCGACCCAATTCATTGACATCGGGGTGCACGTGTATCAGGTCTTGAGTCGGTACCGGAATGTTTAGCAGGGTGTAAGCCTGGCTTGGGATTTCTGACAAACGACCACCAACCAACAATATCAAGTCGGCTTGTTGTAAGCGTGCCAGCAACGCCGGATTTAAGCCTAGACCCAAGTCACCGATGTAGCAGGGGTGATCATGGGGGAACAGCATTTGGCGTCTGAAGGAGCATGTGACTGGCAGGCGATGACGTTGTGCAAAATCAGCAAATTGTGAGACGGCTTCCGAGCTCCAGCGTGGACCACCGACAATCGCCACTGGTGACTTGGCGTGTGCCAAGCGTTGAGCCAAGTCTTGCATTTGCGCCACTGATGGTGAGCTTTCGATGGCAAGCACTCGTGGGGCTGCCGCAACCGAGGCGGGCTCAACCAGCATGTCTTCAGGCAATGCGATGACCACAGGCCCAGGACGTCCTGACATGGCGACATGAAAGGCACGCGAGACGATTTCAGGGATACGAGCAGCATCGTCGATCTCGGTGGCCCATTTGGCGGCTTGACCAAAAACAGCGCGATAGTCCATTTCTTGAAACGCTTCACGCTCACGCATGCTGCGATCGATCTGGCCCACGAACATAATCAGGGGGGTGGAGTCTTGTTTGGCGATGTGAATGCCAGCTAACGCGTTCGAGGCGCCTGGTCCGCGAGTGACCATGCAAATACCAGGACGACCTGTTAATTTGCCGTGGGCGTCGGCCATCATGGCCGCGCCTCCTTCTTGCCGACAAACTGTCACGTCGATGTTTACATCAACCAAGGCATCTAAAACAGCCAAAAAACTCTCGCCCGGTACACAAAACACATGCCGCACGTCTTGCGCGACCAGTTGCTCAACGATGAGCTGTCCACCCGTTCGTGGGTTCAGTTGATTGTCTCGGTCTGCCATTTTGTTGTCTCTTATGTTTATAAACGCATTGTTGTAAGGATATGTTCATCGTTTGCACATTGCAATTGATAAAATCGCACATTCTTGTGTGTCAGTGACACGATAACGGATACCAGCAACATGAGAAAAGGCATTCCCAATTTGAGCGCATTACAGGCCTTTGAGGCCACCGCCCGGTTAGGTGGTTTTTCCCGGGCGGCTGAAGAACTGTCATTAACCCATAGCGCAGTGCATCGGCAAGTCAGTGCCTTAGAAGCCCGGCTTGGCGTTCAGTTGTTCACCCGGGTTCGTCGGCGCGTCGCGTTGACCGATGCTGGCGCTGAATATGCGGCTCGTATTCGTCAACATCTGGATCATATCGAAAAAGACACCTTCAGCCTCATGAGTCGTGCCAGTATTGGTCGACGCCTTCATATCGCTGTGCTACCGACATTGGCAGCCCATTGGCTCATTCCGCGACTGCCCGAGTTTCAAAAACAATGCCCTGATATTTCGGTCAGCTTATCGCTCAGGACCTTGCCATTCCAATTCAACGACCAACCGTTTGATGGCGCCATCTACCATAGCCATGCGATTTGGCCTGGGACCCACGGTACGATGCTTTTTCCAGAGCAGGAATTGGTACCCGTTTGTGCGCCTAAGCACTTGATTAAGGGCTCAAGCGACGGGAGCGTATTAAACCAGCTTGCGCATTTCCATTTGGTTTCACGCCCGGATGCTTGGCGTGATTGGTATGCACAGGCCGGCTTGCCGTATCCACCACAAGTCGCCGGTGGACCCCGCTATGAGGTGTTTTCGATGGTCATCGCAGCGGCTCAGGCAGGACTCGGTGTTGGCTTGGTACCCCGATTTTTGGTGCAACAGGCGCTCGATGCCGGTCAGTTGGTAAGGCCTGTGAACCAACCACTGCCGGTTTCTCAAGGCTACTTCTTTGGTTACCCCGAACGCACTGAAGTGACAGCGGCACTTCAGTCGTTCGAGCAGTGGCTCATTAAGAGTGCTCAGTCGGTGGGGTCTGAGGCAACGCCTTAAAACCGGGTGGCAGTTGGCGCAACTGCGCTGGGGTTCGAGATAGTTTGACCGGTGAGGCGATGCCGCGATAACCGTCTTTGTCTAAAACCATGCCACGGTGTTCAGTGTGAGGGTGATGCAAAATCTCCTCGACATTGAGCACAGGCGCAGCCGGCACACCCGCTTTAAGCAGTTTGATGGCCAAGGTATTGGCTTCGGATTGGTTTAACAGCCGCTTCAAACAAGCGTGCAGCGCTGGGCGGTTAGCCAATCGATCGGCGTTGGTGAGAAAACGCGGGTCTTGCGATAGGGACGGTTCACCAAGCTCAATCGCCAGTTGTTTGAATTGCCGATCATTACCAATTGCCAAAAACAGTTCACCCTTAGCGGTGCTGACCGTTTCGTAAGGGGCGATGTTGGGATGTGCATTACCTGACCGCTGGGGTATGTTGCCGCTGCCAAAATAATTCGCTGCGTGCGGATGCAAAAGTGATATGGCGCAATCAAAAAGGGTGATGTCTAAAAATTGGCCCAAGTGACTTTGATGACGTTCTTGCAGGGCCATCAGAATAGCAATGGTGGCATTTAAACCGGTCACCATATCGACAACGGGCAGCCCCACGCGGGTTGGTGGTGCCTCTTTTTCGCCGTTGACACTCATCAGGCCACACATGGCTTGGGCGCACGCATCGTAGCCTGGCATGCCGCCAAGCGGGCCATCGGCCCCAAAGCCACTGACGCGACAGTGAATCAGACGCGGAAACGCTTCTTTTAAAGTCTCGTAACCGAGTCCCCATTTTTCGAGGGTACCGGTTTTAAAGTTCTCGATGAGCACATCGGCATCAACCAGCAAAGACCTAAGGAATTGTCGGCCTTCGGCATGTGACAGATCCAGTGTTAGGCCAGTCTTGTTGCGATTCACCCCCACAAAATAGGAGGCCAAACCTGATTCAAAAGGTGGGCCCCAGTGGCGAGTTTCGTCACCGGTAGGCGGTTCGAGCTTTAAAACTTCAGCGCCATGATCCCCCAAAATCTGGGTGCAAAACGGCCCACCCAGTACACGGCTTAAGTCAACCACTCGGATACCTGAAAGGGCGCCTCTAGGCGAATGACTTGACGGGTTGCTGCTAGAGAGACTTTGCCACATTTCAAACACCTTGGGCCAGCCATTGCACCAGCACATCATCGGCCGGTGTGGCATCGTTAATCGGATCTCGCGCACATAGGCGTTGAGTGAGCACCATGTCGGCCAAACGGCTTCGCATGGGCATTTCAGCGACTTTTGCTTCCCATCGCATACCTGCCATGGTGATCACGTTATACAACGCGGTGCCGACTTGGCGCGCAAGCGCATAGTCGGCACTGGCAGCAGAATATTCGGCGAATGCAAAGGCGGCATCAATGCGTTCTTTTTCAAGTGCAGCCAGTTCGTCGCTCACGGGTAAACCTTGCGCCAGCAGTTGCGTCACGTGTTCACGCAGGGCAGGTAAGGCGTTTTCTCGTTGGATGGCGCGCAAAACATCCAAAGCCACGATATTGCTGGTGCCTTCCCAAATCGAGCCAAGATGTGCATCTCGAAGTAAGCGGGGATCAGACCATTCCTCGATGTAACCACAGCCACCGCGAACCTCCATGGCGTCACCGGTGACTTTACGGGCATCGCGGCAGGCACGAAATTTAATCAAGGGCGTGAGTATGCGAGCCAGCGGTCGCTTGCTACTGTCTTGGTCAAACGCCTGAAGGGCTTGTGCGGTTTGAAACACCATGGTTCTTGCTTGCTCTGTCCAAACCGCCATTTTGCAAAGCTGGCGTTGCATTAACGGCATATCAATTAAGCGTTTTCCGAAGGCTTGACGGTTTTTGGAAACATACAGCGCTTCGGTGAGGGCTCGACGCATCAGGCCGGCGGCTCGAACGCCGTTTGAAAGCCGTGAATTATTAATCATGTCGGCCATGTGATTAAAGCCCTTGCCGCGTTCACCCACTAGCCACGCGAAAGCGCCGTCAAGACGAATTTCGCCACTGGCCATAGAGCGCGTGCCAAGCTTGTCCTTGAGCCGCAAAATTCGATAGTGATTTAGCGAGCCATTGGGAAGCTTGCGAGGCAGTAAAAATAAAGAAACCCCTTTGAGGCCAGGTTCTGTCTCTGAACGCGCTAGTACCATTGCGAAACCAGCATCTGGGTTTGAACAAAACCATTTGTCGCCATTGAGCGTCCAGCGGCCATCGGCCTGCAAAGTGGCCGTGGTGGCGGTGGCGCTGACGTCAGAGCCCGCACCTTGTTCTGTCATGAACATGGCACCCTGGTGTAACGCATCAAAATCCTGCGTGGTAACCATGGGCAGTACTTGTTCGACTAGCGCGGGATCACCGAACTTTTTGAGCGTACGCGCCAAAGAGTCAGTCATGCTCACAGGACAGCACAGTCCAAACTCGGCTTGCACAAAAAGATATGTCAGCGCGTACTTCGCTGCTGGGGGCATCGGCTCGGGCCAGCCCAGTACACCACCACGATGAGACATGGCAGCCAAGCCAAACTCGCTGTAGGCCCAGCGCTCTAGCTCAACGTAGGCTGGATGCTTTTCAATGCGAGATTCGTCTATGCCGGCTCGGGTGCGCACCGATAGCTTGGGCGGGTGTTTGTCCGCAACGCCAGCCAAATCATCCAAATGTTGTCCAGCAAGTGCGCCTAGGCGAGAGAAGTGCGGCTCTAAATGAGTCTGAAGTTCGGCTGATAGGTAGCAGCCAGCCAGGCGGTGACAGGCGTCAGCGGTATAGAGGTTGATGCCGCGCGCATCCGGCACGGGGTGCAGCGTGTCAATTTCTTGCTTACTGATCTGCATGCGAGTCTCCCGATGGAATATATTGCCATATCCTACATCCAAGACTCACTGGTGCGCTTAATGATTATCGAAGATCACCTTCACTGATTCGCGACACGTTCCTGCCGCCAGCGAATGTCATCACGTCAAAGGATTGTCCTCGCCTTTGAGCCCAGACCGCGGCGGCGTTCCCAAGCACCATGCTCCTGATCTCATCAACGGGAACCGTCAGAATGTCGCGCTCGGTGTAAACCTTCTGCTCGACTCGGCCATCTTTGTATCGAACTTCCACCCAACAATCCGCTGTAAACCGTGCCTCGAAGATATCCGCTGGTGGCGGTGGTGGCGCAGGCGGTGGTTTCAGTGCGGGTGCGGGTTCTGGTGAGGCTGATGGAGCGGCAGTCAGTGGCTCAACCGCACTGACTGCCTCAGTAGCTGATGGCGAAACAAGCAACGGTTCCGCTGCAGGGCTAGGGCTTTGTCGAGAGACGCTTGCTGGCGCGCCAAGATCTGGTTTGACCGGTATGGCGATTGCCTCAACTGACTTGCCTGGCGGTGATGGTGGCGCCATGCCATTAGTAACCTGGGTATTCTGTTTGTTTGGCCAACCTTCCTCAACGGAAAGATAGATGCCCAAAGCCACGGCAAAAACCAGAATCACACCCAAAACCATTCCAATGCGGCTGCTGCGCGAGCGAAAAGGAGCAACCCTTAACCCATTATCCAGTGTTGACTGTCGTCTGGAGAGGGTCGCTGTGGCGCTCGCATGAGACTCAGGTGAGTTTTTGTTAAGCCGCTGCATCCCGATTTGGCTATCGGTTAGCGGCAAAGACTCGACCGCAGGGTCTAGAACAATATTGAGTCGGTTGGCATATTTTTGCACTGCTCTAAAGTAATAGCCTGGCCCATGAAAAGATTGCATGTCGCCACCTTCAATACCACGCAATTGAGATGGCGACAGCATCAATTCGCGTGCCGTCTCAACAACCCCGAGGCCTTGTTCGGTGCGAGCCGCCGCCAAGGCTTGTCCCCAAGTGGCTAATGGCAGTTGATCATCGCTTTGCATGCAGGCTATTGCTCCAAAAATCTGTGTGCTGTTCTCGGGTATTGCTGATCATTTGAGCATAAGGGGTTTGTTAGCGAAATACCACCGTGCGCTTACCATTTAGCAAAATGCGGTGCTCAACATGGCTACGCACCGCACGAGAGAGCACCAAAGACTCCACATCGCTGCCCACTTGCGTGAAGTCCTCAATGCTCATGGCGTGATCTACGCGCTCAATATCTTGCTCAATGATCGGTCCTTCATCGAGATCTTCAGTCACATAGTGCGCTGTTGCACCAATGATTTTAACGCCGCGCGCGTGCGCTTGGTGGTAGGGACGAGCCCCTTTAAAGCTCGGTAAAAAACTGTGATGGATATTAATCGCTCTGCCACTGAGTGCGCGACACAGGTCGGGCGACAGCACTTGCATGTAGCGGGCAAGCACCACCAGATCAATTTGCTCGGCAGCGATGACAGCCAAAAGGCGTGATTCTTGAGCGGTTTTGGTATTTGGCGTGATGGGTAAATAATGAAAAGGCACGCCATAGGATGTCACAAGCCCTTCAAAGTCTTGATGATTAGAGACCACAGCGGCAATCTCAGCGGGAAACTGATTCGTTTTGATGCGAAACAAAAGATCATTTAAGCAATGTCCTTGCTTGCTGACCATAATCAGTAGGCGCGCTTTTTTCTGAGAGTCGTGGACTTGCCACTGCATCTGAAAGGCAGCTTCGCTCTCGCGCAAGTCTTTTTGCACCGCTTCAATTTGAACCGGTGCCGCGAGCGCGAAGTGCACCCGCAAAAAAAACTGACCAGTCTGCTCATCTGCAAATTGCTGGGCATCCAAAATATTGCCATCGTGGGCCAGCAGCAAACCTGATACGTGGTGCACGATACCGCGACGGTCTGGGCAAGCCAGGGTCAAAATAAAGTCTTTTTGAGTCATGATCGAGAAATGGCAGTAAAAAAAGTGAAACTCAGCCAACAGCTTTAAGCCGTCGTTTTTAACGACCGTCTAGTAGTGCTGACTTGACGTGTAAGGCGAGCGCCAAGGAAGACGTGATGCCAGGAGACTCAATCCCAAACAAGTTCACCAATCCATTAATGTGATGGTGACTGGCGTCTGAGATCATGAAATCGGCAGCAGGCTCATCAGGCCCCGAAATTTTGGGTCTTATGCCAGTGTAGTCGGGTTGGAGTGCACCATCTCGAAGTTCGGGCCAATAACGCCGAACAGCCTCGTAAAAGCTGTCGCCTCGGCTCGGGTCGATGTCATAGTTTTCTTCGGTGATCCACTGCGTGTCGGGCCCGAATTTGGCCTGCCCACCGAGGTCTAGCGTCAAATGAACGCCTAACCCCGCACGCTGGGGCACGGGATAGATGAGATGCCGAAAGGGTGCTTTGCCTTGCAAACTAAAGTAGCTGCCTTTGCACATATAGGCTTGGGGCACAAACTTTGGATCTAAACCTTCGATACGGTTGGCTAGCAGTGGTGCGTTAAGGCCTGCGGCATTCACCAGCATTTTGCAGCTCAAGGTAATGGGGTCGCTACCACCAAAGGAGACTTCAAAGCCTTCAGGTTGAAGAACCCTGGCATGAATCAATGGACTGTGAAAAACACATTGCGCACCGGCGTTTTCCGCGTCGCCCTGGTAGGCCAGCATCAAACCATGACTGTCGACAATGCCGCTAGACGGTGACAAAAGCGCAGCCGTACAGCGTAGCGCAGGTTCAAGGGCCTGCGCCTGCGCCTGATCTAACCACTGCATGTCATCAACGCCATTGGCGCGTGCCTTTTCAATAATGCCCGCCAGCGTACCCTTTTCTTCTTCGTTCGTGGCCACCACGAGTTTGCCTAGGCGCGCATGCGCCACGCCATTGGCTTGGCAATACTCATAAAGGAGGTGTTTGCCTTGAACGCACAGCTTGGCTTTCAGGCTGTTTGCTGGGTAGTAAATGCCAGCATGGATCACTTCAGAACTTCTCGAACTGGTGCCGCTCCCAATCATGGCGGCTTGTTCAACGACCAGTACTTCTACACCGGCTTGGGCAAGGGCGCGAGCTGTGGCCAATCCCACAACACCGGCGCCGACCACCACACATTCAATATCCATCGCTTCGTTACCGTGCGTTTGATTCAGCCGACAGCACGGCTGGGGTTAAGTCAAAACCACCCGAATGATAAATGAGTGGCATCAGATCAGCATGATGACAGTTTTCTACCTCACCGATGAGCACCACATGGTCACCTTCTTGGTGACGGTGTCGGTTGTGACATTCAAACCAAGCTGCCACAGGCGACGCCAATCGAGGCGAGCCATTGGGGCAAGTTGTCAAATTCAGGTCGAGGAATCGTTGCTCATGTGTGCCACTGGCAAAGCGCATGGCCAAGTCAGCTTGGTCAGCGGCCAAAACTTGAATGCTGTAGCGCTCACATTGCTCAAAGATCCACATGGAAGAGGAGTGCTTGGATAAGCTCCAAACGACCAAGGGAGGCTCGAGCGATACCGAGTTAAACGAACTGACCGTCAGGCCAACGGGCGGCTCGCCTGGCACCTCAGCCATGACCACGGTGACCCCAGTTGGAAATCGACCGAGAGAGCGGCGAAATGCCTTAGAGTCAAAACTTGGTTTTGCTGCCCCTGCAAGATGACTCATGGTGAAATGCGCTCAATGGCCCAGGCGTTATCGGCAGAGGGTTTATAGACTAAGCGATCATGGAGTCTTGAAGGCCGACCTTGCCAGAACTCAAAATAATCGGGAACCAAGCGGTATCCACCCCAGTGGGGTGGACGGGGTGGCGTCTCGCCGTATTGAGCCCTGAGTTGCTCGACACGGAATTGAAGGGCTGTAACGGTAACAGGCTGGCTCTGCGCTGATGCCCAAGCACCAATACGGGAACCGAGGGGTCGGCTTTGGTAGTAATCGTCGGATTCTTGATCGGTCACTTTCTCAATCACACCTTCAATGCGGACTTGGCGTTCAAGCGGTTGCCAGAAAAAAAGCAGGCTCGCACAGGCTTGTTGGCGCAGTTCTTGACCTTTGCGTGAATCGTAATTGGTGTAGAAGACAAAGCCGCGATTGTCTAAACCTTTAAGCAAGACAATGCGAGACGACGGCTTGCCATGGGCGTTGGCCGTTGCCAACGCCATGGCCGTGGGTTCAGCAACTGGCAAGTCAATGGCTTCTTGCAACCAAAGCTGAAACTGCTCAAAGGGTGATGTTTTGGCGGCCGACTCAGTCAATTCGCCTTTCTCGTAGTTCATTCGGATGTTTGCCACTGACATGATGACGCTCTCAATTGTCTAAAAAAGGACTCTAAGTCTTCAGTGTAAAGCTTTGTCTGCTGCTAGGCGCCTGAATACGCTCTTGCAGTCGGTCGGCGAGCCTCGCTAACCGACCGTCGCGGATGCCAGCCAGGCACAGGGCCTCATGCGTTTGAACCACATAATCAAGGCAAGGACCATAGCGGCCTTGGGCGCGACTCACAATCTCGAGTGTTTCGCTATCCGGAAGGCCTTTGACGTACCCACTACCGGATCGATCGATAACGAAAGCAAGCGCTTTCACCGGCCCATGTTCGGTATCGCAACGCAGCCAACGCGGATGATAAGCACCCGTTGACATTTCACGACGCCATAAGGCCTCGAAGGCTTGAGGCACGATTTGAGAGCGTATTCGGAAAGCCATGCCTCGACAGGAACCGCCTCGGTCAAGGCCAAATACCAATCCAGGCTTTTCGGGAGTGCCGCGATTGACCCGCGACCAGAGGCAAAGGGATCGGTGATGGCCGCGTAAGATCCCGAGTCGCTGTTCGGCATGGTCAAACTCAGGGTTCCAAATCAACGAACCATAGCCATAGACCCACAGATCGGTGTCGCCAGACCAGTCACTCAGTGAGCGCGCCATCGATGCCTCGCGCTCGGTCTGACTCAAATATCGAATCTCGTGAGCTGGCGGTGGATTGAAGTCAGTCATGGCATTTGGTTCGCGGTTGATTTGAGGGTTAAAACAGCGGGTCAACGTTCACTTTATCGTATCTTGGGGTGGCTTGGCGTGCTTGTCCCGTGCTTTTTCTCGATCGGCTCGCCGAGTCAGCCAAGCGCCACCACTGACAGCCAGTGCTGCCGCCCAAAAAAGTGGTGTGATGCCGATAAAAGCACCCAACGCCCCAAAAGTGATAGGCAATGAGACTTGCGAACCGTTGATCAGAGACATGCGCAGACCAAAGGCCTCCGCTTTGCGCCCGGGCGGGGCATGTTGCTGCAAAAGCGCCAAAATGCTGGGCTGAGTGCAGCCCAATGACAATCCCAACACAAAGGACAGCGACATCAATATCCAGAATTCATCAAAAAGCGGGTACAGCACGAAATTTAAGCCCGTCGTAACCATCGCAAAATGAATCAACTGCCAAGGACTTGCCCACCTTTGAATCAGGGGTAATACCGTTCGAATAAGAAAAGTCGCCAGGGCGAAGGCCGCCAGAATGAGGCCGATGGTGGTCGCTGAAAAATCCCGTGACACGCCATAGAGTGGCACAAGAAACATGTGGGTATCCCAAGCGCCCGCCAAAAGTCCGTTGGCAGCAAAGGTGTAGCGCAGGTCGCGGATCTTAAGCAGGTCGATGGCCTTGTGTCGAACCGCAGGTGTTTCTTTGATCTGGTGGGATGCCGTGATAACGGCCCGCTTTTTGATGAGCCCACAAAGCGCCAATATCGAGGGCAGCGTCAGCAACGCAAACGCCCAGCGATACCCTAAATTATCAATCGCAAGCCCGGACAATAAGGGGCCGCTAAATCCAGATATCGCCAAGGTCATGGCCAACCACGAATAGTTTCTAAGCCGTTGCTCGGGCTCGGCTTGTCCAAGTTGTTGCTGCGTACCCAGCTGAAAAGCCGCGTGTCCCAGTCCGATAAAAACCGCGGCAATACCAAGAGAAACCCAGTGCAGCCAAACAAAAGGCAGGGCGATGCCAGTGACCGTCAGCACACCAGCAAGCCGCATGGGCCCAAACGCCCCAATACGATCAATCAATCTACCCATCGAGATGGCAGCAAACATCGGGATCAAAGCAAAAAGGGCGATCAGTAAGCCAACATCAAAAGTGCTCATGCCCAGATTTAGACCCGCAAGCATTACCGCAATGCGTCCACCCGTGAGGGTGATGTGAATCAACATTTGAAAGACGCAAAACAACAATGCATCGGGGATGCGTGAGAAGCGTTGTTTGAAATTAATCGCGTTCAGGATGTTGTCTTGAGTCGTTAGAATCGTGCTAAGTATTTTGGTTAACGGCGAGGCGATTGTCGAGCGATTTCGAGGCGCGGGTAAAAATGTAAACTTAACAGCCGTCAGTTTTCTGAAACCCCATCATAGACCGAACAATGTCTGACACCCCTTTATTTGCCGAACGTCCTGATCGCACGCGCCGTTTTGGCTCGGTGGATCGAGTCTATGGCCAAGCCGCGACCCAATTTTTGGCTCAAAGTCACGTGCTAATTGCTGGTATTGGTGGTGTGGGCTCTTGGGCCGCTGAGGCGTTGGCGCGAAGCGGGATAGGTCAGATTACGTTGGTCGATATGGATCATGTGGCTGAGTCAAACATCAATCGACAAGTGCACGCCTTAGACAGCACACTCGGACAAGCGAAGGTCAGCGCCATGCGTAACCGCATTGCCTTGATCAACCCGGATTGCTGTGTCGTTGAAAGCGATGTTTTCGTCGAAACGGGTAATGTTCAAGACACTATTTCGCCAGCGGCCGATGTCGTACTGGACTGCACTGATCAGCTCACTGCCAAATTAGCCATGGTGTTGTGTTGTCGGCAACGCGAGCAGGCGCTTCTGGTGTGTGGTGCGGCGGGTGGCAAAACGGATGCGCTAACGCTCAAGTCGGGTGACTTGCGAGATGCCACTCACGATGCTTTGTTGGCTAGGTTGCGCACGACGCTACGCAAGCAACACGGATTCGCTCCCGCTAGACTTAAACGACCAGCCAAGCTCGGTGTGAATGTGCTGTGGTTTTCCGAGCCAACCCAGCGGCCACTAACCTTCAACGCGCAAGATGCCGCCCAATCCCCGCTAGCCTGCGCAGGCTACGGCTCTTTAGTTACGGTGACAGCCGCCATGGGATTTGCAGCCGCGGCCCGCGCAATCGATGTTTTGGTGAAGTCTTCAACGGTATGATCAGAGGCGGGTGATGTTGCCCGTGAACAAAGCCAGAAAAAACAAAAAAAGCAAAAAACAAAACATTTGAAAATGTCGCCCGTCAATAAAGTCGGGAAACACCAGCGAATAGGAGATGTCGGTGAAAAAGCAGCTTGTGAGATTTGATTTTTGGCTCAATCCCATTTTTGACCAAATCATCGCCACTGAACCGACGGTCCAAATGCAGGTGTGTGATTTCGCCGCCGCCGATGACGTTAACTGGGCACATATGCGCCAAGCGCATGCTTACCATATCTGTGCTGCGCGTGATGAGGTGCCTAGCCAATGGCAGGTCGATGAAGCTTTCTTACAGCGCACACCCAACTTGCTCTGCGTGTCGAGCTCCGGTGCAGGATACGACCCCATTGATGTTCAGGCCTGTAACAATCATGGCGTCTTAGTGGTCAACCAAAGCGGTTGTAATGCGGATTCGGTTGCCGAACACACAATCGGGTTGTTACTCTCGGTTCGTCACCGGATCGCCGAGTCGGATCGGATCATGAGGGCTGGCGCTTACACCACACGTGAAGACCTGATGGGATATGAAATCAGGGGTTTGACCATTGGTTTGGTGGGCGTGGGCAATATCGGGCGCCGCGTTGCGCGTTTGGCCAAAGCATTTGGCATGCGTGTCTTGGGTCATGACCCACACCTGAGCGCTGAGACCCTAAAAGAACGAGGCGTGGAGCCTGTTAGTCTAGAGGCCTTGGTGGCTCAAAGTGATGTGGTGTCTGTGCATTGCCCTAGATCCGCAGAAACGCTTAATCTTTTTAATGCCACTCTTTTTTCAGCCATGCGCCCTGGGGCTGTTTTTATCTCAACGGCGCGAGGCGGTATCCACGACGAAGAGGCTTTGGCCCAAGCCCTCGCCAGTGGCCATCTCTCAGGAGCTGGCTTGGATGTGTGGACGGTAGAGCCACCCGCTCAGAACAATCCTTTGCTGTCCATGCCGAATGTGGCGGCCACTTACCACACAGCGGGTGTCACCCATGAGGCCAGACGAAATGCTGCCCGCATGGGTGCAGAGCAATTGCAACAAGTCCTAAACGGGCATCGCCCAGAGCGATTGGTAAACCCCGAGCAGTGGCCGACCTTTCAAAAACGGTTCAAGCAGCTATTTGGATAGCGGTGCGCCACAAAATCTTGCGCGCTGTTGCGTTGTCTAAGGCTTCTTTTGCCAGCAATTGTTGCTTTGACGCGAGATCTTAAAAAACAGAAAACGGAGCCTTTCGACTTGGGTATGATGGACTTTTGATCAAGCGCCAATGCGTTTGATGTCCAATGCTTTTGATGTTAAAGGTGCTCATGTCGAGCGCTTTTCTTGTTTAACGGTGTGAGGAGACAGCTCGGTGAGTGAACAACACAAAAAAACGCCCGAAACATTACGCAGCGCTCGCTGGTTTGCGCCCGACGATTTGCGCTCTTTCGGTCACCGATCGCGCGCCATGCAAATGGGTCTTGCACCAGAAGATTGGAAAGACAAGCCAGTGATCGGTATCGTCAACACGTGGTCTGATATCAATCCGTGTCATACACACTTCAAGCAGCGCGTTGAAGACGTCAAGCGCGGCATTCTTCAAGCTGGTGGCATGCCGATTGAGCTACCAGCCCTGTCGTTGGCCGAGCAATACGTTAAGCCCACCACCATGCTATATCGCAACATGTTGGCAATGGACACTGAGGAATTACTGCGGTGCCACCCCATTGATGGTGCCGTTCTAATGGGCGGCTGCGACAAAACCACGCCCGGTTTGTTATTGGGCGCCACCAGTGCGGGTTTGCCAGCCATTTACTTGCCAGCGGGTCCAATGCTGCGCGGCAATTGGCACGGTAAGGTCTTGGGATCTGGCTCTGACGCTTGGAAGTACTGGGATGACCGCAGGGCGGGTTTGATCAACGACAAAGACTGGACAGAAATCGAGGGTGGGATCGCTCGCAGCCACGGCACCTGCATGACGATGGGCACAGCGGCCACCATGACTGCGATTGCAGAGGCCCTAGGCATGACGATACCTGGCGCCTCATCGATTCCAGCGCCAGATTCTAATCATGTCAGGATGGCCGCTGAGAGCGGTCGACGCATCGTGGACATGGTGTGGGAAGATTTGGTGCCATCAAAGATTCTGACACATGCCGCTTTCGAAAACGCCATCATGGTTGCCATGGCGATGGGTTGTTCGACCAACGCCATCATTCACTTGATTGCGCAAGCCAAACGCGCAGGCTGCGACATTGGTTTGGATGATTTTGATCGCTACAGTCGGACGATTCCAGTGATCGCCAATGTGCGCCCAAGTGGCGATACCTACTTGATGGAAGACTTCTATTACGCTGGCGGGCTCTTGGGTTTGATGTCGCGCTTGCGCGAGCATTTGCATCTTGATGCCCTGACTGTTTCGGGTAAAACGCTCGGCCAGACCATCGAGGGCGCTGAGGTTTACAACGACGATGTGATCCGCTCCTTGGACAATCCCATTTATGCTGAGGGCGCACTAGCGGTGTTGCGGGGCAACTTAGCGCCCGATGGCTGCGTGATTAAGCCAAGCGCCTGTCCAGCGCATTTGCACCAACACACGGGGCCGGCCTTGGTTTTTGATGACTATCCATCAATGAAAGCAGTGATCGATCGCGACGACCTTGATGTGACTGCGGATCACGTTCTGATCTTACGCAACGCCGGTCCACTAGGTGGGCCAGGCATGCCTGAGTGGGGCATGTTGCCCATGCCCAAGAAGTTACTCAAGCAGGGCGTGCGCGACATGTTGCGACTGTCTGACGCCCGCATGAGTGGCACAAGCTACGGCGCTTGCGTTTTACACATCTCGCCTGAGTCTTACGTGGGCGGCCCCTTGGCGTTGGTCAAAACAGGTGACTTAATCTCAGTCAATGTGCCCAATCGAACCATACGGTTAGAGATTTCGGATGAAGAGCTTGCCGCCCGTCAAGCGGCTTGGAAGCCGCCCGAGCGCAAGTACGAACGCGGCTACGGTTGGATGTTTTCTCAGCACATCCAACAGGCCAATGAAGGCTGTGATTTTGACTTTTTACGGACCGATTTTGGCGGCCCTGTGCCTGAACCTGAAATTTTTTAAGCCGACAGGCCAAAGGAGTCATCACCCATGCGTGAATTAAATCCAGACACCAAGAAACGACTGATGCACATCAGCACGGCGACCTTGGCCACTTTGTTATTTAAGCGCGGCCTTCGTAATCAGTTCATCCAAGGCATCGTGCGACTGTCTAAGTCTTCTGGCAATATGGTCGGGCCAGCGTTCACCTTGCGCTACATGCCAGCCCGTGAAGACCGTAATGGTATTGAGGTGTTCCGTGACCGAAATCATCCCCAGCGTCAAGCTGTTGAACAGTGCCCGCTCGGTTCGGTCATGGTTATCGACAGCCGCAAGGATGCTAGGGCGGCATCGGCTGGCGGTATATTGGTCAGCAGGCTCTTGGAAAGAGGGGTTGCGGGGGTAGTGACAGACGGCGGGTTTCGTGATTCGGATGAGATCTCGCATCTCGGTATCGCGAGTTACCACCAACGGCCTTCGGCGCCAACGAATTTGACCTTGCACGAGGCCATCGACATCAACGTGCCCATTGGCTGCGGCGATGCACCAGTTTTTCCTGGTGACGTTTTGGTGGGTGATGCTGATGGCGTTATTGTGATCCCGGCAGAAATTGCCGATGAAGTCGCTGTTCAAGGCACTGAAATGACAATTTTCGAGGACTATGTAATGGCTGCGGTTAAAAAAGGCCAATCCATTCTTGGACTTTATCCGCCGACAGACCCCCAGACACTGGTCGACTTTGAGCGATGGCGCAAAGAAAACAGCCTTTAGGGCTATGCGACTCATTTAAAGACTAGGCAGAGGGAGGGGGGAATGGCCGCCCCTAAAACTTGGGATGGCCTGTGATGATTTGATGTTACTGGGGTGACTGACGGGGCTCGAACCCGCGACAACCGGAATCACAATCCGGGACTCTACCAACTGAGCTACAGCCACCAAAGGATTGAGATATTAACATGATTAACCAGGCGTTTTCTTAATGGATTGGCAGCAACTTGCCAACGCCATGCAGGGCTACTGGCCCCACCTGGTGCTCGCTATTTCAGTAGGGGCCAGTGTGTTGGCGACGATCCATATCGCCATGACCAAGCAAGACGTGAAGTCGGCTATTGGCTGGGTGGCTGTGGTGATATTTTCACCACTTCTTGGTGCCATTTTTTATCTTTTTGCGGGCATTAATCGCGTTCGTCAAAAGCGATTGTCGGCGCAACGCGAAATGGCCAAGCACGAGTTGGCTGTCATGGAGCGTCTTATCGCCCGCGACTTGAGCGATTACGCTGATCCCCACCTTGATGCGCTGCGCACGCTAGGCAACAACGTTTGCGAAAACGAGCTGTTGAATGGCAATCGCGTCGAAATTCTGGATTCAGGTGATGAGACCTACCCAGCCATGCTTGAGGCGATTGCCTCAGCGCGACAATGTATTGTGTTGCAGAGTTATATTTTTGATCATGATGCCATCGGTATAAAGATCGCCCAAGCACTGATTGACGCGAATAACCGTGGTGTCCAAGTCCGGGTTTTGATTGATGCCGTTGGCGCCAAATACTCAAGCCCGCCGATCACCCGTTTACTGAAAGGCAGCGGTATTGCTGTGGCTCGTTTTCTGCCCACAGCGATCGGTATTCGCTTGGTTTATACCAATTTACGCAGCCACCGAAAGTTACTGGTTGTAGATGGCAGTTTGGCTTTGGCCGGTGGGATGAATATTCGCAGTGGGTTTATGATCGAGTTCGCGGGTGATAATCGCGCCAACGATACCCACTTTAAGGTGACGGGCCCCATTGCGCGGCAACTGATGAATAGTTTTGCGCACGATTGGGAGTTCACCACGGGTGAAAGCCTGCCAACCACGCCTTGGTTTGAATACACCCCTCAGGCCCTGAGTGGCGACGATGTGACGCCGGCGCGCGTGGTCCCTTCGGGCCCCGATCGAACCATGGGCAGTAATCAAAGCATGATTTTGGGTGCCCTATCGGTTGCTCGGCATCATGTGCGCATTCAGTCGCCGTATTTTCTACCTGATATGGTGCTGATGGCCGCGCTGGTGACAGCTGCCCGTCGTGGTGTGGTGGTGGACGTTTTGATTCCTGGTCACAACAACCTAAAGCTCGTGGGTGCAGCCATGGAAGCTCAACTCGAATTACTGATAAAAGACGGCGTTCGCGTGTGGCGCACGAGTGGGGCATTTGATCACTCCAAACTTTTAACGGTTGATAATCAATGGTCTTATGTGGGTTCTTCCAATATTGATCCGCGTAGCCTGCGATTGAATTTTGAGTTAGATCTCGAAGTCTATAGCCGAGCGTTGGCTAACCATCTAAGCCAACGGATCGACACCAAAATAGCCCAAGGCAAGTTGGTCACGTTGGCCGAACTTCAAGCTGTTCCATTTTTAGTGCGCTTGCGCAATCGATTGATTTGGTTGGTTTCGCCCTACCTCTAAAAGACCCCAATATCGCTTGCTTGCATGCGAATTCAAACACGCTCGCCTTCTTGCGTATTTCACACAATTGTTTTGATCATCTGAATGCTTGAAGATGCTCGCCTTGCTCGGGTTGAGGCTAGCGATGATGGCGACATATTTTTTGAGTGGTGTGATTGGGGTGGGCTTGGCGCTTGCTGTGAGCGGTTGTGTTGTTAAAGACACGGCTATTGATAATGCTGTCGTGCAGGCTTCTGACCATGGCGTGGTGGTTGGCGACCCAGACTTTAATTGGCAACTGAGCGGTGACCGCCGTGTGGCCCCGCGACAAGTTTTTTCTGATGCGCGCCACATTTGGTTGCAGTGGCATTCTCATCAGGCGATACCCACAGTCTTTGCGCAAATAGGTGCCCATTGGCAAGTCTTAGAACTTCGCACGCAAGGGCAATACAGCATTGTTGACGGGCAGTGGCAGGTGTTGCGTTTTCAGGGGGCGCAACTTCAAGCCCACGCGCACCGTCGCCTTCAATCGGATTGCCCCCCCGTGCCGTCATCAGTACCGACAACAATCGCGCGTCAATTTGAGTTGCGTATTTCAGACCGCACCATTCGTCAGGCCTTAAATCGCTGGGCATTGGAAAACGATTGGTACTTTGATGATGCGCACTGGACCTTGCCGGTTGATTTGCCAGTTACTGCACCCGCCTGGTTTTCAGGCGATTTTGCGGCAGCCGTTGAGCAGTTGTTGCAAGCCGTTGAAGGCGCTGGTCGACCCGCTCGACCCTGCTTCTATGCCAATCATGTGTTGCGTGTTATTCCCAAAACAGCCTCGTGTGAGCCCGGCCAGACGCCGGGTGATAAGGCCTTTGAGGTGCGGCCATGAGATTAACCCAATCGGTGTTTTTATTGTCGGCGTTGCTAACCACGTGCTTGGTGCTTGCGGTGACCGGTTGCGCCATTGATGAGCGAGTGGCTACCAGTCGCGATGCAAGCAAACGAGCCGCCCAAGACTTACAACACATGAGCGATCGGTTTCAGCAGACAACCCAAGAGCGTCAATCGCCCTCATCTGAACACCGGATTAACAAACCGTGGGTGTCGGGTCAGCCCATTGCGTTGGCGCCAGAGGTCAGTTTGCCCAAGCCTTTGCGCACGGACGTCAAGACCACGCTTATTTTCCATCAGAAGGCCGTTTCCTTGGCTGAGGTCGGGCAACGCATCGCACGGGCAACGGGCATTCCTGTTCGAGTGCGCCCCGAGGCCATGTTGGCCGCTCACTATTTCATGCCGCGATTACAAGACGTTTCCACCACCACGCAAGCGTCATCAACGCTTGAGCCAATGATGCCCATGGGGACTCGACCGCTGTCGGAAGTGCTTGATTTCATTGCGGCCAGTCATGACGTTCAGTGGCGATATACCGGTAAGGCGATTGAATTATTTCGCACCGAAACACAAGTCTTTGATATTCGAGCGTTGGCACTCGATGCGAGCACGCAAATGCAACTCGGTAAAACAGGTGGGGGTACTGGTGGTGGTTTTGAAAGTTCGGCTCAAACTACGCTTTCACTGACCGCCCAACCGTTACTGAACGATATTCGTCAACGGGTGGAACCCTTCATGACTCGAGCGGGCACCATATCGGCCCAGCCAGGCAATTTGAGTTCGATCGTGGTGACCGACACGCCGGAGACGCTCGCTGCCATTGGTCGTTATCTCGCTGAAGCCAACCGTGCCATGACAAGACGGGTGCGATTGGTTTTTGAGGAAATGACCGTAACGCGAAGCCAAGCGCACGAGCAAGGACTTGATTGGTCTTTGGCACTCGCGGCAGATGTGGCCGGTCTGCAGATTGGTTCAGCAGCACTGAGCGGCATGGCGCCTGTGGCAGGGGCAGCCAATGTTTCGCTACCGGCCATGAATGGTGTGACGGGTAGCGTGCTGGCCCGTGCGGTTTCAAAGTATGCCGACATTCGGCGTCACACCACGGTTCCCGTGGTGACGTTGAATCGGCGGCCAGTGACCCATGCGGTGCGATCGACCTTTACCTATGTGGATCAAATTCAGTCGGTGGGTGTTGCCAAGAAAGACGACACCAAGTCTGCCCTGCCAGGTATCGCTGTCAGTCAGAAGCGCGAGACTGTCGGGGCATTCCTAACACTGGTGCCTGATATTCAAGTCGATGGGCAGGTTTTGTTGTCAGTGGCCTATGACA
>JAFMCG010000118.1 GCA_017857895.1 Burkholderiaceae bacterium | reverse complement strand
AACAATAACAGCAACAACCACATCACAATCGTGCGGCCGCGATGCGGTTTTTTTTGCGCCTGCTCAAGCATTTTGGCCAAGTCTGGGGTTTGGTTCGCTGGACCAACCGATGCAGCTGGGGTCTTGTCGTGACTCATGTTCATGGCGATTGGGTGTCCTTCGTTGGCGTGGCCATCATCACAGCGGTATCTTGCCAGCCACCGCCGAGTGCCTTGTATAGCTGTATTAGTGTCACGAGCTGGGTGGCTTGAGACTGCGCAAAGCTTTCTTGTGCATTTAATTGCGACCGATCGGTAATCAAGACCTGCTCAAAATCAACCAAGCCCGCCTGATAAAGCTCGCGAGACTGTTGCGCCGCACTTTCGGCAGCAACAGTCGATTCTGACAGGGCCTGACTGCGCTGCCTAGAAAAAGCGTGCGCAATCAAAGCGTTTTCGACATCTTCAAGTGCCCGCAAGACAGCTTGCTCATACTGAATCAAGGCCTGTTCTTGCACTGACGTTTGCGCTTGGACTTGGCTGCGCAGTCGACCGCCATCAAACAAAGTCCCACTTAACGTGCCAAACAACACGCCAATAAGCGTGTCTGTTACGCTCAGTCCCGTCAGGTTAAACGCCGTCCACCCCAGCGAGGCACCCAGGTTAAGACTGGGGTAACGTTTGGCCATTGTTTGCCCCACACGGGCGGTCTCTGCAGCCAGATTACGCTCAGCCACTCGCAAATCTGGGCGCTGCGTGAGCACATTGGCCGGCACACCGGTTGCCACTCGGGCGGGCACCACTGGCAGGGGTTTAACGATCGCTAGCCTATCGTTCACCGCACCAGGTACGCGTCCTGTTAAAACTGCCAAACGATTTTTAGCACGTGCCAGTTCAATCTCTAAATCCGGTATAGAAGCGCGCGTCTGCTCTAGGCTGGCAATCGATTGCGCCACGTCTGTTTGACGCGCCAGTCCCGCTTGATAGCGCCATTTGGCAATCTGAAGTGTTTCGGCTTGTGAGGCCAAATTGAGTCGCGCAATCGCCAGTCGCTGCTGGAAGTTACGCACATCGACATAGTTTTGCGCCACTTCAGCAATGACTGAGACTTGAACGTTCGCTAATTCAGCCTGACTGGCCTGTAAGTCGGCTTCAGCTGCCTCGATCGAGCGCCTCGTGCCTCCAAAAATATCCACTTCCCAGCTGGCATCAAAACCGGCGTCATATTGTGTGGTGTCAGGTCGCTCAGCCTCTGGTGCGCCGTAAAAAGTTGGCGTTGCCGCCACCTTGGCGTTAATCGTTGGATATAAAGCACTCACGGCTTGCGTGCGATTGGCCCGAACTTGTTGCAGACGCGCTTGCGCCCGCTCAATGGATAGATCCTGTGCAAGGGCAGCAGCAATGAACCAATTCAGATCGCCATCGTTGAGTTCAAGCCACCAGTTGGCGGGATTTTGTAGGGGGTCGACCTCAAAAACCGCTATTTCAGTCAACGTTGGGCTGACAGACTCCTGCCACTGCGCTGGCACGGTCACGTCGGGTGCTTGGTAATCAGGCCCCACGGGCGCTAGACCAGCACAACCGGCCACGGATATAGCTAGTAACCCGGTGCATAAACGCAGCGCCATACGATTATTTCTACGCTTAGGATTTGCTGCTAAATACATTGCTAAGGACACCTGACTAAACTCTCGTGATTTGCGACGCTGTGTAATTTTTAAAGGCCTATTTTTCAAAAACCAACTCACCGAGGAACCGACCCACATTTAAGTCAAACTTATACTAACCGGTAATGACCCACCAACACGACTCACATACTAGACCGCAACAGCCACTGAATGTTGCAAAGGCTTGCAATACCTCAGCATGAAGTGAGCTTTCTGATCAGCACAGACCACGCCTGAGCCCTATAATCGCCCCGTATTACACCCAAAAACAATGGAGACAATAAATGATGAAATCGACAAAACGTCTTATTCCTGCTCTTTTGGCCAGCCTGCTTCTCGCCGGTGTCGGTGCAGCCTCTGCTGAAACACGTGTCACTTATAAATCAGCGAAAGCCGGCTCATCCTACTACCAGATGGGCGTTGAGTTAGCCCAGGCCATGAAGGCCGGTACCAACGGCAACATTATTATCACGCTTGAAGAAAGCCAAGGCTCTGTGCAAAACGTCATGGAATCGGCAACCCGCACGGGAAACTATGTTTTTACGACCCCACCATCATTGGTGACTGCGGCCATGGCCGACAAAGGTCCCTTTGAGAAACGGCCGTCGCCTAAGTACCAAGACATCCGCGCACTGTTTCCAATCCCATCGTTAACCATGCACTTTGTGGCGCATGGCCAAGCCGGGATCAACGCGTTTGAAGACATGGCTGGCAAAACCGTCTTGATTGGCAAAGGTACGTTTTCTGCGCGCGAAGGTCAGAAATACCTGAACCTGTTCGGTTTAGAGGGCAAGGTCAACATCGCTGATGTCGAGCTCAACAACGCCGTTCCCGCCCTAAAGAACCGCCAGATTGACGCTTTTGTGACCGCAGGATCCTTCCCAGCGCCCAACGTGATTGAGGTCGCTGCCAGCACACCAGTGGTTATTTTGTCGATGTCTGACGCTCAAATTGCACAGACAGGCGCGGCCAAAGTAACGATTCCTGCCAATACTTATTCTGGGCAGACAAAAGAAATCAACACCACCTCCTTACCAGTGATTGCTTACACAACCACTCAAATGGATGACAAAACGGCTTACGAACTGACCAAGACATTTTGGGAAGAGCGCAACCGAATGGCTGAGACAGCGGCTTGGTGGCGAGGCGTGACGCCCGCCATGCTGGCAAATATTCCTGGCAAGATTCACCCAGGTGCTGTGCGTTACTACAAAGAGAAAAATATTGCGCTTTCAGCCGCTAATCAATAGTTGTCACCCTTACGATGCCCTTGCTTGGATTTAGAGACATTTTCTGGCCCGTGCTGGGCATCGTCTGCATCTCATTTCACCTCTGGCTGATTTTTGCTGGCTTGGTGCCAAACCTCGTCACACGCCCCATTCACATGGCTTTTGCGCTGCCGTGGGTCTTTCTATGGCGCCCCAAAGGCCAACCCCTGGATATCTGGAGTGCGCTGGCGTGTCTGGCTGGCTTGGTTGCCTGTGCTTGGGTGGCTTTCGAACAGAACTCGCTGGCTGATCAGTACGGCAGCTTGGAAAGTGCGTTACAGACCACGCTTGCTGTTGTCTTGATATTGGCAGCCATCGACATGGCACGACGGGCGGTTGGTTGGCCTTTGCCGTTCATTGCTGCCCTGATGCTGCTCTATGGGTTATTCGGTCAACACATCCCTGGCGAGTTTGGTCACGCTGGTATGCCATTGGGTAGTTTTTTGGGTACCTTGACCATCACAGAGGGTGGGCTATGGGGAAGCCTGACCGGTGTCTCAGTGACCATCGTCGCCATCTTTGTTATTTTTGGCGCGGTCCTCAACGCAGGGCAAGCAGGCTCAGGCTTTATGAACATTGCTGCCGCTGTTGCTGGCAGGCTAACGGGTGGTGCGGCCAAAGTCTCCGTGCTGTCCTCTGCGCTGTTCGGTTCCATATCAGGCTCTGCCTCAGCCAACGTCGCCTCAACTGGATCAATCACCTTGCCAGCCATGCGGCGCTTGGGTTACCCCCGTTCTTTGGCGGGCGCTGTTGAGGCTGTCGCCTCTTCGGGCGGCCAAATCATGCCGCCGCTCATGGGCGCTGGCGCCTTTGTCATGGTTGAGCTCACTGGCGTGCCGTATGAGGACATCATGCTCGCCGCTCTGCCGGCGGCACTGCTTTATTTTTTTGCGGTGTGGATGGGTATTAACGCATTCTCTAAGCGGTATGACTTGCCGGGCGTACCCGAAAGCGACAGACCCGCTACAAAGACGGTACTCATTACCACTGGATTTTTTGCCATTCCATTTACTGTTCTCCTCTATGGCATGTTTGGACTGCGATTCACACCTCAATATGCCGCTTGCATGGCAATCGTTGTGGGCGCCATGCTCTTATTGACTGACGATAAGTTTCGGTTTGAGCCCCGTCTCATTGTTGGCCGTGTGGTGAGCGCCGCTGAAACATCTGGGCGACAGATCGCCATGATTGCTTCGATCATTTTGTGCGCCTCTTTGATCATTGGTGTGCTTGGCATGACAGGCTTGGGCGTGAAAATCACGTCCATGATCTTATCTGGATCAGGTGGCTTGCTGTGGCCTGCCGTGTTGTTGACTGCCCTAACATGTCTTTTGTTGGGGATGGAAGTACCAACCACTGCGGCCTATGTGATCTGTGTCTCAGTCGCCGGTCCCGCTCTGACGGCGCTGGGTTTGGGTACGCTTCAAACGCATTTGTTTGTGTTTTGGTTTGCCTTACTTTCAACCATCACCCCACCGGTCTGCGGTGCGGTTTTTATTGCTGCCGGCATGGTGGAAGAAAACTGGCTGAAGGTGGCCTGGAAAGCCATGGCCCTTGGCATCGGGCTCTACCTGATCCCGTTGGGCATGATCTCCACGCCTGAACTGATTGAATTAGGCGACCAGCCTGTTGCCGCGATTCTTGCGATGATCAAAGTAGGGGTTGCCACAACACTTGTGGCCTACGGCGTTATTGTGCCTGGTAGTCTTTGGAAACGATCGCTTGCAATAGTGGCTGGTCTTATTCTTTTGCTTTACCCAACGAGCGCTTGACCACGGCTAAGCGCTAGCCACCCCTTAATTGAACGGTAAATCACCGCGAAGAAGGCTGCTAAATAGACCAGCCATCCAAAGATGGAAAATGACAAAACCACGGCTAGGACAAGCCCTACGAGAAAAATCCAAAACGTATTCATTTGCCAGTAAAAATGGCTTTCCATATAAGAGCCTTTGACATCACTAAGCATCGAGTAATTGATCGCGATGGCAATGAAGCCAGAAACGATAGAAAAGACCGAAGCCAAATAAAGGATGTAATTCAGTTGTGTAAAAAACTTTCTTTGGTTATCCAGAGGGTTGCCGGGAAGCTCTTGCATTCAGTTTTCCTGTTATGAAGGTGTTGAGTACGAGTAACAGACTGCAGCCGGTCATGAATACGTAGAACATATTCTCACCAGCGGCACGCATGATATACCCGCAAATCAACGGTCCTAGACAGGCACCGATTGCGTAGGATATTACTAGCACAGCACTTAGACTCACTCGACGCTGACTTGACACCAAATCATTGGCGTACGATCCTGCCAACGGGTAAAGAGTGAACTGAACCACACCACTGATCGCAGCCACCACGAGCAAGAGCCAGTACGGCACGGTCAACCAACCCCACAAAAGAACGGTTATAAATGCCAAAACAATAGCGTTAATTTGGATCAACCGTTCCCGCCCAACGCGATCAGACAACCAACCGATTGGCCATTGCGCCAGCAATCCCGCCCCCACGGAGGTCGACATGAAAAGGGCAACCTCATTGGTACTAAATTCAAGACCAACAACGTAAACCGGTGCCAAGGCGTAAAACGCTGCTGAAATGTTGCCCGACAGAAATAAGGTAATGAGCGCTGCCGGTGCGACTTTAAAAAAGAAACCAAAATCAATCGGCGCCGGTAACTGTGGTGCTGGGTGCAACCGCACCGTCCACACAATGGGAATCAAGCCCACCACATGGCAGATAGCCACCAAAGTCAGCGGGCGCAAATCCAGTGTGGGGTACATCATGATGGCCATTTGTCCAATGGCTGTCCCCAAGCCTGACATGACCAAGTAAAACGAAAATACCCGGCCTCTGTTTTGGTTTTCGATTTGCTCATTGAGCCAACTCTCAATCACGATCAACTGGACCGCCATGGCGGCACCCGCAACCGCCCGCAGTAAAAGCCAGACCGTCATGTGATCGATTAAGGTCTGGGCTAAAACCATCACTGAGCAGGCCGCCGCTGCCGCCGCAAAAGCGCGCACATGCCCCACCCGTACGATCATCATGTGACCGACACGGCCACCAACCACGAGACCAAAGTAGTAAGCCGACAATAGCGCGCCAATCCAAACCTCACTGACACCATCAGCGGATAGTTTGAGGCCCATGTAGACGTTGAAAAGCCCCACACCAAGGAGCATGACCAAGGTTGAGGTGAAAAGCGAAGAAAAAGAAGCGAGTGTGGCAAACATAACGTTTATCAGTGTGCTTTTAAGATTAACGCGCTGACAGTCGCTGTGGCAAAGAAAACGGGACGCATTTTATCAGTCTAAGTCACAACTGTCTTGGCTTGTCCACATCACGTGTATAAATCAAAAAAAACCGATCTAATCAGATCGGTTTTTTGTCAAACGAACAACCAATGCTTAGAGATGAGCACTCATTGCCTCAGCTGAACTAACGTCGAAAGCACCCGGTTCTTCAACAGCGAGTGTCGTGATGACACCGTCCTCAATGATTGCGGCATAGCGTTGTGAGCGAACGCCCATATTGCGCGCCGTCAAATCAAGCTCCAAACCCATGGCTTTGGTCCAAGTGGCTGCGCCATCGCCCAGCATACGAACTTTGCCATCGACCTTTTGTTCACGACCCCAAGCACCCATCACAAAAGCATCGTTAACCGCGACGCACCAGATTTCGTCAATGCCCTTGGCCTTGATGGCATCGTGGTGAGCGACATATCCAGGCACATGCTTGGCAGAGCATGTTGGCGTGAAAGCGCCAGGCAGCGCAAACATCAAAATCTTTTTGCCTTTAACCAAATCAGCCACTTCAAAATTGTTTGGCCCCACCGAACACGCGGCGGATTCGGTTTCAATAAACTCGGTCAACGTGCCGTCAGGGACGCGATCTCCAACTTTAACTGTCATTTGATGTTCTCCGTTTGAGCCACCTTGGTGGCGGATAATTGTGTGGCGTATCATAGGACACTTGAAAGCACTGTGTACACATGCCCTTGACTCTATGACTATTTTCCCATGAAATCAGTCGCCGTTTTACTGTCACGCTTGTTCGGGGATTGGACCCTAGAAGTTAACGCCCGTTCTTTGCGTGCGGATACGATCGCGGGCTTACTCGGTGCCGTCTTGGTGCTGCCCCAAGCGATTGCATTTGCCATGCTGGCGGGTTTGCCACCCCAATATGGCCTATACACCGCCATTGTG
>JAFMCG010000117.1 GCA_017857895.1 Burkholderiaceae bacterium | reverse complement strand
AAGGCGTTTGCGCTAGAGCTAGCTGTCAATATGTGTTTCGCAGACGCTTACAAAGATTTGTCATTCTTGCACCCTAGCCATCAGAATTGCCTACTGTATCGGGTAAGAGCCGTTGCACTGCGAGGCAAACAGGTATCAAGTCGGGAATGATTAAACGCGTGAATTGATCCAAGGCAGGGCGCATGGCTTGCATATTGTCTAGGGACGTAGGTAACGTGGGCAGCATCGCCATTGCCTCAGTTTGAGCCACATGGTAAGTGGCTTCACGAGTGGCCTGAATGGTTAGAGGAGCATACAAAGGTGCTAGCCAAAGTGGAAAATACTTAATCAAGATGGGCCAGCGGGCAAGTTCTAGGTAAAGGCTAGGGACGATTCCGCTCTGTGCTCCCTCGTGTCGCTTTGCCAGGGCTTGAATGGCATGCGCGAGCTCAGGCTCTAAATAATCGATGCGTGGTAAGGGTGGTAATGTTGCAGCAATTGGTGGTGGGTCGGCCGGTATGAACACTGGCGATGAACCTTCAGCCCCTTCAAGCCTTAGTCGCAGGGCTGTCAGAGCGATGAGGTTCGTGCAATTGCCGCGCACGTAGTTGGTAATTAATTCGCGAAAGTCAGCGAGGTCAGTGTCGGATAAGCCAATAGAGCGCCAGGCATCAAGTGTTACAGGCTCAAGCAAGGGTAGATCGATGCTCTCCATCAAACGTTGGCGGGCCGCAATCATCTGTTGTGAGGCAATGATTGGGCGCACTGCAGGCCATGCCCAGTCAATCACACCGGGCAGCGCCGCAAAGTGACGCCAAATAAGATTGACGACCGCCAATCCTGAAACGACTCGAATATCAGTGAAAACTTTAGCGATTTCAGGTGACGTATCAATCGGTTGTATTTGAGGAAAATCGGTCATGGTAGGTGTTTTTTTTCAAGTTCGTGAGATTAGTATGAACGTGTTTGGTACGCGATTTTCAATTGTTAGGTACCTTGCCCCTAAGCCAAAGGTTTTCTTGATTTAATGCCATTTGTTACACGTCCTTGGTTGCGATGCACCCATTATTCTTGTGTGCGTATTTGATCTTGTGCAATTCCGCTGTGTGATACAAAGCTAGTCTCAATTTCAGTTGACCTGCGGGAATATAGCCGTTCAGAACAATCAGATTTCGTAACGTTTGTTTGGCTAATCAGCCAGCAAGTCATAGGTAGGCAGAAAATAACACAATAAAAATATGGTTTATGGCATCAATGTTGATCAAAAACGCCATCAAGTACAAACGAGGTGTGCGCTATTCAGCGATTCAGGCGTTTAGTGGTTATCTTGAATTTTTTAGATTTAGTAAAACATTTGGCTAAGTATCGGGCCGTGATCTTTGGCAATCATGTCATTTGCTTCGCCGTATAGTCCAGCATCAGACCGTTCAAGGATAAGCAAGTTAGGATCGTTTTTCGAGATCGCAAGACAACCTATCGAGGATGTGAGTTTGGCATAATCAAAGTCTGGTCAGGCGGTGAAATCGAAATGCAGTGATTATTGTCATGATGTAGACCACATATAATGCGCTAGCACCTCGACATATCATCCGTTGGTTAGAGGTTTGAGTTTAATGTCTGACACGTGCATGATGGTCGACTGCAAATTAAAGTTGGTTAGGTGAGATAAAAATGGAAATTGATGGCAAGACCAAGTTGTATGCCATTGTGGCTGATCCCGTTGAGCAAGTTAAAACACCACAGACCATAAATGCGCTCATGCGTGAGCGTCAATTCAACGGCGTCTTGGTGCCGATGCATGTGTCGCCCGCTGATTTGGCTGATTGGTTTCACGCGCTGCGATCGGTCAAAAATTTTGCTGGTTTGGTCGTGACAGTGCCCCATAAACAGGCAATTGCCCATCTCTGTGACGAAATCTCTGAAGCTGCGCATGTGATCGGTGCTGTTAATGTTGTGCGTCGAGAGTCTGATGGACGGATGATCGGAGACATTCTAGATGGCAAGGGATTTGTGGCGGGCCTTCTTTCTAACGACATCGATCCTAAGGGCAAGCGGGTGCTACTAGCCGGTGCTGGTGGCGCAGCCAACGCCATTGCATTTGCATTAGCCGAAGCAGGGGTTGGGTATTTGGGGATTCATAACCGAACCACAGAAAGGGTCCATGACATGATTGGGCGACTGAATCAGGTCTACCCTCATTTCAATGTCGAATCGGTGGGCAATAACCCGGCCGGTTTTGACGTATTGATTAATGCCACATCGTTGGGTATGAAAGATAACGATCCTTTGCCATTAGATATCGCGTGTATTGGCGCTGAACAGATCGTGGCAGAAATCATCATGAAACCCGAGACCACGGCACTATTGGCACAAGCGCAGTCCAAAGGTTGCAAAGTTCAGTTTGGTTTACCCATGCTGCGATCCCAAGCCACCCTCATGGCGAAATTCATGGGTATTTCAAATTAATGGCGAATGATGTTTGATCACATCATCGTCGGTGGCGGCACTGCGGCTTGTGTTCTAGCCAATCGATTGACGGCCAATGGCCGGTTGCGCGTTTTGTTGCTGGAGGCGGGCGGTAAACCCAGCAACCCATGGATACGCATTCCAGCTGGATTTACCAAACTGTTGGTCAATCCGACCTATAACTGGCGATTTGAAACCAAGCCAGAGGCAAATGTCTTGGGCCGCAGCATTGCCATACCAAGAGGGCGTGGATTGGGTGGGTCGAGTTTGATTAACGGCATGATTTATGTGCAGGGGCAGCGTGAAGATTACGATCAATGGTCGGCCTTGGGTGCCACCGGTTGGTCTGCCGACACGTTGTTGCCATATTTCAAGAAGCTCGAGACCTACGCATTCGCCCAAGGGATGCGAGGCACCGATGGTCCCATGCACATTGATCAGGTTCGCGAGCGCTACCCAATCGCTGGTGCAATGATTGAAGCCGCTAATGAGGCCGGGTTCCCCTATAACCCTGATTACAACGGCACTGAACAAGACGGGTTTGGCTATTATCAAGTGACTCAAAAAGAGGGTCAGCGTTGGAGCACCTTCGACGGCTATTTAAAACCCGCCCTGGCTCGCCCCAATCTTGAGGTCACCACTGGTGCCATGGTGGTCAAGTTGGTGTTTGAGGGCAAGCGCTGCGTTGGGGTTACGTACCTTCGCGATGGCCATTTGACAACGGTCACCGCCGCGCAATCGGTGATCTTAGCCGCCGGCGCAGTCCAGTCCCCGCAGCTGCTTGAGGCCTCAGGGGTGGGCGACCCCATGCGATTAAAAGAACTGGGTATTGACGTGGTGCATGCCAATTCGCAAGTGGGCGAAAACTACACGGATCATTTTGCAACCCGAATGAACTGGCGTGTGCGAGGCGCTAGCACCTTGAATGAAACCACTCGTGGTTGGCAACTGGTTCGTTCCGTCATTCAGTACGCATTGACTCGCCGCGGCGCACTGCGTCTGGGTACAGGCTTAGTCAATGGATTCGTGCGATCACAACCGTCAATGACAACCCCAGATGTGCAGTATTTTTTTATGCACGCCAGTTATGCCAACGCGGCAGTTCGGGCTTTGGATACCAAACCTGGCATGACCGTTGGCGTGACAGGTTTGCGCCCGAGCTCGCGAGGTAGTATCCATATCGAATCGGCTGACGTGAGGCAACCGCCAGCGATACGTCCCAACTTTTTGGCTACGACAGAAGATCAGCAGTGTTTGATCAATGGCATGAAGATCGTGCGTGACATCATGGGCCAACAAGCGATCAAACGGTATATTGACTTCGAGATGAGTCCTGGCACTGCCATTGAGCGCGACGATGAGTGGCTGCACTTTGCACGCGATAATGGTCAGACCATCTACCACCCAATTGGCACGTGTCGAATGGGTAGTGATGAAAATGCGGTTGTTGATCCGGATTTACGTGTCTGCGGTGTGGCTGGTTTACGCGTGGTTGATGCATCCGTATTTCCCGCCATGGTGTCGGGCAACACCCAAGCTGCGGTGATGGCCGTTGCTGAGCGCGCCAGTGATTTGATTTTGGCAGAGGGCCATCGCTAAGATTTGACAATATTGCCTAACGAGCATCAGCGCTATGTCATCATCTTTCGACACGCTTGATGTCGATCAGATTGTTGGGGCGGCGCTTGAGTGAACATCCCAACCACCCATCCAAATACTTTCCCCAACCACTAAGGATTACTAGCCAGTCACAGCGCAATGGCATAGACTGGCTCGAATTCGCGATTAACCGTTAACTCGATTCTCCATGCCTCATTCGCCGGCTCCAGCTGATCTAATCGACTCCCGCTACGCCCTATGGCGACTGATCATTTCGTTACTGGTCATGCTCATGGGTAGCAGTTGTATGTTTGCTGTGGCTGTGGTGCTGCCTCAGGTTCAGGCCGAATTTGGTGTTTCCCGTTCTGAAGCATCACTGCCGTACACCTTGATGATGGTGGGGTTCGGTGTCGGGGGACTTTTCATGGGTCGGGTTGTCGACCGTTATGGGGTCTCTGTGGCGCTCTTGATTGGCTCAGGCGGCATCTTGCTGGGGTTTCTGTGGTCTAGCGTTAGTGAAGGGATTGTGGGTTTTACGCTGGCACATGGTTTGTTTCTGGGATTGTTGGGTACTTCAGCCACCTTTGCGCCGCTGGTTGCTGACACCTCGCTTTGGTGGAACAAGCGGCGTGGCATTGCCGTGGCGGTCTGCGCCAGTGGCAATTATTTGGCTGGTGCGGTCTGGCCCAACATTGCCAACTGGGGCATTGACAGTGTCGGCTGGCGTGAAACGTACTTTTGGATGGGGATTGTTTGCAGCGTCAGCATGGCACTGTTATCCCTGCTGTTACGACGACGCCCACCGCTATCTGTTTCCACGCCTTCAGCGTCTACGGGTGTGGTCGCCTCGTCTCGGCCGTTTGGTTTGAGTACAGGGCATGTGCAAACCCTTTTGATTATTGCTGGGCTCTCATGCTGCGTTGCCATGGCGATGCCTCAGGTGCATATTGTGGCTTATTGCGTTGACCTTGGGTTTGGACCTGCCCGTGGCGCTGAAATGCTTTCCTTGATGTTGGGCTTTGGTGTGGTGAGCCGGCTGCTGTCTGGTGTTATTTGTGATCGTATCGGTGGCATTCGAACCTTACTCTTGGGCTCACTTTTACAAGGCATTGCGCTTTTGATGTTTTTACCGTTTGACGGTTTGGTATCGCTCTACGTGATTTCTGCGGTGTTTGGTTTGTTTCAAGGCGGCATTGTGCCATCCTATGCCATTATCATCCGGGAACACTTTCCGCCCGCCGAAACGGGTCGACGAGTCGGTGCCGTGATCATGGCGACCATGCTGGGCATGGCCTTAGGCGGATGGCTCTCGGGCTACATCTTTGACCTGACAGGTTCTTATGATTTTGCTTTGCTCAACGGTGTGGCTTGGAACGCGGTCAACCTATCGATTGTGCTGTGGCTGTTGTGGCGGCTTAAAACCCGAGCGACACCGCCAATGTCAGCGGTGTCGACCGGATAACCAACCGTTAGATAATGGTCTCAGTCGGTCCTGATTCACCAAGGCGATTTAGACAAGGCTTCATGAGCTGCAATTCGCCCAAATGCAAAACACTCCCCAATGTTGCCAGTGCCCTGATAAAGGTAACCAAAAATCGAGCCCATCTCGCCAGCGCTATAGAGTCGATTAATCGGTCTGCCGTCAGGGCGCAAGACTTCGGCCCGTTCGTTTCTGCGAGGACCACCCTGTGTGTTGAGCATGCTCGGCACCAGTTCCATGGCGTAAAGCGATCCTTCAGCGATAGGGTGAAGTGACTTGGTACGCCCAAACTCAGCATCGTGACCGGCCAGTGCTGATCTGTTCCACGTGTCGATTGATTTGGCCAGCGTCTTTTCATCGATCGATAATTTAGCGGCCATCGTTTGAGCGTTCGCTGCCTGCTTGATCCAACCGCGCTCTATTTCCTTGCGGTTATCTTGACTCCAGTCGTAGCCAATCATGATGGGTGTCCAGCCGCGGTTAGGCTTGCTGTCATACAGAGGACCCGCATCAAGTAGGGTCTGATCAAAGATCATGTACATCGGTGTTCTAACGGGCATGGGTGCCCATTGATCACCCATTGGGATTTTGCCGTGCTTATGTTTGTATTTCTCATTGATGAAACGCTTGCCATCTGATCCCACAACAATCATGCCGCCTGGTGGTTCATGCGAGAAGTGCAAAGGAATAATAGAAAACGTTGTTGGGTATTCTGGGGCCTTAAAAGCGATTGAAGGGCCCGCGTAATTGTTCATGTGCCAGAGGTCAGCGCCAGCTTGCATGGCCATACGAATGCCGTCGCCCTCGTTGTAGGGTGAACCTGATGTGTAGCAAAACGGCACCCCAGGCAGATAGTTTCGAATCATGTCTTGATTGTTTTCAAAGCCGCCGCAAGTCAGGATCACGGCTTTTTTGGCTTTGATGCGGATCGTCTGGCCATTGTGTTGCGCCAACACACCGCCGATGGCACCGTCGGGTAGTTGAATCAACTCAGTTGCAGGTGTTTCATAGAGGATTTGGATGTTATCTCGTGATTTAACAGACTCTTCGAGAAATTCCCAGGTTTTTGAGTAGCCCAAGATATCGCCATGGTGATACTTGTGGACACATTCGGCGCCAGGCAGGTCAGGGTATTCAACGCCAGCGGGTGGGGGCTGATGCTCTTGCGGGTCCCCGCCAATACTGGCGAGCCACTCATTGTTTTTGCAGTTCTCCTCTGCCCAGACTTCAACCATGGCTTGAGGCACTTCAAACGGCCCACACAGGGCGTTGAGATAGGTTGCCGCTTCTTTCGGATCGCTTGGATTGAGATAACCCTGTGAAGCAACTCGAGTGTTGCCTCCGACGGCATGTGGTGGCGCTTTGTCTATTAAAAGAACACTTGCGCCACCATCAGCCGCCGCGATGGCTGCAGCTGATCCAGCGCCACCAAATCCGACAATCACAATGTCGGCTTCTTTATTGAATTCAGTCACAGTAAATCACTCTCTTAATGGGTAGGATTGGATATCGCAATTCTATGCCATGGCGCATCGGTTAGGTGGTTTCAGTCACAGGATATTACCCCCAGAGTGAGGGCTTCGAGTTGCATCATG
>JAFMCG010000116.1 GCA_017857895.1 Burkholderiaceae bacterium | reverse complement strand
TGAGTTGTCGGATTTTTGCTTGATTAACAGGCTGATTTGTCGATTAATGTCGGAAATTTGTACGATTGTTTTCTGGACCCGCTTTATTTGTACCTAATTTCAGTTCCTAACAAGGGCACAACCCACTCGGGGTTTGAGCGTCTAAAATAACGCCATGAACATTCAATTAAACGGTGAGCCCAAACCGCTCAATGAGCCCTGCTCAGTTGCCAAACTGCTCAGCGAGCTCAGCTTGGCTGATAAGCGGGTGGCTGTCGAAATCAATGGTGAGATTGTGCCTCGCAGCCAGCAGGCGAGTCGGTTGCTTGCGGCAGATGATCGCGTCGAAGTGGTTGTGGCAGTGGGTGGCGGTTGATGACTGATCTGATGAAAGAAGCCAAACCACTGACTGATGCTACTGAAACCGTCGAATCGGCCACGCCGCCCACGGGACTGCACATCAAAAGCTTTGTGCATCGGCGCAGCCACATGACGCAAGGTCAGCGCTTGGCGCTGGAGACCTTGGGCTCCAGTTGGGTATTGGATTACACCCCTGAAATATTGGATTTTGCCCAAACGTTTGGCCGCCAAGCACCCACAATCTTAGAGATTGGTTTTGGGATGGGTGAAACAACAGCCACCATTGCACAAGCACGGCCAGATGAGAATTTTTTGGGTCTCGAGGTTTTTAATTCAGGTGTGGGGGCTCTGCTGGGACGGATTCAGTCGCATCAGTTGAGCAACATTCGTATCATTTCCCACGATGCGGTCGAGGTGTTGCAGCACATGATTGCGCCGCAATCGCTAGCTGGGGTCCACATTTATTTTCCCGACCCTTGGCCCAAAACCCGGCACCACAAACGCCGGCTGATCCAAGCACCGTTCCTAAAGCTCTTATGCAGTCGCTTGGCCAACAGTGCGTATATTCACTGCGCCACGGACTGGGAACACTATGCCCATCAGATGCTTGATGTGCTGCAAAACGAACCCGCCTTAGAAAACACCGCCACGGGTTTTGCGCCTAGGCCAGATCATCGACCACTGACAAAGTTTGAGTCACGCGGATTGAGGCTTGGCCATGGGGTGTGGGATTTGATTTTTAAGAAGCGCTAGCAAAGACGAACAGCCAACGAAGCTGTCATTGTTGGCAACGCGAGCGTCGCCAACAACTTGTTCTTACCCTCTGAACCGACCAAAGCCGCTACCCAAGGATTTCATGCCGCCCATGGCCTTGAGCATCTTGGACATGCCACCATTTTTCATTTTCTTCATCATGTCTTGCATCTGCTCGAACTGTTTTAGCAGCCGGTTGACATCTTGCACCGGCACCCCAGCGCCGGTGGCGATACGACGCTTGCGCGAGGCTTTTAAAATTTCCGGCTTGGCCCGCTCAAGCGGCGTCATGGCATTGATGATGCCTTCGGTGCGACGCATCTGCTTTTCTGCTTGCCCGCCTTGTAACTGACCGGCCGCGGCAGCCAGATCACCCGGTAGCTTTTCTAACAGGCTGCTCATGTCACCCATTTTTTTGACTTGGCTCAACTGCTCTTTGAAGTCGTTCAAATCAAATTTATCGCCTGACTTCAACTTACCCGCGAGTTTCTCGGCTTGGGCCATGTCAATGTTTTGGTGGGCCTGCTCAACCAAAGACACAATGTCACCCATGCCAAGCACGCGCTGCGCCATGCGGTCTGGATAGAAAGGCTCAAGGCCATCGAGCTTTTCAGAGACACCCACAAACTTAAGCGGTTTGCCAGTGACATGGCGCACTGACAGCGCCGCACCACCCCTGGCATCACCATCGATTTTGGTTAAGACCACACCAGTTAGGGGCAATGACTCGCCAAATGCTCGGGCGGTATTGACCGCATCTTGGCCCTGCATGGCGTCAACCACAAACAAGGTTTCAACAGGCTGCAGCAACGTGTGCAGCATCTGTATTTCTTGCATCATGGCTTCGTCGATACCCAGACGACCGGCCGTGTCGACGATCAGGACGTCAATGTGCTGCCGCTTGGCGTGATCAAGGGCAGCACGTGCAATGTCGGCAGGCTTTTGCGACACATCTGAGGCAATCCATTCGACACCCGCTTGAGCGGCCACCGTTTTTAACTGCTCAATGGCTGCTGGCCGATAAACGTCAGCACTAACCACGGCAACCTTTTTCTTACCCGTCTTGCGTCCGTTTTGAACGTGACCGCCTTGAGCCAACCATCGCGCCAACTTACCGGTGGTGGTGGTTTTACCCGCACCTTGCAGACCCGCCATCAAAATCACCGCTGGCGGTTGTACCGACAAGGAAAGCTCACCAGCCTGGGCTCCCAGATCGCCACCCATCAAAGCGGTCAACTCGCGGTTAACCACGCCAACAAGCGCTTGACCTGGGCTTAGGCTGCTAGCCACTTCCTCACCAAGCGCTTTTTCTTTGACACGTTCGATAAAGCTTTTGACCACCGGCAGCGAAACGTCCGCCTCAAGCAAGGCCAAACGAACTTCTCGCATCATGTCTTGCGTGTTGGCTTCGGTTAACCGCGCCTGTCCACGGATGGTTTTAACAACTCGGGTTAGTCGTTGAGTGAGGTTTTCCAGCATAGGTCCGCCAATAAAGGGGTGAGGTTTCGCTTAAACTAGCGTTATGGCTTCTGGCATTGTATTTCACACCATCGCTGCGTTGGTCTATCTTGGTATGTCGACCCTACTTTGGGGGGCGTTACAGACCGGAAAGCCCATGGATTTTCTTGGGCGCTACACCCGCTGGGGCGTCTTGGTGGCCCTTTTGTTCCAAGGGATTGCCTTAAACGACAAAATCTTAGCCGGTGGAAACCTACAACTGAGCTGGGTGCTAGCGCTTTCCGCGGCTATTTGGCTGGGGCTCATTGTGTTCTGGTTGGAAAGCTTGGTTGTCAAAATTGATGGTTTGCAACTGATTTTGTTGCCGATTGCCGGGGTTACTTGTGCTTTTGCCGCGATATTTCCCACCTCACACTTAATCACCAGTGCGACCGAAACTGCCCTAAGAGGGCATTTGTTATTGGCGCTTGGCGCTTACGGCTTAATCACCATTGCGGCTATGCAAAGCCTTTTAATGGCAGCCCTTGACCATCACTTGCATCATCCGCGTGAGGCGGTTCACCAGACGGCTGGTCTGCGCCGGGCTTTCGGACGGATGCTCGATGCGCAACCCCCCCTCTTGGTGCAAGAGCGGTTGCTGTTTCGTGTGATCTGGATTGCCTTTGTCGCGCTATCACTAGCAGTCATTTCTGGCGGATTGATTTCACTGGCCAGCACGGGCAGATGGCTGCCTTTTGATCACAAAACCGTTTTCACCCTCCTATCTTGGACCACTTTTGGTACTTTATTGCTCGGTCGTCACTTACGCGGTTGGCGTGGACGTATTGCGCTACGCTACACCTTGGTCGGCTTTGTATTTGTAGTGCTCTCTTACACGGGCAGCCGTTTTGTAATCGAAGTCATTTTGGGTCGGACCTAAACGCATGGGTAAATTCCTGTTTTGGGCAGCGGTGATCATTGGCGTGTTACTGGTGACACGGATGCTGACGCACTACGCTGCCAATCAACGCAACAAGCCCACACAAAAAAAAGGCGGGCCACAAGCCATCAATGAGCCTGAAGAAATGGTTCGTTGCGCACACTGTCAGGTTTTCTTGCCGCGCTCAGATGCACTTAAACAAGATGATCACCTGTGGTGTGGTCCTGAGCACGCCAAAAAAGGCGTGCGCCAACCCCGGTGAACACGAGCCACATGACCGATGGTTGGCTGACCTTGCCCGGTACAACCCGAGCGCTATCGCCAAACTGCAACCCGCGTGCGTCAGGTGCCGTGATTGATCTGTTAGTCATTCACAACATTAGCTTGCCACCTGGTCAATTTGGGACCGGCTTGGCCAAAGATTTGTTTTTGAATCAAATCGACATCTCCATTGACCCTTGGCTCGAGAATGTCAGGGGACTAAAAGTCTCATCACATTTTTTGATTGAACGCGATGGGCACCTGACGCAATTCGTTTCATGCAACGATCGCGCTTGGCATGCGGGTGTGTCTGCCTTCGATGGTCGAACAGCTTGCAATGATTTTTCAATTGGCATTGAGCTTGAGGGCACCGATAACCTGCCTTTCACACCCGCCCAATATGCCGCACTAAACACCCTGACAATTGAACTGCGAGCACACTACCCGTTAAGTCATGTGCGCGGTCACAGTGACATCGCCCCGGGGCGTAAAACCGACCCAGGGCGATGTTTTGATTGGTCAGCTTATGCCCAAGGTGCCGGCTGGCCTGCGCAGGCACTGCCCGTGCAGGCTCAGACCCATAACGCCAACAGCACCCCGCTCCCAACAACTCCAACCACACCAACCACCTAGCTTAGCTTTTGAGCAATAG
Organism: Burkholderiaceae bacterium; assembly: GCA_017857895.1. Taxonomy (GTDB): domain Bacteria; phylum Pseudomonadota; class Gammaproteobacteria; order Burkholderiales; family Burkholderiaceae_B; genus Algicoccus. The sequence continues at coordinate 2,894 of JAFMCG010000116.1, read as the reverse complement.
GGCATTCAATCGTTGCACAAACCCCACCGGGTCAGCGAGCTGTGAACCATCAGCCAAGAAGGCTTGATCCAACAACACGGACGACCAATCAGCGAATTGCTCATCGCTTGATTGCTCGATGCGCTTGATCAAGGCGTGGTCTGGGTTGATCTCCAAAATCGGCAGGACCGTTGGTGCCGCTTGGCCGGCAGCTTGAAGCATGCGTTGCAAATGCGGGCTCATTTCGTTTTCATCGACAACCACGCAAGCCGGTGAGTCCACCAAACGCGTGGAGACCCGAACCTCTTTGACCTGATCTTTCAATGCTTCAGTCAAACGGCCAACCAATGGCTTCAGGGCATCGGCGACTTCGGTCTGCTTTTTCTTTTCTTCATCGTCAGCCAGGTCTGCCAAGTCAAGGCCGCCTTTGGCCACAGAGGTCAACGCTTTACCTTCAAACTCGTTTAAGTGAGACAGCATCCACTCATCAACCCGATCCCAGAGCAACAGCACTTCGATGCCTTTTTTGCGGAAAATCTCCAAATGTGGGCTCGATGAGGCGGCTTTGTAACTTTCAGCAGTGACGAAGTAAATCTTGTCTTGCCCTTCTTTCATGCGTGACACATAGTCGGCCAAGCTCGCATCTTGCACGTCGGTCTCAGCCTTGGTAGAGGCAAAGCGCAACAGCTTTGCGATGCGGTCTTTGTTGCCCGCATCTTCGCCGGTGCCTTCTTTCAATACTTGTCCAAACGCCTGCCAGAAAGCGGTGTAATCCTCTTTCTTGTTTTCAGCCATGTCTTCCAAAAGGCTCAAAATGCGCTTGGTTGAACCTTCTCTGATGGTTCGCACATCGCGGCTTTCTTGCAGGATTTCGCGCGAGACGTTCAATGGCAAATCAGCCGAATCGATCACGCCGCGTACAAACCGCAAGTAGGCCGGCAACAGCTGCTCGGCATCGTCCATGATGAAGACGCGTTTGACATAGAGTTTGACGCCGCGCTTGGCATCACGGTCGTAGAGGTCAAATGGCGCACGCTTGGGCACATAAAGCAACTGGGTGTATTCGCTGCGTCCTTCGACACGGTTGTGTGTCCAAGCCAGTGGGCCTTCGAAGTCGTGTGAGACGTGTTTATAGAATTCGATGTACTGCTCATCGGTGATCTCAGATTTGTTGCGGGTCCAAAGCGCGCTGGCTTGGTTAACCGCTTCCCACTCGCCGCTGCGTTTCATTTCTGAGGCGTCTTTGTCCCACTCTTCTTTGGGCATTTCAACAGGCAGGGAAATGTGGTCTGAGTAGCGGCGCAGCACTTCGCGCAGCTTCCAGCTGCTCAGAAAGTCATCTTCGCCTTCACGCAAATGCAAGACGATTTCTGTGCCACGTTGTGCCTTGGGACGGTTGGCGATTGCAAACTCGCCCTGGCCGTCAGAGCTCCATTCGACGCCTTCTTCGGGCGTGAGTCCAGCTAGACGACTGTAAACCGTGACTTTGTCAGCCACGATAAAAGAAGAATAGAATCCAACGCCGAATTGGCCAATCAACTGTGCGTCTTTTTGATTGTCACCCGTCAATTTTGAGAAAAACTCACGGGTACCTGAGCGTGCGATCGTGCCCAGATTGGCAATCGCCTCTTCTTTGCTCATGCCAATGCCGTTGTCCGAGATCGTGATGGTGCGCGCGTCCTTATTAAAATCAACCCGTACTTTCAGTTCCGAATCATTCTCAAACAAAGCTGGCTCGTCCAAAGCCCGAAACCGTAGCTTGTCGCACGCATCAGAAGCGTTAGAAATCAACTCGCGCATAAAAATCTCTTTATTGCTGTAAAGAGAGTGAATCATCAGGTGCAGCAGTTGCTTAACTTCTGCCTGAAACCCCATCGTTTGCGCCGAAGATGGCTTGGTCGCCTCTGTCATCGTTTCACCCATTGCTTAAAAGCTATTCGTTAGAAGGACGGCTAAGCCACAAACTTGAAGTTCGAGCAAAGGCCGCAATGTCGTTTATTTGGGGCCTGTCACCCCGATTTCAAGGCTTAGAACGCTCATTAAAACCGACCGGCCCGCCCCTTAAAAGACTGAGATCGAATTTGCACGTATAATCCACGTTCTAAATGAGATGAGCCTCATCGAGAAAGTGCCCGGGTGGTGAAATTGGTAGACGCAGGGGACTCAAAATCCCCCGCCGCAAGGCGTGCCGGTTCGATTCCGGCCCCGGGCACCACGTCTAAGTCATTGATTTATTGCGATTTTTAGGCTTCGCCCGATCATCGGAGATAATCACCCACCAAAGCCGACTTAATATTCCAGTCCCATCCCGTAAGGACGGGCAATAATATTGCACTACTCTGCGCGATTGCCCAATATAGGTGACATCAAACATCAGCAGATCCTCATGAAACCTCGGACATCCTAAACGCTAAGCGCAGCCTAATCCGAGCAACAGTCATGCGCTATCGCACAACTAACCCAAGAGTCTTTGGGTTAGTTGTGCATGGAACCGACAAGGAGGGAAGTGACATCGACTTATTGGTTGATGCTTTGCCGGGCGCCACACTGTTCGATCTCGGTGGCCTGCAGGACGACTTAGAGACAGTATTAAGTGCTCGCGTTGATCTTTTAACGCCAGCCGATTTGCCTGCCAAGTTCAGAGCGAAAGTACTCTCAGAAGCCCAACCGATATGAACCAAAACCGGCTTGGAGATTACCTCGAGCACATCCGGCAGGTAGCATCAGACGCTTGTGTCTTTGTCGAGGGCCTGAGCAAAGACGACTTTATTGAGGACAAGCGAACACAGCAGGCTGTGATTATGAGTCTGATCATCGTCGGAGAAGCCCCAACTAAAATTATGGATGGGTTTCCTGAGTTAGCAGTGGTCTGACTGCGCTGGACAGCATTTCGAGGAAGATAAGTGAAAGTCATT
>JAFMCG010000115.1 GCA_017857895.1 Burkholderiaceae bacterium | reverse complement strand
TAGCGCTCACTTGGCAGGATCGCATTAGTTTTGTGCTCACTGACACGGCCGACTGCAAGCGAGTCAATGCGCTAGACATCCTGCAGGACAGATCAAGTGCTCAAACGGGTGCGACGCCTGAAGAAAAACTTGATGGCGACTTTATGTTGATGACGGCCGAACTCAACCAACTGCTGGTGGCTTTGACCGAGGCCCTTGGCGCCAACGAAAACACCACAGCCACCCCATAGCCAACGATTGAGACGAGCACGACATGATTGAGGGACTAACGCCACGTTTGGTGCTTAACGCTGAATTACCAGACTTGATTGAAATAGAACTGAGCGTTGCTGACCTCACCAACCCAGAAAGCAGGCACGACGTCTTTACGCTCACGGTTTTGTTGCTGGTTGGCCCACCCGACCCTAATGCGTTGGTCTATCTGGTGCCTCGCGCGGTTTTTGAACGCGGTGCACCCGTGCATGTTGGCGCACTGGCGGGTGCGGAAGACCAAACGGAAGCCTTGCTTGAGATACTAGAAGTCATGGCACCGTCAGACATTGTTGTGTTTCTGTGTGAAAGCACCTTGACGGTCACGGCAGCCCGTCAATCTTTGGGCTTGGTCTGAGAGACATCCCCATCGACTCGATCCGAGGAGCGAGCAGCCTGCTCTCTCATATGGATAAACAAATCCCAAGCCACCATAAACAAGGCAGCGATCAAGGGCCCTGCCACAAATCCGCTAAGGCCAAAGAGCGTCAAGCCTCCGAGCGTAGAGATCAGCACCAAGTAATCTGGTAAGCGAGTGTCCTTACCCACCAAAATGGGTCGCAACACATTATCGACCAACCCGATCACCAGCACACCAAATAGCGTCAATATGATGGCATCACCAATCGCACCTGTCGCCAAAAAATAAATCGCCACTGGCGCCCAAACCAAGCTAGCCCCCACAGCAGGCAACAGTGACAAAATCGCCATCAGGGTCCCCCAAAGGATCGCTGACGGTATGTCCAAAATCCAAAAGATCAGGCCACCGAGCGCGCCTTGAACGGCAGCCACGGCCACGTTGCCCTTGATCGTGGCACGCACAACGGTCGCCAATTTATCAAGAAACTGCTCTTTTTGATTGGTGGTCAACGGCAACCCTCTTCTAACCAGAGACGAAAGGCTTGCACCATCGCGAAGTAAAAAGAACAACAGATACAACATGATGGCCAGACTCAACACGAAGAGGAATGTGTTTTGTCCCACATTGATGGCTTGATTACCCACCACTCGCACGGCCTGTGCAGCAAACCGGGACACGTAAGACTTAATAGCCTCAACATCGGCCAGACCCGCACGCTCGAGCCACGGCCGAGAGAACTCAGGCAGTGCGTCAAAGACTTGCTCGAACTGATTGCCAATATTAAATTGACCCGCCTGCACCAATTGGTAAAGTTGAATCACCTCAGAAGCCACCGACCGCACCAAGAACCCCATGGGCAACAAAACCATCAAAATAATCACCAATAACATGATGAGACTGGCCAAATTAGGGGAACGCGGCAGGCGTAACGACAGGCGTCGCTGCAACGGTGCAAACAGGATAGCAATGACAATTGCCCAAAAAATCGCGGCGATGAAAGGCGTGAGTAGCCACACGAAGGCCAAAGAGATGGCAATCAGTAACGCCAAGAAGGCGCGATGGTGTGTCGTGTCGTTCGTCAATTGATGCCTAAAAAACAATGCGCCGTTGAAGTGGAATCAGATCATTCGCTCTGACAGCATACCAATGCCAGAAAACATTATTGTCATTTTTCTCAAAAATGCGCGTTAATCGCAGCGCAGCCGACAAAACAGCTGGCATCAGCTGATAAATAATTTATATTGGTTAGAACGCGCGCATGCGCTAAAACAAAAGGCCATGCGCAACACGCGTCATATAAAAACAGGAGCCTCCAATGATCGTCGCCTGTCCCCACTGCCAGAAAAAAAATCGCTTGCCAGTTGAAAGTTTGGCGCAATCACCGACTTGTGGTGCTTGCGCCAAACCCCTGCTAGAGGGCGTGTTGTCATTGGATGCCAGCGCCTTGTCAGAACTCACTCAAAAGCCAACAAACGCTCAAGCCGGGTCCCTACCCGTGATAGTGGACTTTTGGGCGCCGTGGTGTGGACCTTGCCAGCAGTTTGCCCCCACCTTTGCCGCTGCTGCCAAGCAACACGGTGGCCGCATGGTGTTTGCCAAGATCGACACTGAGGCCCATCAAAGCGTGGCCGTTGCCCACCAAATTCGCTCAATACCCACCTTGATGGTTTTTCATCACGGCCAATCGATTCAACGTGTTAGTGGTGCGCTTGCGCCCGCGGCGCTAGCGCAACTCGTGTCGCAAGTAATCGCGCAAACCAAAGCTTAACAGGATGCGCGGTATCGATCGATTACTGCAACCAAACGATACGCAGCAAATTGGTCGTGCCAGACACGCCAAACGGCGTACCTGCCGCCACCAAAACCGCCCGGCCCGGCTCACCAAAGCCGTGGCGTTTTACCGCTGCTGTGGCGTGGGTGACGATCTCGTCCAAATCGGTCACATCAACCGCTTGCGTCGAATGAACACCCCATACCAAGGTCAAGCGTCTGGCTACACTGATGTGCGGCGTTAAGCTCAAAATTGGTGTGCGTGGTCGCTCATGAGCCACTCTAAGTGCGCTCGCCCCTGAGGACGTGAAAGCAACGGTCGCTGCCACGGGTAACGTTTCTGCCACCGTTCGAATCGCCGCCGAAATGGCATCTTGAGTGGTCGTGTCCCGGTAAGACTGAACCGCCTGCATCGTCAAGCGCTGCAAGGGATCGTTTTCTGTGGCGCGAATGATACGATCCATCATGGTGACTGCAGCCACCGGATAGACACCAGAAGCCGATTCGGCTGATAACATGACCGCATCGGCACCATCATAAATTGCACCCGCAACGTCGCTGACCTCAGCTCGGGTGGGCACGGGCGAAGAAATCATCGACTCAAGCATTTGGGTGGCCACGACCACTGGCTTACCGATCTCACGGCAGGCACGAATAATGCGTTTTTGAAGCACGGGCACATCTTCTGGCGCGCACTCAACGCCCAAATCGCCACGTGCCACCATCACACCGTCGCTCGCAGCGATGATGGCCTCCAGTGAATCAATCGCGGCGGGTTTTTCTAACTTGGCCATGGTCCAGGCGCGACCGGCCACGATGGCCTTGACCTCTTCAATGTCTTCAGGTCGTTGCACAAACGACAGTGCCACCCAATCGACGCCCAACGACAAGCCAAAGTCCAAATCCTGTCGGTCTTTTGCTGTCAAAGCCGACATTGGCAAGATGGCACCGGGTACATTCACGCCTTTACGGTCTGATAACACACCATCATTGAGTACTTTGACCTTGGCCGAGCGCGCATCGGCTTCTAGAACCCGCAAGCGAACCTTGCCATCATCGATAAGCAGATCGTCGCCGGCCTTGATGGCAGCGAAAATCTCTGGGTGCGGCATGGGCAAGCGCAGCGAATTGCCAATTGTCGGCTCAAGATCAAGGACTAGCGTTTGTCCGATCTTAACGGCGATCTTGCCGCCCTCAATGGCGCCGAGCCGCAGCTTTGGGCCCTGTAGATCCAACAAAATCCCGACTGGACGCCCAACCTCACGTTCAATTTCACGCACCAGTTCGTAGCGCGCTTGGTGATCAGCATGCGTGCCATGGCTGAAGTTAAACCGGAACACGTCAACACCAGCGTTAAAGAGCGCATGAATGGTCTCTCGATCGCTACTTGCAGGCCCTAGCGTGGCCAATATTTTGGCGTTACGTTCTCGGTGCGAAATCGCGTCTAGCGTCATGAGCCACCTCGGGCAATGGATGTTGATTTAATAATAGATTAGGACAAACACCACTAGATTAAGCCATCGAACGACGCAGACTGCAACCCAAGCGCTTCAAAGCTTTTACTAAAACAGAGAACCCGCCCAAAAGGCGGGTTCTCTGTTTTGCGAACCAACCCCCAACGGGGTCAGTCGACGACCGAAACGCGAGTCGTTAACCCAGTCTGGCTTCTAGCTCGCCACGAATTTTGAGCAAATTGGATGGCAGCCCTTCAGAAAGCGTCTGGAACAGTTCATCATGTAATTTGAATTCCTGCTTCCAAGCGTCAGCCTCAATTGAGGTGATCGCCTTAAAGAGATCCTCAGAGAAGTTCAAGCCCGCCCAATCCAAATCCTCGTAGCGTGGTGTGACACCAAAGACGTGCTCAACACCACCCGCATTGTTTTCAATGCGCGCTAGCATCCACTTCAATACCCGGGCGTTTTCGCTAAAGCCGGGCCAAACAAAGCGACCCTGATCGTCGGTACGGAACCAGTTGACGCAGAAAATCTTAGGTAACGCAGCGCCTATGGCCTCAATCTGTTCGCCCAACTGTAACCAATGTGAAAAGTAATTGGCCATGTTGTAACCACAGAAAGGCAGCATCGCAAACGGATCACGACGCACCACGCCTTGCTTACCCATGGCTGCTGCTGTGGTTTCAGATCCCATGGTAGCGGCCATGTAGACACCCTCTTCCCAGCTGCGGGCCTCAGTCACCAGAGGCACTGTTGTCGAGCGACGACCACCAAAAATAAAGGCGTCGATTTCAACACCAGCGGGATCATCCCAAGCCTCATCCAAAACGGGGTTTTGAGTGGCACTGACGGTGAAACGGGCGTTTGGATGAGCGGCCTTGATACTGTCTTTTTTCGCGGCCTCTGGCGTCCAATCGTTACCGCGCCAGTCAATGCAGTGCGCCGGTGGGGTTTTGGTCATGCCCTCCCACCAAACGTCGCCATCATCGGTCAACGCCACGTTGGTGAAGATCACATTCTCTTTGAGAGAGGCCATGCAGTTAAAGTTTGACTGCTCGTTGGTACCTGGCGCCACACCAAAATAACCCGCCTCAGGGTTAATCGCACGCAAACGACCCTTTGCGTCGGGCTTAATCCAAGCAATATCATCACCAATGGTGGTGATTTTCCAGCCCTGTTGCGACAAGCCCGCGGGTGGAATCAGCATGGCAAAGTTGGTTTTGCCACAGGCCGATGGAAAAGCAGCAGCGACGTGGTACTTCTTGCCCCATGGCGCTTGCACGCCCAAGATCAGCATGTGCTCGGCCAACCAGCCTGGAGAGTCAGCCTGATCGGCAGCCGCGCGGCCCATCGTGGAGGCAATGCGCAAGGCAAAGCATTTCTTACCCAACAACGCGTTGCCACCGTATCCGGATCCATATGACCAGATCTCACGGGTTTGGGGAAAGTGAACAATGTACTTGGTGCTGTTGCATGGCCACGCAACGTCAGCTTGGCCGCCCGCCAACGGCGCACCAACCGAGTGTACACAGGGCACGTATTCGCCATCCGCGCCAAGGACGTCATAAACGGCTCGGCCCATACGGGTCATCATGCGCATATTGACAGCAACATAAGGCGAGTCGCTTAACTCGATACCGATTTGAGCAATGGGTGAACCCAAAGGACCCATAGAAAACGGAACCACATAGAGCGTTCTACCCTGCATACAACCGTCAAACAAACCCTCTAGGGTTTGACGCATGTCATCAGGCGCCATCCAATTGTTAGTCGGGCCGGCATCAGACTGGTTTGGGGTACAAATGAAGGTACGGTCCTCGACGCGAGCCACGTCATCAGGTGCCGAGCGGGCTAAAAAAGAATTTGGACGCTTTTGCGCATTCAGGGGAATTAGCGTGCCAGCAGCCACCATTTCAGCACACAACTGGGCATACTCTTGCTCAGAGCCATCACACCAGACAATACGACTGGGTTTGGTTTTGGCGGCGATTTCAGCGACCCAGCGCTTTAAACCGTCGTGTTTGACATAAGCAGGCGCGTTCACATTCATTGTCTCTACCATTTTTTTGTGTCGGTTTTCAGATCAAGAAACGTGAATATTAGCACCGTGAAACGGTAGCGCGAGCCCAAATACCATAGTCGGCCAAGGTCTTAGGCGTAAACCCCTGATTTTTCAGCGCTCTGCACAAAGTAATTGGTAACGGTTACGATTCGACGGGTTGTTATCAATTGCGACAAAGGACAGTGGATGGCTCAGGGCAATACTCAAGAAGATGAATCGTTTGACACCATGACGCGCGCGCTCGTACCGCTTATGGCGGTGGCGGCGTTAGCGGGTGTTTTGGTTGGTTTGGTCGGCGGCAGTTTTCACTGGTTGCTGACACACGGCGGCGCTGGTTTTCTGGCACTGCTCGCCCACTGGAAAACAAACGGATTCTTGGGTTTGCCCGGCTGGCTTGCTGCCATGGTGGTGGTCGCCGTGAGTGTGGCCATCGCTCGCTGGTTGGTCACCTATGCGCCAAGCGCTGCCGGCAGCGGCGTGCAACACGTTGAAGCGGTTATGCGCGAGCAAGCCGAACCTGCCCCGCTACGTGTACTGCCGATCAAATACCTTGGCGGTTTGTTGGCCATGATCCCAGGTCTGGCGCTTGGCCGCGAAGGTCCAACCATTCAAATGGCCGCTGTTATCGGTACGCAATGCGGCAGATTGTTCGGTTTCAATCAAAGCGATCGGTCGATGCTTTACACCGCAGTGGCCGGTTGCGGCTTATCGGTAGCTTTCAACGCCCCTTTGTCTGGCGCGGCTTTTGTCATCGAAGAAGTGGCACACCGGACCACCATGCGCCGCGTGTTGACCACCTTGGTCGCCATTGCAACCGCCATGGCGGTTTACCGCGGTTACTTTGGCAATGAAGTCGAATTTCTGGTGAGCGACTTTTTACCCACCAGCACGGTTGAGCTGTTGTTTTACGCCGTGCTTGGGGCTTTGATCGGTGGCTTGGGTGTGATTTACAACAAAAGCGTCTTACTGGGTCTGAATCTTTTTAACAATACTGCCCCCAAAGTCTCACCGATCGTCAAAGCCGGCATCATTGGCGCTTTTATTGGGCTACTGGCTTATTGGCAACCGCAATGGGTCGGTGGTGGTGAGATACAGGTCAACACCATTTTGGCCGGTCAATTGGGCATGAGCGCTTTACTGGTGTTGTTATTGGTGCGCTGGGTGCTGGGGCCTTTGTCCTACTCGATGGGAACACCCGGCGGTTTGTTCGCACCCCTACTGCTCGTCGGGGCGGCAATCGGTGCACTGTTTGCCTCTGGCGTCAATCATTTCATGCCTGCTACTGAGCTACTGAACCCGAGTGCCTTCGCGCTGGTCGCCATGGCGGCTTTTTTTACCGCGATTGTTCGTGCGCCCGTAACGGGTATTTTGTTGATCTGCG
>JAFMCG010000114.1 GCA_017857895.1 Burkholderiaceae bacterium | reverse complement strand
TGCAATGAGTGCCAACACGGTACCCATCGAAAACTTTGACTGGTGAACGGTCTGCGGATCCGTCACTGGGCCGAGAACATCAATGGCACCTTGGTGCACATGCGTCACAACAGATTCGATTTGATCAACAGTTAAGCCATTGTTCTTTATGGCTGCCTGCAGCGCGTCAGCAGCAGGGTGGGTGTGACGGCAAGATGCGTGAAATTTGAAAGATGTCTCGATCAGCGTCCAACGCACCCCGAGTCGATCAACCAATTTGCTGGCATCAGCGTCCTGGCTCATGCCGGCCCCCATGCCTTGGGCGCCTTCCAGAATACGTTGTGCGCCGGTGAAGCCAGCCTGCGCCAAATAGGCCGCTTGCATGCCAGCAGTAACCGCATGGGCAGTGTGAAGTTGCTTGGCGTCAGCCGCGTCGCGTAAAAATTCCCACAAACCGGCGGCGGTGGTACCAGCCGATCCAATGGCATGCAACATTTGATCAGGCGTTAGGTTCAACAGACGTCCGACGGCCGTGGCAGCAGCTAAGTTGCCGGCTGTCGCAGTGGTGTGAAATATCTTGTAATGCGAACGACCCAAAAACTCGCCCACGCGGATACCCACTTCGTAGCCTGCGACACAAGCGGTGATGAATGCTTTACCAGAAGCACCGATGGCTTGTGCCACGGCTAACGCGGGTGGAAAGACCACAGCGCCTGGGTGAAAGACCGCGCCGTTGTGAACGTCGTCTTGCTCGGCCACATGCGCTGATGCCGCGTTTACCATGGCGGCAAAGTAGGGCGTTGTCTTGGTGCGTTGCACCAAATCCTCTGAGGGGCCGTCGCTGGGGCCCATTTGATTGGCAAACGTTGCCATGGCTTTGACGGGCTTGCTCGTGGAGCCCGCGAGAATCGATCCCACGGTGTCTAGAAATAAATCCTCACAGCGGTCTACAACCGCCCCTGGGATGTCTTCATACTGCAGCGTAGCGGCAAACTGGGCCAGTGCAGCGCTTGGGTGCAACAAGGCGGTGGTCGATTCGTTAGACATGGTGAGAGCTCCTTTAGAAGGATCGAGGTAAACCCAAAATGTGTTCTGCCACGTATGACAGGATTAAGTTCGTTGAAATGGGGGCTACTTGGTAAAGGCGCGTTTCGCGGAATTTTCTTTCAACATCATATTCGCAAGCAAAGCCAAAACCACCGTGGAACTGCAGGCAGGCGTTAGCCGCTTCCCAAGACGCGTCAGCGGCCAACAGCTTAGCCATGTTGGCTTGAGCACCGCAGGGCAAGCCAGCATCGTAAAGACGACACGCTTCATAACGCATTAAGCTTGCGGCCTCGACGTTGACATGGGCGCGGGCGATCGGAAATTGGACCCCTTGGTTTTGACCAATAGGGCGGCCAAAAACGATGCGTTCTTTGACGTACTTTGAGATTCGGTCGATAAACCAGTAACCGTCACCAATACACTCGGCCGCAATCAAGGCGCGCTCGGCATTAAGGCCGTCCATGATGTATTTGAAGCCTTTGCCTTCTTCGCCAATCAAGTTTTCAACGGGGATCTCTAAGTTGTCAAAAAACAGCTCATTGGTTTCGTGGTTAACCATGTTCATGATGGGACGAACTGTCATGCCGTTTTTGACGGCATGGTGCAAGTCAACCAGGAAAATGGACATGCCTTCGGACTTTTTGGTGACCTCAGCCAATGGCGTGGTGCGGGCCAGTAAAATCATGAGGTCAGAATGCTGGACGCGTGAAATCCAAACTTTTTGTCCGTTAATGACGTACTTGTCGCCTTTTTTAACGGCGGTGGTTTTGATTTTTGTGGTGTCAGTGCCTGTTGTAGGCTCAGTGACACCCATGGATTGCAAACGCAATTCGCCAGCCGCAATTTTGGGTAAGTAAAATTGCTTTTGCGTCGCAGAACCATGGCGCAACAAGGTGCCCATGTTGTAGAGCTGACCATGACAGGCCCCAGAATTGCCACCTGAGCGATTAATTTCCTCCATGATGACAGAGGCCTCAGTCATGCTTAGGCCAGATCCGCCGTATTCTTGCGGAATCAGTGCCGCCATCCAACCGGCCTCAGTTAGGGCGTTGACAAAAGTCTCTGGGTAGGTCCGCTCTTCGTCAATTTTTCTGAAGTATTCATCAGGAAATTGGGCACACAGACTGCGGATCCCGTCTCTAATTTCTTGGTACTGTTCAGCGTGGGTTGTCATTGTTGCCTTATGATTGCGGTTTAATCAAAACCAAACTGTGCCGTAGTGCTCGCCAATTGACAATTGCTGTTTAATTAAGCCCAGCTTTTTGACAATTGAAGCATTGCGAACGGGTTTTAACCGCGACAAATCAAACCATGGCCAGCCACTTCGACTTAACTGATCTACAACTCATTGTGAATATTGGTGACGCAAGCAGCTTGACACGCGGCGCTGAAAAGTCACATCTTTCTTTACCCGCTGCCAGCAACCGCGTTAAAAACCTCGAAGAGCATTTTGGGACTCGGCTTTTTTTTCGAAACAGCCAGGGCGTGACGCTAACGCCATCCGGGGAGTCTTTTCTGCGGCATGCGCGCAAAGTTCTGCAACAAATTGAACAACTGCGGGGTGACATTCATGAGTATTCAAAGGGCGTTAAAGGGCAGGTGAGGATGGTGGCAAACACCACCGCCATGACTGAATTCATGCCAACGGTGCTCAGTCGCTACCTGTCCACGCACCCCGATGTCACTGTTGATTTGCGCGAGCGGCTCAGCTATCTGGTTGTTAAAGCAGTGGCAGATGGGGCGGCAGACATCGGTGTTGTTGCCGGACAACCCGCCGGCGAGGGCATTCAATTCCTACCCTACCGAAAAGACCGACTGACTCTCGTGACAGATGCCAAGCATCCCTTGGCTGACCGCAAAGAGGTGGCTTTCGGCGAAACCTTGTCCTACGAATATGTCGGGTTGTCTGAGTGGAGCGCTATCCACGCTTTTTTGATCCAAGCCGCTGACAACCTAGGCCACCCTTTCCGGTTTCGGATTGAGGTGGGTAGTTTCGACTCGGTCTGCCGAATGATTGAGGCAGGTGTGGGCATCGGGATTGTGCCAGAGCAGGCTGCACGACGCTTTTCGAGCAATATGAATCTGCGCTTGGTCAAGCTGTCTGATCCATGGGCTGAGCGAAAACTGCACATTTGCGTACGCGATTTGGCTGCCTTGCCGCCGTTTGCTCGCGATTTGGTCGACATTTTGCTGCAAGACGTGCCTGAAGCTGAGCGTGAGTCAGCGGTTTAAAACGACCGTATGAATGGAGATTGTGTGTCGATGTTAAGTCAGCTGGTTCTAGCCACCGCAAACCCCGGCAAGCGCCACGAATTCGATCGCCTATTGGCCCCTTTGGGTGTGACAGTCTTGGATCAGGGCTCGCTTGGCGTTGAACCGGCACCTGAACCCTATGGCACGTTTCTAGAAAACGCCCTAACCAAAGCCCGTCATGCCAGCACTCAAACGGGTTTACCGGCGCTGGCCGATGATTCGGGTATCTGTGTCCCAAGTTTGGCTGGTGCACCCGGGGTTCACTCTGCGCGTTATGCCGATCCTGTTGCAGGATTGGTTCAAGATCAGGCCAACAACCAAAAGCTTGTCGCTAGTCTGAAAGGCGTGACAGATCGTCAGGCCATGTATGTGACCATTTTGGTACTGGTTTTATCGCCTGATGATCCCTTGCCGATCGTCGCGCAGGGCACATGGGTGGGGCAGGTCATTGATCACCCGCGGGGCGATCACGGTTTTGGTTACGACCCGCATTTCCTGTTGCCCGAACTCGGATTGACAGCCGCTGAGCTCGACGCCGTGCAAAAAAATGAAATCAGTCACCGTGCGCAAGCGATGCGCATGTTAATTAAAACCTTACGCGACCGTGCTTTAATCCGCGAATGACCGCTTCAGCCAACCCCCACCGGGTGATTCCGATTGCACGGCAGGACGCAAAAAGCCCGGTTTCAATGTCACAACCGATAAAAACAGGGTTTGCACTTGAAGCCTTGCCACCCTTGTCGCTTTATATCCACGTGCCATGGTGCTCAAGTCGTTGCCCATACTGTGACTTCAACGCGCATCAGGCCCCCGATGAAGTGCCAGAGGCACAGTATCTGCAGGCCCTAACAGCTGACCTTGAACAGGCGTTGCCCTTGATTTGGGGCCGGCAAATCCACACCATCTTCATCGGTGGCGGCACACCAAGCTTGATGTCGACAGCGACCATGGATCAATTGATCGCCATGGTTCGGGCACGGTTGTCGTTGTGGCCAGATGCTGAAATCACCATCGAAGCCAACCCTGGTACGGCTGAGGCGAAAAAATTCACTGCGTTCGCTGCCAGTGGCATTAACCGCTTGTCGATTGGTGTGCAGTCTTTTAATGACACACACCTGAAGGCACTGGGTCGTGGTCATGACGCTAAACAAGCCTCAACGGCGATTGAGCTCGGCTTGCGCGCCTTTGATCGGGTTAACTTGGATCTCATGTACGGGTTGCCCGGTCAAACGGCAAGCCAATGGAAAGCTGAATTAAGCACGGCACTAAGCATGGGGGTGCAGCACTTAAGCCTTTATCAGTTAACGCTGGAGCCACAAACAGTATTCGCAAAATTCCCACCAACGCTGCCTGATGAAGACGTGTTGAGCGAAATGGAAGCGCAGATCGAACAAGCGATCTCGGCGCATGGCTGGGACCGCTATGAAATCTCGGCCTATGCAACCGTCAAAGAGCGTTCGCGCCACAATTTGAATTACTGGACCTTTGGTGATTACTTGGGCATCGGTCCTGGTGCGCACAGTAAGCTTTCGTTTCATGATCGAATTGAGCGAAGCGTTCGAACCCGCAATCCTGAGCAGTGGATGCAATCGGCCACACGTCAGGATGGCAGTCACATCACTGAAACAAGGCGGTTGAGTCCAGCCGATTTGCCCTTTGAGTTCATGCTCAATGCATTGCGGTTACGCCAAGGCGTGACAACCCGTCTTTTTGAGGAGCGCACTGGCTTATCGCGATTGGCATTGAGCGCACCAATGCAATTGGCGCTTGAGCGTAAAATGATGACATCAGACCCGAGCCAACTGTGCGCCACTGAACTGGGATGGCTACACCTGAACACCCTACAAAGTCTTTTTTTGGATGATGAGGCAGCGCATGAGGGGTGAGGGGATGATTTGCACCTAATTAGCGCATTTAATGGTGCATAATGCACCATTAAAGAGCATGGCATCGTTCGAGTGCTCAGTGACTGCCATTATTTTTTAAGCGGCATTACTGGCATGTTATTTGCTTTAATTTATTTATACCCTTGTCAGCCACTTGCTGTGAATGACAGATGGGCCCTAATTTTTTTGAAATCGTACAAACCGGAGCCATCATGAGCACGACCCAAGACGTTCTAAAGTTGATTGCCGATAACGAAGTCAAGTTTGTTGACTTGCGTTTCACTGACACCATGGGTAAGGAGCAGCACGTCTCAATACCTGCTCACCAAATGGACGCAGAAAAGTTTGAGTCCGGCCAAGCCTTTGACGGATCATCAATTGCAGGCTGGAAGGGTATCGAAGCCTCTGATATGTTGTTGATGCCTGATTCGGAATCGGCTCGCATGGACCCTTTCCGTGAAGAGTCAACCCTCATCATGACTTGCGACGTGGTTGAGCCCTCAGACATGAAAGGTTACGATCGCGACCCACGGTCATTGGCCAAGCGTGCTGAGGCCTACTTGAAATCCAGTGGCTTGGGCGACACCGCCTTCTTTGGTCCTGAGCCAGAGTTTTTTGTATTTGACGGTGTGACCTGGAACACAGACATGTCGGGCACCTTCGTGAAAATCAAATCCGAAGAAGCCTCATGGAGCACTGGGCTTGACATGGATGGTGGCAATTTGGCGCACCGCCCTGCTGTCAAAGGCGGTTACTTTCCTGTGCCGCCTGTCGATTCATTCCAAGACATGCGTTCAGAAATGTGTTTGTTGCTCGAAGAGCAGGGTGTGCCTGTTGAGGTTCATCACCACGAAGTGGCAGGCGCCGGTCAGTCAGAGATTGGAACGCGCTTCAGCACGTTGGTAAAGCGCGCAGATTGGAACCAGATTTTGAAATACACGGTACACAACGTTGCCCATGCCTATGGCAAGACAGCAACCTTCATGCCAAAGCCCATTGTTGGTGACAACGGTTCAGGCATGCATGTGCACCAGTCGATCTGGAAAGACGGTCAAAACTTGTTTGCGGGTAACGGCTATGCCGGTCTGTCAGAGTTTGCCTTGTATTACATCGGTGGGATTATTAAGCACGCGCGCGCGCTTAATGCCATTACCAACCCAGGCACAAACTCTTACAAGCGCTTGGTGCCTCACTTCGAAGCACCAGTCAAATTGGCTTATTCGGCCCGTAACCGTTCAGCTTCGATCCGTATCCCTTATGTCAGCAACCCCAAGGGACGTCGCATCGAAGCCCGTTTCCCTGATCCACTGGCTAACCCGTATCTTGCTTTTTCAGCACTGATGATGGCTGGTTTGGATGGTGTTCAAAACAAGATTCACCCCGGTGATGCTGCTGACAAGAACTTGTACGACTTGGCGCCTGAAGAGGATGCAAAGATCCCAACCGTTTGTCATTCGCTGGATCAAGCCCTCGAAGCGCTTGATGCCGATCGTGAGTTCCTCACGCGCGGTGGCGTATTCAGTAACGGCATGATTGACGCCTACATCGATTTGAAAATGGCTGAGGTGACACGCATCCGCATGACCACTCATCCTATCGAATTCGATATGTACTACAGCCTGTGATTCTTTTTCTTTGAGGTGGTCGGGTCGAGCCGACCCGACACCCATGAACACTGGTGATTCCTACGACCTACTTGCCACCACTATCCTGCTTCTAGACCAAGACGGGGTAGTGGTGCGCGTCAATTCCGCCGCACAAGATTTGTTCGGACGTTCCCGACGTCGCCTTGAAGGTCAAATGGCCATCGCACTGTTTGATCCTGATCCCGCCTTGGCGCAATCATTCTTGCACGCCTGTGAAGGCACACTTGAGAGCTGTCGTCAGGTGGCTTTGGTACCCAAAGGTCCAACTTCCAGTGAGGTGTCTGTCACGACAGTGAGCTTATTGGGGCAAGATCAATGGGTCGCGCTGGTTGAGGTCGCTGACCTGGAGTCGCGTTTGGTGGTAGACCGCACACAGCGCTTGGCTCAAGAGATCGCTGGCCAACATGAACTGTTGCGCAACCTCGCCCATGAGGTCAAGAATCCGTTGGGTGGTCTCAGGGGCGCAGCACAGCTCCTGGAAGCC
>JAFMCG010000113.1 GCA_017857895.1 Burkholderiaceae bacterium | reverse complement strand
AGGCCACGGCGCCAATGGGTACGCCACCGCCCAAGCCCTTGGCCAAGGTCATGACATCTGGCAAAACATTTGCCCATTGATGAGCGAGCCACTTGCCAGTTCTGCCAATGCCGGACTGGACTTCATCAATAATCAGTAGCCACTGTCGCTCATCACAAAGTTTGCGCAAGTCCTGGATATAACTGATGTCTGATGGCCGAATGCCGCCTTCACCTTGCAAGACTTCAATCATGACGGCCACCACATCAGGGCAGTCGTGGGCCGCGTTTTTAACCGCATCAATGCTGTTGTAAGTCACTTGAATAAAGCCAGCTGGCAACGGCCCAAAGCCTTCTTTGGCTTTTTCGCTACCAGTGGCCGCTAGTGTGCCAATGGTGCGTCCGTGCCAAGAAGAATCCATGGTGATGATGGTGGGGACTTTGATGCCTTTTAGATGGCCATAAAGCCTGGCGACTTTGATCGCCCCTTCGTTGGCTTCGGCGCCACTATTGGCAAAAAATACCTCGCTTAAACCAGAGATGGCGCTGATGCGCTGAGCCAAAGCCTCTTGAAGCGGCACTTGATAGATGTTCGAGGTGTGTATGACCCGGGCGGCCTGTTCACTGATCGCTTTAACGAGCGCAGGATGGGCATGGCCCAGACAAGAGACGCCGATGCCCGACAAACCGTCGAGGTATCGTTTGTTGCTTTCATCCCACAGCCAAACGCCTTGGCCATGTGTAAAAGCGATAGGCAGGCGACCGTAGATGGGTGAGAGGGCAGAGCTCATGATGGGTGGGTTCCAAGCAGTCAGGGGTGTCAATAAAAGCGTAATCCTCAATCATATACAATCCGAGCTGCAATCGTGCGAATCCACGCGCGTGTCGCAAACAGATTTGCGTTAGAGACCTCTTCATGAGTAGTCCCCCAGTTTTTTTTGTCATTTATGGTGAAACTCTCGAGGGTCAGCGGTTTCGACCGAGTGACTGGGCAGAGCGCTTGGCTGGCGTCTTAGCGCCCTACAGACCCGTGGGCGCGCTTGGCGGGCACTTGACCTACTCACCCTACGTCGTGCCTCGCACCATCAACGACACCAAGGTCGTGGTCATCGATCATCGGTTAAGAGACATTGAGCCGCTGGCGTGGAAGTTCGTTCAAGACTTCGCCCAAGAAAATCGTCTCAAAACGGCAGAATGTTTAACCGATGTTATCAAGCCGACTTAATTGATTGGCTTGAACTGTTGGCTTCATTTGCCGTTTTGAGCTTTTGGTTTAGCGCTGCGTCCTTTGCTGACGATTATTTTAATTCACTGGAGTGATCAGTGGCTGACCGGCAAAGTAGGCGGCCAAGTTTTGTTTGACCAGATCAAACATCGCTTCTCTGGTTTCCACGGTCGCGCTGGCTTGGTGAGGCATCAGCACGGCGTTTGGAAGTTGCTTTAGCGCGTCAGGTACTTTTGGTTCGTTTTCAAAGACATCAAGCCCAGCGCCACCGAGCGCGCCCGATTTGAGCAATTCGGTCATGGCTGTTTCATCAACAACAGGGCCTCTGGCAATATTCACAAGAATACCTTTGGGGCCTAGTGCTGTGAGCACCTCGCGATTAACCAATTGTCGAGTATCTGCGCCGCCGACTGTGGCTACAACGAGAAAATCAGACCATTTGGCCAAATCGACCAAAGTCGATAGGTAGGTGTAGTCGACATCGGTGCGTTTGTTGCGGTTGTGGTAACCAATCTGCATATCAAAACCTAGGCCCCGCTTGGCGATGGCTAGGCCAATACGGCCCAGGCCAACAATCCCCAAGCGCTTGCCACTGACACGAGTGCCAAGGGGCAACATGCCTTCTTTGTTTTCCCAACGATTTTCGCGTACGAAACGATCGCCTGCAGCAATATGCCGAGCCGTTGCAATCAAAAGCCCCCAGGCTTCGTCTGCCACACAGTCGTTGAGCACATCAGGGGTGTTTGAGACAAGAATGCCACGCGCGTTGGCTGCTTCGATGTCAATCGTGTCGTACCCGACGCCCCAGTTGCAAATGAACTTCAGGTTGGGCAATTGCTCAATGATGTCACGACCACAGCCGTGCATGGCTGAAGTGACCACCACTTCCACATCTGCGGCTTGTGCCAGGCACGCGGCGCGGTCGGCGGCTTGCCAAAGTGCGATGATCTCGTGGTTCTCTTGCAGTGAGACATCAGCGCCGGGCGATCCGCCCAATGATCCGACTTGAAGAATGCGAGGCTTTTGCATGGTTACCTTTGTGTTGTTTTTTGATGGTGGTTGTTGCGTTTCGCTTGACGCGTTAAGTGTCACTTTAGCGCATGGCGACGCCATTCAGTGTTTGAATCAATCAAGACTGAACTCCCACCAATGATAATGCCCGTTCCATGCGCCTGATTTCGCCCACTTCTTTGGCTTTTCTTAGCTTCGCTAACCCAATAAAAAAGCCCCTGATGGGGGCTTTTTTATTGGGTGCTGTCTAAATTAGATGGCACTTGAGGCAATATCGCTAGATACCCGAGCTTAAGCCAATGACAAAGCCTTAACAGCGGCAGACAATCTGCTCTTCTGGCGAGCGGCTTTGTTCTTGTGGATGATCTTTTTGTCAGCCACGCTGTCAATGACGCTTGTTGTCTTGCGCAAAACTTCAGCGGCCAATGCCTTATCCCCGGCTGCGACAGCCGCGCGTACGCGTTTGATGGAGGTGCGCAACATCGAGCGCAGACTGGTGTTGTGCATATTGCGCGCCACAGACTGGCGAGCGCGTTTGCGAGCTTGGGCGGTGTTTGCCATGTTTCTAAACGAGCCTTTGTAATGTTCGGACTAAATCAAGTAATCGGCTAATATAGCATAAATAGCCCGATTAAGTGGATTTTTCACCCGAATTTTCGGTTTGAGTCGATCGTTTGCGTTGAAAATCTGAGGGTCTGACGCCCAGAAGCCACAACGTAAAGACGTAAGTGGCAAGACCGCCGCCTAAAGTAGCACCCAGCCAGAGCACCCTCATCCAGCTGCCCATGCCTTGCCCCGTCCAATCGACACCTGATCCAACCAGGCTGATGAAAGCCCCCATGGCGATCAGCGCCACGGCTTGTCGCCCGAAAAAGCGGAGCCAGCCGGGTTGTGCTTGGTAGACCCCTCGACGACGAAGGCCGACATAAAGTGCGCCTGCGTTAAGGGTTGCGCCAAGCGCAATTGCCAGTGCGAGGCCCGCGTGAGCAAACACCGGCACCAAGGCAAGATTAAAGAGCTGGGTCAATATGAGCACGACAATCGCAATTTTGACCGGTGTTTTGATGTCTTGCTTGGCGTAAAAACCGGGCGCCAGTATTTTGATCATCAACAACCCGATCAATCCAACGGCATAGGCCATGACAGCGGTTTGGGTTTGGTAGACGTCGTTGGCAGAAAAAGCACCATATTGGAATAGGGTAGCGACCATGGCGTCTGCCAACAGAATCATTGCCAAGGCCGCGGGTAGGCCCAGCAATAAGACCAAACGTAAACCCCAGTCCAGCAGCCGGCTGTATTCGTCACTGGATTGGCTCGCGTGCGCCTTTGAGAGACTTGGCAAAAGAACCGTGCCCAATGCCACGCCTATTAAAGCGGTGGGAAACTCCATCAGTCGGTCTGCAAAGGACAACCAAGTGACGCTTCCTGGGGTTAACCAAGTGGCAATGTTGGTGTTGATCAAAATGGAAATTTGCGCGACAGACACACCCAGCGTAGCAGGCACCATTTGCCGCATCACTCGGCGCACGATGGGGTCTTTGTAGGTTTGGGCAACGTTGCCACCGAGCCTGGGCCGTAAGCCCAGCCGTGAAAGGGCCAGCCACTGAATGGATAATTGAGCCACGCCACCGATCATCACGCCGATCGCCAGGGCATAAATAGGTTGCGCCAAGTGATTGGACAGCAAAAGGCTGGCCGCAATCATGCTCAGGTTGAGCAAAACCGGTGTGAAAGCAGGAATCGCGAACTTGCGCCACGTGTTAAGAACACCAGAGGCAAAGGCAACCAGCGACATGCACACGATGTAGGGAAACATCACCCGCGTCATCCAGACCGCCGCGGAAAACTCATCGGCCCGCGCCTCACTACTCATTCCACTGGCAATGGCAAGCACAACCAGTGGCGCGCCAACAATGCCTAGGACAGTGATGAGCGACAGGGCAATGAAGAGTGCCGATGCCACTCGGTCAATGGTTTGTCTGACCGCAGCGGTGTCGGCGTGCGTTTCTTTGACTTCGCCCAAGATGGGAATGAACGCTTGAGAAAACGCACCTTCGGCAAACAGCCGTCGCAACAAGTTTGGGATTCGAAAGGCGACCCAAAAGGCATCTGTCATTGCGCTGGCACCGAATGCCCGCGCAATGATGATGTCTCGGGCAAGACCACTGATCCGCGACAGCAACGTCAAGGCGCTGACTGTTGCGGCTGAACGCATTAAGCTCATTTGGGTGGCATACGTATCGCACCGTCTAAGCGAATGGTTTCACCATTTAGCATTTCGTTGGTAATGATTTGGTGAACCAACTTCGCATAGTCTTCGGGGCGGCCCAAACGCGAAGGAAAGGGGATGCTTTCGGCCAGGGAGTCTTGCACGGTCTGTGGCATGCCAAACACCATGGGTGTGCCAAAAATACCGGGCGCAATCGTCATGCAACGGATGCCCAAGGGTGCCAAATCACGCGCGATGGGCAAGGTCATACCCACAGTAGCGGCTTTTGAAGCGGCGTACGCTGCCTGACCAATTTGCCCGTCATAGGCCGCTACCGATGCCGTATTGATCAAAACGCCACGCTCACCCGTGTCCTCAGGGGTGTTGTGTTGCATGGCTTCAGCGCACAGACGAATCATGTTGAAGCTGCCAACGGTGTTGATCATCAATACTTTCTGAAACATATCTAATGGATGCGCGCCTTTTTTACCGACAGTTTTGGCCGCTGGTGCGATGCCAGCACAGTTGATCAAGCCAAACAAGGGGCCCATGGCACAGGCGGTCGCTACCACCGACTGCGCATCGGCTTCTTGCGTGACATCGCAATGCACGTAGGTTTGGTTAAGCGATTGCGCTAGGGTTTTTCCAGCCTCATCTTGCAAATCAGCCATCACCACCCGAGCACCGTTTTCGGTCAACATTTTGGTGGTGCCAGCGCCCAAACCTGAGGCGGCGCCCGTGACGATAAATACCTTACCTGCAATCTGCATGTTGATTCGTTCCTTTTTTAAATGATCGATCACATCGGGTGATGGGCATCTCGACCAAACCCTTCTGGGCTATTGATCAAGTGCCTTGAGTACCCGATTACGAATTTCCTCAACCGATCCGACACCACTGATTTTTCTATACTTTGCCGCTGTCGAGTCTTGCTCGGCCCAGCTGGAGTAGTAATCCACCAGCGGTCTGGTCTGGTCCTCATACACGGACAAACGATGGCGTACGGTTTCTTCTTTGTCATCATCGCGTTGCACCAAAGGTTCACCCGTTTCGTCGTCGTGGCCGGCAACTTTGGGTGGGTGAAACGTAACGTGGTAGGAGCGACCGCTTGGAGGATGAACGCGGCGACCACTCATGCGCAAGATAATGTCTTCGTGCGGCACGTCAATTTCAACAACGAAATCGAGCCTCACATTAGCCGTTTTTAGCGCGTTGGCTTGGGGAATGGTCCGTGGAAAACCATCGAATAAGTAACCGCCAGCGCAGTCGGGCTGCTCGAGGCGATCCTTTACCAATCCAATAATCAGTTCGTCCGAAACGAGACCGCCAGAGGCCATTACCGATTTCGCTTGCAAGCCCAAAGGGGTACCCGCTTCGACGGCAGCCCTGAGCATGTCGCCAGTTGAAATTTGAGGAATCCCGAAATGCTGGGTAATGAATGTCGCCTGGGTTCCTTTTCCGGCCCCAGGTGGGCCTAGCAGTATGAGTCGCATACGCAATCCTTTTGTTATGACACGCGACTAAGCGTGGTTTTGATTATGCCGCATTGCATCATATTGACGTGGGTCATTTTTGACGCAAGATTCCTATTGAGCCTCTTGAAAAGTTTTTTGAGCTTTTAGTAGGTCTTCTGGGGTGTCGATGCCACCAGCAACGGGTTTATCAGTGACGCTAACGTGAATTTTGAAGCCATGTTCAAGTGCGCGCAACTGTTCTAGTGATTCGCATGCCTCTAGTAAGCCTTGTGTCAGCGACGGAAAGGCCTTTAAGAACCGAACTCGGTACGCATAAATGCCAATATGGTGGAGGGTTTGCGCTTTCCCACGCCCGTCTCTGTCGAAAGGGATGGGCGCACGAGAAAAATAAAGCGCATGGCCACGGCCATCGCAAACCACCTTCACCACGTTGGGGTTGTGCCGCAGGGCTTCATTTGTCAGGGGGCTGGCGCAAGTGGCGATATCGGCTTGCGGGTTCTCGTGGAGCGCCTGCGCGACGGTTTCAATTAGAGCGGGGTCAATGAAGGGCTCATCACCTTGGACGTTGACCACGATTGCCTGGGCGTCTAGGCCGAGTTGTGTCACGGCCTGCGCCAATCGATCGGTGCCGCTCGGGTGGTCCAGTGATGTCATCAGGACAGTAAAACCGTGATTTTGAACCGCCTGGGCAATTTGTGCGTGATCGGTGGCAATCGTGACTGAGCGTGCGCTAGAACGCTGGGCTTGCTGAGCCACACGCACCACCATCGGCACACCGCCAAGGTCGGCCAACATCTTGCCGGGCAAGCGAGTCGAAGCCCAGCGGGCTGGAATAATCACGTGAAATGACATCTCAGTCACAGCGAGGGCTTTAAATCACGCCCGGCGCGTTGCCAGTCGGTTCGCTAAAGGGCTGCGCCAGTGACTCAAGCATCAGTGGGATACCGTCTTCGATCGGGTAGATCAATTTTTCGGCGCGGCAAATCAAACCGGTTTTTTCAGCGTTGAACTGCAACCTTCCCTTGCAAATCGGGCATACCAAAATGTCGAGTAGTTTGTGGTCCATAGTCTTCAGTCAACGTTGATTAAGGGCTAACGGCTTTTATCTCTTACTGCCTTTGTCGCGCATTGTTTTCGTGAGCCAATCCAAGATTCTATCGTCTGACCAATGCACGTCTGCGCTGGCCACCCAGATACGCGGGTCAAGGTCAACGGGGAACTTTACCGCGTCTTTTTCCGTGATCAGTATAGTCTTAGCGTCAATAGATGCGAGCAGTGCTGCGGTCATGGGGGCGTGATCCGATAAGGCGACCGTCTGGTCGAGCCTTATGCCAAGTTTTTTAAGGGCCTGAAAAAAACGGTCAGGCACTCCAATGCCGGCGATGGCGGCTGTGGGAGCATTTT
>JAFMCG010000009.1 GCA_017857895.1 Burkholderiaceae bacterium | reverse complement strand
GATCGCCGCACACGGCTCAAGATGCAAGATCATTTACCGGTGCTTGACGAAGATCCTTTGTTGCGCGATTCCGGTGGCGACAATTCACGCAAGGAGCCTGGGTTTGGATTGGGTCATTTGGGTTTGGAACCCGCCACGCCTGCCGCGCCTCAATCAGAGATAGTTTCAGCACCCGTCGGTGAGCTTCCCGCTAGTGCCCTGATTTTAGAGCCTGATTCAGTGACCGAGGTGGTGATTGAATTGCATCTGCCGGCCCCAATGACAGGGCGCGCACTGATGCACCATTTGCAAGAGTTTCGCGGCGCAGGTCGTCGAACGGTGCGTTTGTTTCTTCAGACCACGGAAGGCTCGCTGGTGACTCAATTGGGTGATGACACTGAGTACGTGGCCATACAGCTGGCCGTTTTGATGGCCAATCGCAGTGGCGCCATCACGGCTATTGAATGGTCTCAGCTTTGGGGCAGCGCACAGGCCCTAGCAGAAAAGCTTGACGCTAGCGTCGAAGGGCCTGAGCAACACGAGGTTCTGGAACGTGCGGCGCGCCTTGACAGCACTTGTGCAACGCTGGATACCCAAGTGGGTTTGACGCTTTTGCTATCGGCGCAACGCCCTGTCCAAGATGTTGTGGATACTGCAAAAGCGATGTGTTTTATTGAGCAAGAAGGGCGTCTGGCTTGGATCGGTGATCATGGTCTTGAGTGCTTCACATTATCGCGTGCTGACAACGAGGCGTTTGATGCCGGCGTGGCTGGTATTGATCGCTTGACCTTGTTGCTTGATGTGCCGCGTAGTCCGTCCAACCCTATGGCTTTTGGCCGGATGCTGGAAATCGGTCTTGAGTTATCGCGGCGAGTGGGTGCCGAACTGGTGGATGATCAGGGCAATGCCTTGGCACCTGGTGCTGATGTTGCCATTGATCTGCAACTTCAGACGCTGTACGGTCAGCTCGAAGCCGCGGGGTTGCCCGCGGGTAGTCAACGGGCGCGGCGGGTATTTGCCTAATGTTGGACCCGCACGGCACACCGCCTGAAGATGTGTTGGCACGGGCATCTAACTTGCGCGCCGAGATCGAACAGCACAACCAAGCTTACTATGTACACGATCAACCCACTATCGGTGACGCTCAGTATGACGCGCTACTGCGTGAGTTACAGGCATTAGAGCAACGTTTCCCAGCGGTTTTGACCAGCGATTCACCGACCCAACGGGTGGGTGCCGCACCATTGGCTGCGTTTTCTGCGGTGACTCATGCCGTTGCCATGTTGTCTCTTGCCAATGCTTTTGAAGAAGAAGAAGTGTTGGCTTTTGATAAACGTGTTGCTGACACCTTGGTGCAAGCCGGTGTTATCAAACCTAGTGAACCCGTTACCTACGCCTGCGAACTCAAGCTAGACGGCTTGGCCATCAGTTTGCGCTACGAGGCAGGGCATCTGGTGCAAGCAGCTACCCGAGGTGATGGTCAAACGGGTGAGGACGTCACAGCCAACATTCGAACCATCCGATCGATACCTTTACGCCTAAACAGTCCTGCCCCTGCTGTTTTAGAGGTACGCGGCGAAGTGTTCATGAATCATGCTGACTTTGAACGCTTAAATGTCATGCAGGCGCAGCGTCAAGAAAAAATATTCGTTAATCCGCGCAACGCGGCGGCGGGCAGCTTACGTCAACTTGACTCAAAAATTACGGCACAACGCCCCTTGCGCTTTTTTGCTTATGGCTGGGGTGAGGTCAGTGACTCTTTGCCTGCCACCCATGATGGGGTGCTGCAGTGGCTAGCGAAGCTTGGGTTGCCAGTGAACCGAGAGCAACATGCCACGGTATCGGGCGCGCTTGGGTTGCTCGACTATTACCGCACTGTGGGTGAGCGCCGTAGCGGCTTGCCCTACGACATTGATGGGGTGGTCTACAAAGTCAATTCGCGGCAAGCACAACGTGTTTTGGGGTTCGTGGCGCGTGCGCCGCGTTTTGCATTGGCCCACAAATTCCCTGCACAAGAGGCCATGACTGAGCTGTTGGGTATTGACCTGCAGGTTGGACGCACGGGCGCCATCACGCCAGTGGCCCGCTTAGCACCGGTTTTTGTGGGTGGCGTGACGGTGACGAATGCGACCTTGCACAATGAAGACGAGATCACCCGCAAGGATGTCCGAATTGGTGACACCGTGGTGGTGCGTCGAGCCGGCGATGTTATTCCAGAGGTGGTGGGGCCAGTGTTATCAGCGCGTCCCGCGCACGCACAAGTCTTTCAAATGGTCAGCGCCTGTCCGGTGTGTGGCTCTACCATTGAGAAGCCCGAGGGTGAAGCGGTCGCGCGATGCACTGGCGGCTTGTTTTGTGGGGCTCAACGCAAACAAAGCTTGATTCATGCGGTCGGTCGAAAAGCTTTAGACATTGAGGGCCTGGGTGATAAGTTGGTCGAACAGCTCGTCGATCGCGCCCGGGTGAAGTCTTTGGCCGATCTCTTCACATTAACGGTCACAGAACTCGCAGCATACGACCGTATGGGTGTTAAGTCGGCACAAAACATAGTCCAAGCCATTGAGGCGGCACGCCAACCTGCGCTTGATCGATTTATCTTTGCACTCGGCATACGCCATGTGGGTCAAGCCACGGCCAGTGATCTCGCCCGCCACTTTGGCTCAATCGAAGGTTTGATGCGTGCCAGCGAAGAAGAATTGTTATCTGTTGCTGATGTTGGACCTGTGGTTGCCCAATCGATTGAGCATTTCTTTTCCGAACCGCACAACCGAGAAGTTGTTGCGGCCTTGCTCGATCAAGGGATCGAACCGCAGCCATTGGCAACTCGGCCACAACAGTCTGGGCTATCTGGACTGACCTTTGTGCTCACCGGTACTTTGCCCACGTGGACCCGTGAACAGGCGGCTGAGGCGATTTTGTCGGCTGGTGGCAAAGTCAGTGGTTCCGTATCCAAAAAAACCGCCTACGTGGTGGCTGGTGAAGACGCCGGCAGCAAACTCACCAAGGCTCAATCTTTGGGCGTGTCAGTGATCGATGAGAGTGGTTTGAAGGCTTTGCTTGGTGACGCTTAATGCAAAGGGGCTACGCATAGAATGGGTAGCCCCTTTGTAGATTTATGCAGCACTTTTGGGCGCTGCTTAAGCGATCAATTACTGAATTTTAGCTTGGTCGCGTAACTTTTTCTGATAATCGACCAGTGCTTGTTGACGGACCATCTCTTCAAGCTGCTCTTTAACCTGAGCCAGCGGCGGGAAGGCCACGGGACGCTCGTCAATCACTTCAATAACATGCCAGCCAAATTGTGTCTGAACGGGTGCAGCGGCCATTTGGCCTTTTGGTGTGGATTGCACGGCCTTGGCAAAGGGTTCGACATAGTTTTCAGCTTTGGCCCAGCCCAAGTTACCACCTTGTGCTGCGCTACCAGGGTCCTTGGACTGTGCTGTGGCCAAGGCTTCAAAGGTGGCTGTTTTATCCTTCAGTTTCTTTTGAATGTCTTTGGCAGCGGCCTCTTCTTCAACCAAAATGTGGCGTACGCTGAACTCCATGACTTCGCCCTGTTCTTTTTTCAGCTTTTCGTACTCAGCCGCAAGAACAGCCTCTGTTACGGGGTTCTTTTCTAAGTAGTCGGCCATCAGTGCGCGCACCAAGATACCTTGACGGGCCAGTTCGAGTTCCGTTTCAATGGCGCTGTTTTTATTGATGCCGGCTTTTTCAGCGGCTTGAACCATGATCACGCGGTTGATCATCTCTTCTTTGACTTGCTCTCTGAGTTGTGGAGTATCAGGTGCGCCTTGGGCGACCAGCAACTCAATGAATTGATCATAGTTTTTTTGTGTGATTGCTTGACCATTTACGGTAGCAATGTTTTGCGCATAAAGAGGCGCTGATAAAGTAACGGCAGCCAAAAGTAGGGTCAAACGTTTCATAAATTTCCTTTTGAAGGGATGGAAGTATGTAGAGCCAGCGCGTGTATTGGAAACGGCATTAGGTCAGTGACAAGATCGTACACCATTCGATGCTGTGTCACCGTCCGCTTGCCTTCAAAGCAATCGGCTTGGATGTGGACTCGGAAATGGCTAGCGCCGCCTTTGCTGCCGGCGTGACCAGCATGCAAGTGCGATTCATTCTCGATTTCAAGGTGGGTTGGGCTTAGTGCCAATAAGCGAGCGTGTAGTAAAGACTCGTGGGTGCTAGTCATGATGGACGGCTTTCGTTGGGGTCAGTGGGTGATTCGGGTTCAACCATGTGTTTGCTAAGCCACAGAGACTGAGCGATGACAAATAACACCAGCAACCCCATCAATCCGAACACTTTGAAGTTCACCCACTGTGACTCGCTAAAGTACCCTGAAAAGGCAACAAACAAGTTAACGGCGCCGGCAAACACAAAAAATCCCGACCAACTGAAGTTTAAGCCGCGCCAGCCTTGATCGGTGAGCGTAACCTTTGAGCCCAGTAATTTTTGAAGCAGGTTACGCCCCAGAAAGACCTGACTGCCCACCAGGATCACGGCAAACATCCAGTAAAGCACCGTGGGCTTCCACTTAATAAAAGCATCGTTTTGTAGCCAGAGGGTGGCACCACCGAACACCACAATCACGATTAAGTTAATCCAATGGGTGCCCTCAATGGGTTGACGCCGTATTTTGATGTACGCAATTTGGCCAACGGCTGCGACCATGGCCACAGCCGTTGCCACATAGATGTCGGCAAACCGATACGCCACAAAAAATAGAATCAGTGGGAATAGGTCAAATAGGAATTTTTTCATGCGTCGATGGGCTCAAATACTAGGGAAGCAGAGTTGATGCAATAACGCAGCCCAGTGGGTGGTGGTCCATCAGGAAAGACGTGACCGAGGTGTGCATCGCAGGTACGACAGAGCACTTCGGTACGCACCATACCGTGAGAGCGGTCTATGTGTTCGACGATAAGCGCGGGATCAATGGCTTCAAAGTAGCTTGGCCATCCGCATCCCGCATCAAACTTCGTGTCAGACGCAAACAGAGGCGTGCGACAACAGACGCAGTGGTAGATCCCAGTGGCCCGATGATCCCAGAACTCACCCGTGAAGGCGCGCTCAGTGCCCTTTTGACGGGTAACGTAGTATGCTTCGGACGACAGTTGCGTTTTCCATTCTTGCTCAGTTTTGTTTAATTTTTCCATGACTTTGCTTTGATTACCTTCGTATCAAAAGGTTCGTTCAGTTGGATATTTCTGCGTTCGATCAACCACAGCCATCATGATAATCGAGTTCGAAGCCGTCTCAGTTGAGCGAGGTGCGCACACCATTCTTCGGGAACTTAATATTAGTCTGTCCGAATCGCGAATTGGGATTGTCGGACCCAACGGTGCGGGTAAAAGCACGCTTGCAAGGCTTATCAATGGTCTAATCGCGCCCAGTGCCGGGCGAGTTCTCTTCAACGGGCTTGCTGTGGCTGAGCATTTGAATGCCGTGCGCCAACAGATTGGGTTTCTCTTTCAGAATCCGGACAATCAAATCGTTTTCCCGGTGGTGCAAGAGGACATGGCGTTTGGCCTGAAGCACTCTTTACCAGACAAGACCCTAAGAGCGGCGCGTATTCAAGCCACGCTTGCGCAACTGGACATTGCCGACTTGTCTGAGCGGGCCGTCCACACGCTGTCTGGTGGTCAAAAGCAGTTGGTGGCCTTGGCCTGTGTGCTCTGTATGCAGCCCGACTTATTGGTATTGGACGAACCAACCACACAGTTGGATTTGCGATTTCGAAATCGCTTGTTGCAGATCATTGGGCAACTGCCCCAGCCGGTCATCGCGATATCACATGATTTGGCAATGCTTGAGACCTTTGATCGCGTGATGGTAATCGATCAGGCGTCAATTCAGGCTGATGGTCCAGCCGCCGAGGTGCTGCCTTGGTATCGAGCGCATTACGCATGAGCTTATTGGATCAGACACCTGAAACCTCGACCAAGGGCACTTGGTTGCATCGCTGGCCAGCGGGATTAAAACTGCTTTCTCTCTTCACGCTGGGCACCGCCCTGGTTTTGACCGATAGCCTGACCATACTGGGGCCTGCCGCCATCGTGGCTGGGTTGGTTTGTCTGAGCGTTCACTGGGCGTTTTTCAATCAAGGGCCAGCTTCAAGCACGCGGTCAACGGCTTTTGTGTGGCCACTGGTCACGTTAGTATCGATTGTCGCTTATATCGGTATTGTTTCAAGTCTTGAGCATGCAATGGTTGTGTTTTGTCGTTTGTTGGCGTTGTTGCTATTTGCTGTTTCGGTGATGTCAACCACGAGCGTGACCGCTATGATGGCAGTCGTTGAAAAGTTTTTGCAGCCATTCGAGCGTTGGGGATGGTTGCGGGCTGATAAAGTCGCGTTGATGTTCGGTGTTTCACTGCGTTTGATGCCCGTTTTGCTTGAGCAGTGGCACGAGATTCGTGAGGCGCAAGCGGCCCGCGGCCACCGTGCCAGCCCATTGGCGTTGCTTGTGCCGATGTTGGTGCGTACGCTACAAAGGGCCAATGAGATGGCTGATGCCATCGATGCGCGCGGCGGATCCTCGGGGCGTTAGGCCTTAGGCGTTGCGTGATCCATTCATTATGAACCATTAATTTTTTTGAGGTGAGCCTTGAATTCAACCAATAAATCGCCACGCTTGGCCCTTTCAACACAACAAATGGTGCGAGCGGCGCTATTCACGGCACTGGTGATCGTGTTTGCCATTATCCCGCCCTTACCAATGCCATTTGTGCCCGTACCCCTGACCTTGCAGACGCTTGGTGTGATGTTGGCAGGCCTGATATTGAGCCCCCGTTTGGCGGCTTTGGCCATGCTGCTCTACGTGGTGTTGGCTTTGGTGGGGTTTCCTGTATTGCCTGGTGGGCGCGGTGGGTTGGCGGTATTTGCAGGCCCCACCGGTGGTTTTATCCTTGGTTTCATCCCAGGGGCTTTTGTGGTGAGCTGGTTGGCCGCTTGTCGTTTGAGTGAAACAACAACCGCCGCCATGATCGCACGCAACTTTGGTGCGGCCGTTTTCGGTGGCGCTATTGTGGTCTACGCTATCGGCGTGCCTTGGCTGGCCATGGTCACTGGGATGACCATTGACCGCGCGCTGATGGCGGTGGTTGTTTTCTTGCCGGGTGACTTGGTCAAAGCTGTTGTTGCCACCATCGTGGCCTTAAGGGTGGCCAAATTGCAAATCATTAACAATCCCTAGCAGGGTTTGGGTGAGGCAAGTCAACAAACCATCTGCTGAAAAACAAGCTATGGCCTGATGAGCTGACCGACGGCGGGCCAAATCTCATTGGCGTGTGACACGATCGTGTCGGCTTGCCACGTGTTAACGGGGTGTTCATCGCCGCAGTAGCCATAGGCTGCGGCGATGGAGGCCATACCCGCTGACTTGGCCGCTTGTATGTCTCGCAGATCGTCGCCAATGTAGACGCATCGATCGACCTCAAACCCCACGGTTTTGGCGGCATGTTGCAGTGGCAGGGGGTGGGGTTTGGCATAAGCCACCGTGTCACCGCACACTAGCACCGCGCAATCTGGCAAATCAAGCCATTTGACGATGGGTTCGGCGTATCGGGTGATCTTGTTTGTCACAATGCCCCACCGCATACCAGCCGCTTTGATTTGTTCAAGTAGCTCGGGGATACCTTCAAACAGCTGGGTATGGATGGTGCTGTTTTTTTCATAATCTGCCAAGAACTCGGTTTTGGCAGATTCAAATGTGGGATGGTCGGCGTCAATGCCCAGAGAGGCTTTGACCATACCTCTGGCACCCATTGACACGTGGGTACGCAATACCGAAACCGGCAATGGGTCTAAGCCCCTTTTTTCGCGTTGTCGGTTGGCAGACATGGCCATGTCTGGCGCAGTATCGGCAAATGTCCCATCAAAATCAAACAAAATCAGCGTTGTCATCGAACTCGCCTCAAGGGTTAAAACAATCAACGCCGATTGTACGGTTTAGCGGCCTTGTGCCGCCACCTCGTTGTGGTTTGTGCTCAGGTAATGTTGCAAAGCATTGACCACAATGGTGTTCAATGAGGTTTTTTCTTGTCGGGCTCGCAAAGCCGCCGATTTGTGTAGGTTCGGTGCGACACGCACGTTGAACTGACCTCTGAAAGGGCGTTCAGGGGCGCGCTTGTCTGCCTCACAGCTTTTTAGGTAGTTCACAATTGCTGCC
Organism: Burkholderiaceae bacterium; assembly: GCA_017857895.1. GTDB lineage: Bacteria > Pseudomonadota > Gammaproteobacteria > Burkholderiales > Burkholderiaceae_B > Algicoccus. The sequence goes on along the minus strand of JAFMCG010000009.1, from coordinate 26,114 downwards.
TCAAAAGCAGGTTGTAAGTCGCTAACGGTCAGCGCTTCATAGGTGACGTCTTGGTTGATAAAAAGTGCGCGGCCACGCAACACGCCCTCAGACAAAGAGGGTTCGATCGAGCCGTAATAGCCCTTGTGGAACAGGAGGGTGGATTTCATGGTTAAGCAAAGCCTTTTGTCATTTGTTATCAAAAAGGCAACTATCTTATAATAAATGCTTAGTTTTTGCCAATGAGATTTGCTGGCAAGGCGCGCCAGAGAGCAAGCACGTGATCAACAGTTTGATCAACCGTGAGCGTTGATGAATCCAAAGCATGGGCATCGACGGCCGGTTTCAAAGGGGCAACTGTGCGTTGCATGTCGCGTTCGTCGCGCATTTGTAGGTCAAGGAAAACGGCTTTTTCATCGGGAAACTCACCGCGTTCTCTTAACTGGTGGCACCGGCGCGCTGTGCGCGCGTGGACATCAGCTGTTAAAAATATCTTCAATGGCGCATCAGGAAAAACCACCGTCCCCATGTCGCGACCGTCTGCAACCAAGCCAGGAAGCACTCTAAAAGCACGCTGGCGATCAAGCAAAGCCTCTCGTAGTGCTGCGTGAGGTGCTAAGCGAGACGCCAAGTTGCCGACATGCTCTTGGCGGATTAATTCTGTCACATCAACGCCTGACATGAATGTCTGGGTGCCCTCGAACTTCACATCCATCCGTCGCGCCAATAGCGCCACCTGATCGATGTCGTTGGCATCCGCATTGCGATCCAAAACCAACCAAGCCGCCAATCGGTAAAGCGCACCACTGTCTAGGACGTGCCAACCCAAAGCCAAAGCAACACGCTGGGCAATGGTGCCTTTACCCGAAGCGGTGGGACCGTCAATGGCAATAACAGGCACTAAATTAGGCGGTTTGATCATGTGACGAGGCGGTGATATTGGTCAAAATAGTCTGGAAAGGTCTTGGCCACGCAGCCGGGGTCTTCAATGGTGACAGGCACCGGCCCAAATGCAGCCAGAGAAAAGCACATGGCCATGCGGTGATCATCGTAGGTGTGGATGGCTGCGGGTCGCCAAGCATCGCTGGCGATTGGGTGAATGGTCAGCCAATCGTCGCCGGCGCTAACCTCAGCACCGAGTTTGCGCAATTCCGTCACCATGGCGTGAATGCGATCAGTTTCTTTGACTCGCCAACTACCGATGTTGCGCAAAGTGCAGGGTCCATCAGCATAAATCGCCAACACCGCTGCTGTCATGGCCGCATCGGGGATCAAATTAAAGTCTTGGTCAAAAGCATGAAGTCGCTCACCACTTGAAACGGCTCGGCCACTAACGGTAATCATTTGAGACCCGTAAGTCGCGGTGGCGCCCATGTGGGTGAGGGTGTCGACAAACTGAACGTCGCCCTGAATGCTGTCAAGGTCTATGCCGTGTACGCTAACTGGCCCCTTGCCAATGAGGCCAAGAGCCAGAAAATATGAGGCTGAAGAGGCATCACCTTCAACGGCCATATTGCCCGGTGAGGTGAAATGAGCGTTTCGGTCTATATGAAAAGACAGGCTGCCTGCCGCATCTTCAAGTGCGGTGACTCGGACACCGAAGCGCGCCATTAAGTTTATCGTGATGTTGATGTAGGGTTTGGAAATCAGTTCACCCATCACCGCAATGGTGAGGTCTTGACCAGATTGGGCCACGATGAGTGGTGAAGCCATTAACAAAGCAGTCAAGAACTGACTTGAGACCGTACCGTTGACTTGGACACGGTGACCAGACGCTTTTGAAGCACTGATAGCCAAAGGCGGATAACCCGCATTACCCAAGTATTCGATGCGCGCACCGAGTGCCACTAGCGCGTCAACAAGATCACCAATCGGTCGCTCGTGCATACGGGCCACACCACTGAGCTCGTAATCGCCACCGGCAAAAGCCAGGGCAGCGGTCAGGGGGCGAAATGCTGTCCCAGCGTTACCCAAAAACAAAGTCGCTTTCTTGTTGGTAAAAAGGCCAGGGCTCGTGATTCGCACCGAGTATTCACCCACATGCTCGATTGACACACCTAGCGTCTGAAGCGCTTCAAGCATGACGCTGGTATCGTCTGAATGCAGAACACCATCAACACGGGTTGTGCCCGTGCATAGGGCGCTTAACAGCAGCACGCGATTGGAAATGCTTTTTGAGCCGGGTAAGCTGATTTGGCCGCTCGCACGGTGTGCTGGCATTAGGGTCAAACGATCAAGCGGGGTCATGCCATTTGCCCTCACTAAAAACACCCTCACCCCACTGACGTCTGATTTGTGCGCTTTCTGAGAGCATGTTCTCGATCCAGGCCATGTTATCGGTACGCAAGGCCAACTCGGCTTGATTCAGAAGGGTATGCAGGTCACTGATTTGCCGCAGCATCGCCTCACGGTTGGCCGCAAAAATATCGCGCCACATTTCTTCAGAACCTTGCGCGATACGAGAAAAGTCACCAAATCCGGCACCAGCCATGGCCAAACAAGTGGGGGCGTTGGATTGCTTGGCCACGTGAGCCACGTACAAACTGGCCAACCAGTGTGGTAGGTGGCTGATAGAGGCCAATACTTCATCGTGTACGGTGACATCGAGCGTTTTTAAGTCAGCGCCACAGGCCAGCCATGCATCTCGGACGTACGACACATCGTTGGATTGATTCTCCGCTAATGGGCAAATCACCACTTGGCGATTGAGATACAGGTCTGCACGAGCCGCTTGTGGACCGGATTCGTGCGAGCCAGCCACGGGGTGGGCAGGAATAAACTGAGCGACTTTGGTGCCCAATGCTCGACGGGCCGCCGCCACCACGTTGCCTTTGGTACTACCGCCGTCAGTGATACGCGCACGGGGATTCAAGTTTGGTGCCAGCGCCGCAAAGATGGCCTCAAATGCACCCACAGGAGCCGAGATCATGATCAAGTCGGCGCAGCCCGCAGCTTCCTCAAAAGAAGCCGCTCGGTCGATCACCCCGAGTGCTTGCGCGTGCTCCAGTGTGGCAGGGCGCCTGCCCACACCAATGACTTCATTGACCACACCCGCTTTCTTGAGCGCTAAAGCAAAGGAACCACCGATTAGACCGACACCGACGATGGCAAGCGTGCCGATTCGAAAGCCAGTCTGCTCAGTGGTCATGCCAATTCCGTTCGCTCAGCCAAAATCGCTTTGAGTGCTTCGATGAAACGGGCGTTTTCGTGCTCAAGCCCAATCGACACTCGCAGCCAATCGGGCAAGCCGTCAGAGGGCACTGGGCGCACAATCACGCCACGCTTTAGCAGCGCTTGATTAACGCCCGGTGCGTCGTCAAATTTCACCAGCACAAAATTGGCAAAGCTTGGCACGTAAGTCAGGCCCATCTGGTCTAGCGCCGATTGAAGCTGCTGCTTACCGGCATCATTGACCGCAGCACTTTTAGCCAAAAACACATCATCAAACAAAGCCGCGGTAGCCGCGGCTTGTGCCAGTGTGTTGACGTTAAAGGGTTGGCGCACGCGTGCCATCAATTGGGTCAGAACAGGTTGCGTGATGCCATAACCGACCCTAAGACCCGCGAGGCCGTAAGCCTTAGAGAAACTGCGCGAAACCACCAAATTGGCAAATCGTTTGACCAATGCGATGCTGTCAACGCGATCTGATGCGGGCAGATATTCGTTGTAGGCTTCATCGAGCACCACCGTCACAGAGGTGCCATGGCGCTGCTCAACAGACTCTAAAAAGCGAGTCACAGCCGCATTTGACAGAAAGGTGCCGGTTGGATTGTTGGGGTTGGCGATAAAAACCAAACGGGTGTTGGGGGCAATGGCTTCTAGCATGCCGTCCAAATCGTGCCCAAACTCGCTGGCAGGAACAACGATGTGCTGCGCACCCCGGGCTTGTGTGGCGAGGCGATACACCACAAAGGCGTACTGTGAATAGACGGCCGAATAACCAGGCTCAAGCAGCGCCATGCCAGCGAGCTCTAGTATGTCGTTGGAGCCGTTGCCAATCGTGATCCAGTCAGCAGGCACATCAAACCGTTTCGAGATGGCTTGTTTTAAGTGATAGCCGCCCGGATCGGGGTAGCGCTCGAGCCCCGCAAGAGAGGCTTCGATTGCCTTTTTGGCTGCTGACGACATGCCAAGTGGGTTTTCATTAGAAGCTAACTTAACCACCTTCGCGGGATCAAGACCGAGCTCGCGCACCAAGTCTTCAATCGGCTTGCCTGGTACGTAAGGTTGGATGTCTTTGATGTGGACGGGGGCCACGAGGGTTTTAGCTTGATCGCTCATGTCTGTCTCGTTCTTACTGTCTTGGGTAGGAACCCAGAATTTTTAGGAAGGCACAGCGCTCACGCAACTGCTCAAGTGCCAGGGCCACAGCAGGTTCGTGCTGATGGCCTTCGACGTCAACGTAAAAATGGTATTCCCACTGCCCTGTGCGGGCTGGACGTGACTCAAAGCGCGTCATCGAAACGCCATTGTCTGATAGCGGCGCCAACATTTTGTAGACCGCGCCGGCCTCGTTTGGAACCGCCAAGATGAGGCTGGTTTTGTCATGCCCACTGGGCAAGGTTTCGATTGAACCGACAGCCAAGAAACGCGTTCTGTTTAGTGGGTCGTCTTGAATGCCTTCAGCCACAATGGTTAGGCCCCATGCCCGCGCGGCGATGTCGCTGGCAATGGCAGCGACCGTTGGATCTGAAGCGGCGATGCGGGCGGCCTCAGCATTACTTGCCACTGGCTCACGCGCCAAGGTGGGATGGTTCATGCCAAGCCAGTGCTGGCATTGTGCCAATGCTTGAGGATGGGCCAGTACGCGGGTCACGCCACCCATGTCGCCAGACTGGCTTAGCAAGCAGTGCCGAATCAAAATAGAGTGTTCGCCCACAATCCGCAGCGGCGTGTTTAGCAATAGATCTAGCGTTCGATTGACCGCCCCTTCGGTCGAGTTTTCAACAGGTACGATACCCACGTGAGCGCCTTGCGATTCGATGGTACGAAAGACTTCCTCAAAGTTAGGGCAAGGCACACCGGTTATGGCTTGACCCATGTACTCGAAGGCAGCTTGCTCAGAAAACGACCCCGTTGGTCCCAAGTAGGCCACGCGGATATCTTGTTCGAGACCGCGGCACACTGAAATGATTTGCGACCAGATGGCTTGAACGCCTGGTGTGGTGACTGGCCCTGGGTTTTGGGCTTGCAGTGTGCGAATCACTTGTGCTTCACGTTCTGGCCGAAAGACAGGCCCTTGGGCATGATGTTCGTGCTTCAGGTCGCCCACGGCCTGTGCGGTTTTGGCACGCTCATTGATCAGGCCTAAGATTTCGAGATCTAGGCGATCAATTTTTTCGCGTAAGGGCTGCAGCTTATTTTGAAGTTCTTTATTCATGCTCGCGTTCGAACGATTTGAGATAGTCGGTTAAGGCCAACACGCCCTCAAGCGTCATGGCATTATAAATAGAGGCTCGCATACCACCCACCGTCTTATGGCCTTTGAGTTGATGCAAGCCAGCGGCCTTTGCGCCTTTTAAAAAGGTGGCGTCTAAGTCAGGATCTGCTAGAAAGAAAGGCACATTCATTCGGGACCGGTAAGCCGGGTGAACAGGTGTTTGGTAGAACGATGATTGGTCCAAACAGCCGTAAAGCGTGTCGGCTTTTTGTTTGTTTTTTGCTTCAATGCTGGCCAAGCCACCCTGAGACAATAGCCACTTGAACACCAAACCAGCAATATAGATGGCGTAGGTGGGTGGGGTGTTAAAACGTGAGCGCTCTCGAGCCACATTGGCGTAGTCAAACGCGGATGGACAGATCGGTAAGGCGTGACCGATCATGTCGCGACGGACAATCACCACCGTAACGCCTGCCGGTCCAGCGTTCTTTTGCGCACCGGCGTAGAGCATGCCGACGTGGCTGAAATCGATCGGTCGTGATAAGAAGTGTGAGGACGCATCAATGACCAATGGGACATCGGGTGCGTCGAGTTCGGCAGGGTTGGGCCACTGCGCCAACTCAACGCCACCGATTGTTTCATTGCTGCACAAGTGAAGGTAGGACGCATCAGGGCGGACTTGCCAGTCAGAGGCTGCGGGAACCCAAGTAAAAGCATTCCATTGCTTGCCGCCATCGTTGAGCACGCTATCGCTGCTGGCAGCAAGCGATACTTCACCATATTTTTTGGCTTCTTTGAAAGATTTGCTCGACCAGCTGCCAGTGACGACGTAGTCGGCGCGCGGTTGGCCACCACACCCGATGAGGTTCAGTGGCACGATGGCATTCTCAGCGGTGGCACCACCTTGCATGAAAAGCACGGCGTAATCGTCACTGACGCCCAGTAGTTCACGCAAATCAGCTTCTGCTTCGTCGCAGATCTGAGTGAACTCCGAGCCACGGTGGCTCATTTCCATGACCGACATACCACTGCCATGCCAGTCAAGCATTTCATGGGCGGCTTGGGTCAGTACCGCTTCGGGCAATACTGAAGGACCCGCCGAGAAGTTCCACGGGCGCGCGATCATGACGCGTTGTCACCGGGTTCGGGTGGCGTGATGTCATTCGCATCGGGTGTTTCAGAGGCTTCTAGAGTGTCCAGCCCATCGAGTGACTCATCGCCGTTGGTGTCAGCATCGCGCTCAACCACGCGACGCACGCCTGACAAGCGGCTGCCATCATCAACGCTAATTAAGGTGACGCCTTGTGTGGCACGACCCATTTCTCGAATTTCGTCAACACGCGTGCGAACCAAGACCCCGCCAGTGGTGATCAACATGATTTCATCGGCTTCGCTCACCAAAACAGCACTCACGACCTTGCCGTTTCGCTCAGATGTTTGGATCGCAATCATGCCTTTGGTACCACGACCGTGGCGGGTATATTCGCCAATTGATGTGCGCTTACCATATCCGTTTTCAGTCGCAGTTAACACTGACTTAGACTCATCAAGCGCAACCAACATGGCAATGACTTCTTGGTCTGGCTCTAGCGACATGCCGCGAACACCGCGGGCATTGCGTCCCATTGGGCGTACATCATTTTCTTGGAAGCGAACCGCTTTACCAGAATTGGAGAACAACATGACATCATGCTGCCCGTCTGTGAGCTCAGCGCCAATGAGATAGTCGCCCTCATCCAGACTAACGGCAATGATGCCGGCTTTGCGAGGATTTGCAAAATCTGACAGTGGGGTCTTTTTAACCGTTCCTCGAGAGGTCGCCATGAAAACGGTTTGATCATCACTAAATGCCTTAACCGGCAAGATGACAGTGATTTTTTCACCATCCACCAAGGGGAACATGTTGACGATTGGCCGACCACGCGAGGTGCGAGTGCCTTGTGGCACTTCCCAGACTTTGAGCCAGTACAGGCGGCCGCGGTCGGAGAAGAACAGCAGATAATCGTGTGTATTTGCAATAAAGAGCTGGTCGACCCAGTCGTCTTCTTTGGTCGCCGTTGCTTGCTTGCCACGACCACCGCGTCGCTGGGATCGATATTCAGACAGGGGTTGGCTCTTGATATAGCCGGTATGCGAAAGCGTCACCACCATATCGGTTGGGGTGATCAGGTCTTCGGTGTAGAGCTCAGTGGCGTTGTGTTCGATGCTTGAACGACGCGCATCCTTGGTATTGGTTGAGAACTCAACGCGAATCGCCTCAAGCTCTTCGGAGATGATGGTGGTGATGCGCTCGGGTCTGGCAAGAATGTCGAGCAAGTCGGAAATGGTATCCATGACAGACTTGTACTCATTAACGATTTTGTCCTGCTCAAGCCCAGTCAAACGCTGTAAGCGCATGTTCAATATTTCTTGAGCCTGCACGTCGCTTAAGCGATAAAGTCCCTCGGCCTGCAGACCAAAGTTTGGTGAAAGAGACTCGGGCCGGTAGGCGGCTCGGCCACCTGCCGTCTCGCCGTCGGCACGCGACAGCATGTCTCGCACCACGGAAGAGTCCCAAAGACGCGCCATCAAGGCTTGACGTGCCACAGGCGGTGTTGGGGCCGCCTTAATAATGGTGATGAATTCGTCAATATTCGCAAGCGCAACGGCCAAGCCCTCCAAGACGTGGCCACGTTCACGTGCCTTACGCAACTGGAATACTGTGCGTCGCGTGACAACTTCGCGGCGGTGGAATAAGAAATACTCCACCATTTGTTTGAGGTTTAGTAAGCGTGGTTGGCCATCGACCAAAGCCACCAAGTTCATCCCAAAGGTGTCTTGTAATTGAGTGTTTTTGTAAAGGTTATTGAGAACAACTTCGGGCACTTCGCCGCGCTTGAGTTCGATAACCAAACGCATCCCGTCTTTATCCGACTCATCACGGATGTCAGAAATGCCTTCGATTTTCTTTTCGTTGACCAGCTCAGCCATCCGCTCTTGCAAGGTCTTTTTATTGACCTGGTATGGCAACTCATCGACCACGATCGATTGGCGGTTGCCTTTTTCCATGTCTTCAAAGTGCGTCTTGGCGCGCATGATGACGCGACCACGACCGGTTCGATAGCCCTCGCGTACACCCGCCATGCCGTAAATAATGCCACCGGTGGGAAAGTCTGGTGCCTTGATCAGTTCAATGAGCTCGTCAATTGAACAATCGGGATTACGTAACGCGTGTAGGCAACCGTCAATGACCTCAGCCAAGTTGTGCGGCGGAATGTTAGTAGCCATACCCACGGCAATGCCTGAACTGCCGTTTACCAGCAAGTTAGGTAGTCGCGAAGGTAGCAGCAATGGCTCGTGTTCGCTACCGTCGTAGTTGGGTCCGAAATCGACCGTTTCTTGGTCAATATCGGCCAGTAATTCGTGCGCAATTTTTGACAGACGGATTTCGGTGTATCGCATGGCAGCAGCACTGTCGCCGTCGATTGAGCCAAAGTTGCCTTGGCCATCTACAAGCATATAGCGCAATGAAAAGTCTTGGGCCATACGAACAATGGTGTCGTAGACTGCTTGATCACCGTGGGGGTGATACTTACCAATGACGTCACCAACAATACGAGCCGACTTTTTATAAGCCCGGTTCCAATCGTTGTTCAGTTCATGCATGGCGAACAATACGCGCCGATGCACGGGTTTAAGACCATCACGAACGTCGGGAAGTGCTCTGCCTACGATCACACTCATGGCGTAATCGAGGTAGCTTCGACGCATCTCGTCTTCTAAGGATATCGGGAGTGTTTCCTTGGCGAAGGAATCCATATAGGGCGCAACCAAAATCGAGGATTAGCAGACCGGGGCGACCACGCGCCGAGCGGGACGTGAAACAAACATTACATTCTACACGCCAGAGCGAAACTTCATGTGGTTTGGGATCGAAGGACGACTTTTGAGTGCTGGGTTGGTTGATTGATACTTTTGTGATGGTTTGGCGCTTTTCGAGGCTAGAAAAAGTTCCCGCTGAAACAAGTTTATTTTGATGGTGGCTTCATTCGAGGCGCCAAGTGTTGTCAAAACCCCACAAGAAAAGGCTCGATTCCGTAAAAATGCGTCTATACAATGCGACAAATGCGTGTTGAGGCTAGCAAATTGTTGGAAATGCCTTAAGATTCATCTCAACACGCAGGAAAACCAGTGTGTAAGTCCTTTTAATCTGCTCTTAGCGTTGTTATCCTGGCCCCGTTTTTCTGATTTACGGCGGGGGTTCGCTGCGAGACAATTTTCAGCTACAACCTCAACGAGGAGAAATATGAACAAGCCCTCAAAAATCGCTCTGGCCTTGGCCATTGCTGCCGTGACAGCTTCAGGTGCGGCATCTGCGCAAGCAAATGACAACTGGCGCAACAACTTCGGCAACGAATGGCGTAGCAATTTTGGCCAGTGCTGGCAAGATAACTTCTGGACCCCTGCAACTGCTGACCCAGCATGCGTAGCACAGAAGAAATCAGCACCTGTCGCAAGCAAAGTTGTGTTTAACGCTGACACATTCTTTGACTTTGACAAAGCCAACTTGAAGCCTGAAGGCCGTCAGTTGCTTGATCAAGTCGCTAAGCAAGTTAATTCCATTTCCTTAGAGACAGTGATTGCCGTTGGTTACACCGACGCAATCGGTTCGGTTCAGTACAACCTTGGTTTGTCTGATCGCCGTGCCAACGCCGTCAAGGCATATTTGGTTTCCAAAGGTGTTGATGCCAACCGCATCTACACGGAAGGCAAGGGCAAGGCTGACCCAATCGCTTCAAACGCAACGGCTGAAGGTCGTGCGAAGAACCGTCGGGTTGAAGTTGAGATAGTCGGTAGCCGTAAGTAATTCGGTTTAACCGATTTAAAAGAGCCTCCTTCGGGAGGCTTTTTTAATGCCGGCATGGGGTTTTTGATCCGTTTAAGCAATGATCTGAGACAATCAAGGCTCATCAAAAGGTATGAATCATGGCTCACACAGAAACAGATCCAGCGGCTGAACCTATTCAAAACGTTGATCCTGCCGAAATTGAAAAATTCAGTGCTTTGGCATCACGTTGGTGGGACCCCAATAGCGAGTTCAAGCCTTTGCATGTGATCAATCCATTGCGCCTGGCATGGATCAAGTCTTTGATTAACCCATCCGATTCGTCGACTGCGTTGAATGGCAAGCGAATCGTTGACGTGGGTTGTGGTGGCGGTATTTTGGCTGAGGCAATGGCCCTTGATGGCGCAGATGTTACGGGTATCGATTTGGCTGACAAGTCACTGACCGTCGCAAAGCTACACAGCCTTGAGTCGGGTGTTCGGGTCAACTATCGAAAAATCAGTGCGGAAAAACTGGCCGTTGAGCAAAGCGAGCAGTACGACGTTGTGGCTTGTATGGAGATGCTTGAGCACGTGCCAAATCCTGCTTCAGTTGTTCAGGCGTGCTCAGAACTCGTAAAGCCGGGTGGTTGGTTGTTTTTTTCAACGTTGAATCGCAATCCAAAGTCATATCTTTTTGCCATTATCGGTGCGGAATATGTTTTAAAGCTCTTACCAAAAGGTACGCATCAGTGGGAAGCCTTTATCAAACCCAGTGAATTGGCCGAAGCCTGCCGAGCGGCCGGTTTGGAAATAGTGGCTTTCAAAGGCATGACGTACAACCCTTTTTCTAAGACCTACAAACTGGGTCAGGACACCAGCGTTAACTACATGGTGGGAGCCCGCAAAGCCGCGCGCTGACGTGGATGGTTTCCTCAATTCAACTGGCACACCATTTTTCTTGTAACTTTTGAGCTAAGCACTTGATCAGGCAAGGAATTTTTGTGCTATTCTTTGAGGCTAACTAATTTTTTAGGCAGCTGCGCGCATTCCTGTCTTTAATGACCGCCTTAGTGATCATTAACGGTATTAATTGAGTCGAAATCTGCGTTTTTACCTTAAGTTAGGTTTTAATCAGCGTCCATTGAATGTTGCTTTTGAACATGAAGCATTCGATGGCTTTATCTAACACCGCTCGGGTATTTCGGGCGAGAACCTGGATCAACCGATCCCTTGGAAACTTTTTACATGTCAATAGAATCCCCCAATGCGCTCTTACTAGGCGAAGTCAGTTTCGCCGACCTCTTTGCCGAAAGTATCAAAAAGCAGGATATGAAATCCGGCGAAGTGATTTCAGCTGAAGTTGTGCGAATCGATCACAATTTTGTTGTGGTTAACGCAGGCCTAAAGTCCGAAGCCTTGATCCCGGTCGAAGAGTTTCTAAACGACCAAGGCGAGCTTGAAGTCGAACCCGGTGACTTCGTGTCAGTGGCCATCGACTCGCTCGAAAACGGTTACGGCGACACCATCTTGTCGCGTGACCGTGCCAAACGCCTTTCAGCTTGGTTGTCGTTAGAAAAAGCATTGGAAAGCAATGAGCTGGTTGTCGGAACGATTACAGGCAAAGTCAAAGGCGGCCTGACCGTCATGACCAATGGCATCCGTGCCTTTTTGCCTGGTTCATTGGTTGATGTGCGTCCCGTTAAAGACACCACACCATACGAAGGCAAAACGCTTGACTTTAAAGTCATCAAGCTTGATCGCAAGCGCAACAACGTGGTTGTTTCGCGCCGTGCTGTGCTTGAAGTCAGCATGGGCGAAGAGCGTCAGAAGTTGCTTGAAAACCTCAAAGAAGGCGCCATCATCAAAGGCGTTGTTAAGAATATTACCGATTACGGTGCGTTTGTTGACCTTGGCGGTATCGACGGCCTATTACACATCACCGATATGGCATGGCGTCGCGTTCGCCACCCATCAGAAGTGTTAGCGGTTGGTCAAGAAATCGAAGCAAAAGTATTGAAGTTCGACCAAGAGAAGAGCCGTGTGTCCTTGGGTGTGAAGCAACTTGGCGAAGACCCATGGGTCGGTCTGGCTCGCCGTTATCCACAAGGTACCCGTTTGTTCGGTAAAGTGACAAACTTGACCGACTACGGTTCATTCGTTGAAGTCGAAGCGGGTATTGAAGGCTTGGTTCACGTTTCTGAAATGGATTGGACCAACAAGAACGTCGATCCACGCAAAGTTGTGACGCTTGGTGAAGAAGTTGAAGTCATGGTCCTTGAGATTGACGAAGACCGTCGCCGTATTTCCTTGGGAATGAAGCAGTGTCGTCAGAATCCATGGGAAGAGTTTGCAACCAACTTCAAGCGTGGCGACAAGGTCAGCGGTGCCATCAAGTCAATCACTGACTTCGGCGTGTTTGTTGGTTTGCCAGGTGGCATTGATGGTTTGGTGCACTTGTCTGACTTGTCATGGGCTGAGACCGGTGAAGAAGCGGTTCGCAACTTCAAAAAGGGCGATGAGCTTGAAGCCGTTGTGTTGGCCATCGACACCGACAAAGAGCGCATTTCGCTGGGTGTCAAGCAACTCGAAGGTGATCCATTCAATAACTTCGTGTCAACACATGACAAGGGTGCTGTCGTTCAAGGCACCGTTAAGACAGTTGACGCCAAAGGTGCTGTTGTTACCTTGTCTCTGGAAGTTGAAGGTTATCTGCGTGCTTCTGAAATGTCCTCAGGTCGTGTCGATGATGCAACCACAGTCATGAAAGAAGGCGAAGAGATTGAAGCCATGATCGTGAACGTTGACAGAAAGACGCGTTCGATCCAGCTTTCAATTAAGGCTCGCGATAACGCCGACACTGCTGATACCTTGCAGCGTATGTCTGAAGTTGGTGCCAGCAGTGGCACAACCAATCTTGGTGCTTTGCTGAAAGCCAAGTTGGAACAAGCCAAAGACGACGAGTAAGTGACTTGGGATCCTGTGCGTTGTGACTAAGTCAGAACTAATCGCGGCATTGGCGGCAAGCTACCCACAGCTTGTTGCCAATGATGCCGACTTCGCTGTTAAAACCATCATTGATGCCATGATTCAATCACTGGCTGATGGTCATCGCATCGAGATACGCGGCTTCGGTAGTTTTGCGTTATCACAACGTGCACCCCGTATTGGACGTAATCCCAAGACCGGCGAGAAAGTCATGGTGCCCGGCAAGCTGGTTCCTCATTTCAAAGCAGGTAAGGCGTTGCGTGAAAGCGTCGATGGTCTCAAAGACCAGTAAGCCTCGCAGGCAAAAGCCTTTTGCCCCTAGCCCATTGTGTTGCACTACCGAGCAGTGTCAACACTTTATGGACAACATGCCATGATTTTTGTGACAGGTGCTAATGGTTTTGTGGGCTCTGCGCTCTGCACACGCTTATCTGATCAAAAAACACCTGTTGTTGCTGCCTTCCGGACTGAGCGCAGTGCAGCGCATTTGGCACGCTTGGCGTATGTGTCAGCGCGCTTAGCGCCTGACTTGTTGGGCACCGGGGCTGAACAAGACTGGACTGCTGCTTTGGCTGGTTGTGAGGTGGTGGTGCACACGGCAGCAAGGGTGCACGTGATGACCACGCATGCTGACGATACCGATTTGTTTACCCAAATCAATGTCAACGGAACATTAACCGTGGCGCGGGCTGCGGTCCGGGCAGGGGTGAAGCGATTTGTTTATCTCAGCACCGTCAAAGTGCATGGCGAACGCACTGAGTTAGGCAAGCCTTTTGAGGTCAATCAAGCACTTTGTCCTCTTGGCGCATACGCCATTTCAAAGTATCAGGCAGAACAAGGGCTGCGTGACATCGCCACTAAAACTGGTTTAGAGTTGGTGATCATCCGACCACCTCTGGTCTATGGTCCTGGTGCCAGTGGTAATTTGGCTTTGCTGATGCGCTGGCTAGCCAAAGGGGTGCCCCTACCTGTTGGCGCCATGGATCAAAACGCACGTAGCTTGGTTGGGCTCGATAATCTCGTTGACCTGATTGTGACAGCAACCTGGCATAAAGCAGCGGCAAATCAAGCCTTTTTGGTCAGCGATGATCATGACCTGAGCACACTTGAGCTGGTGCGCCTGATCGCTCAAGCGGGCCATCTTCCTGCGCGAACCATCAATGTTCCGGTTTCTCTTCTGCGCGGCTTGGCTGGCTTGGTCGGGAAGTCTGGTTATGTCGATCGACTGACAGAAAGTCTGCAGGTGGATATTTCGGCGACCAAGGCACTTCTTGATTGGTCCGCTCCAGTGGGCATTGTCGATTCAATGGCCCGATTGTTTGAGCCGCGAGCCTAGCAACGCACTTGGCGTCAAGGGTGTGTTTAGTTCGCGCAAGCCCTTGGATTACAATCAAAATTAATGGGGCGTTTTAAGACGCCATTTATCTGTTTCTCTCAATGGAGAGTACTCGCCATGCGTTATCTAGCTTGGACTATCAAACTGGTGGTTTTTGTGTTTGTGGTGCTGTTCGCTTACAAGAACACGGCACCGGTCGAGGTCGTCTTCTTTGACGGTATTCTGTGGTCTGATGTGCCGTTAATTGTTGTGATGTTGGTGACGTTTGCAGTGGGTGGTTTGTTGGGCGTTGTCATCATGCTGCCGAGCACGTGGCGGGGTCGCCGTGAAGCTGGCCGACTTAAAAAAGATCTTAATAAAGTGCAGTCTTTGGTTAGCCAATCCAAAACGACTGCAACCGTGACAGACAGCACACCGCTTTGATACGGAATTGGTGAGTTTTTATGGATTTTGAATCCTGGTGGTTGATTCTGTTTCCCCTACTATTTGGACTGGGATGGGTTGCCGCTCGGTTCGATTTTCGGCAGATGCTCTCAGAAACCCGGGCCTTGCCGGATTCGTACTTCAAGGGCTTAAATTTTCTGCTCAATGAGCAGCCCGATCGGGCAATTGATGCTTTTATCGAGGTCGCCAAGCTTGACCCTGAGACTACCGAGTTGCACTTTGCACTCGGTAGTCTGTTTCGCCGCCGAGGCGAAATGGAGCGTGCTATCCGTGTTCATCAAAGCCTGCTGTCGCGCTCAGATTTACCCGTGCGAGAACGTGAGCACGCGCTACACGAGATCGCGCAAGACTATCTCAAAGCTGGGATGTTGGATCGGGCTGAGCTGGCCTATAAGGAACTCAGTCATACCCGCTACGAAGAGTCATCGAGCCGGGCTTTGGTCCGAATCTATGAATCTGAGCACGACTGGCCGAGAGCCATCGAAGCAGTGACGCGCTTGGGCAAGTTAACGGGCGAGTCAGTGGCGCAACTGGTGCACTACCACTGCGAAATGGCGCAAGCACGTCTGACCCAACAACCCACTGATGTGTTAGCGGCTAAAGACGCGCTAGACTTGGCTCGCCAAGGCTTAGATGCCGCGGATGACAGCACTCATGCCTCACACGCCCGAGTTTTGATGTTAGCGGCTGCCATCGCGCAGGGTGAAGGCGACGGGGCGCTTGAGCGTCAGCATTTGCGTCAAGTCATGAAAGACGCACCTGAATATGTGGGCTTGGTTGCCGATGAGCTACAGGTCAACTTCGCGGCAACAGACGAATCGAGCGCGCTTTTGCGTTTATTGCTGACCCAGTACGAGCAATACCCCAGTTTGGACTTGTTTGATGTCGTCTTTGGGCTCATCAACAGTCAAGAGGGCGGTGAAGCTGCGTGGGCGTTTGCCGAGCAAGCGCTGACCCAAAACCCGAGCTTGTTGGGTTTTGAGCATGCCTTGCGCGTGAGCGCCAAAACCGAGACGTCGGTTTCTTTGGCACCCATCGACACGGCTTTACTGCAAAAGCTTATCAGTCGTCATACCCAACGACTTGAGCGTTATGGCTGCCGAGTGTGTGGGTTTCAAGCGAAAGCGTTCTACTGGCAGTGTCCTGGGTGTCATGGTTGGGAGACGTATCCTCCCCGTCGTTTGGAAGAGTTGCAATGAGCCAGTTTCCCACTGAAAGGGTCGCGCAAGTGCGTGTGTTGGTGGTGGGCGATGTGATGCTTGACCGCTATTGGTTTGGCGACGTTGAGCGTATTTCACCCGAAGCCCCCGTGCCCGTGGTGCGCGTGGCGCGCCGCGAAGACCGATTAGGCGGGGCTGCCAACGTCGCGCGCAATGCCTCTGCGTTAGGCGCTCGCGTCACGCTAGCGGGTATCGTGGGCCGAGACGAGCCTGGGTTAAAGGTTCATGCCATGCTGACAGAGGCCGGTATTGAAACTGTCTTAATGGACGATGATGACCATCCAACGACCCTAAAAATGCGTGTGCTGGGCCGCCAACAACAAATGGTTCGGGTTGATTTTGAGCAGACGCCCTCGCCCGAGTGTGTGGGTCGCCTCAATGAGGCCGTGCTGTCATTGATTCAAGCCCATGACGTGTTGGTCTTGTCTGACTATGCCAAAGGCGCCCTAGAAAACGTGGCTCAGTTGATTCAAGCGGCCAAGGCGTTGGATGTGCCCGTTTTGGTGGATCCGAAAGGATCAGACTATAGCCGCTATCATGGCGCGAGCTTGGTCACCCCTAACCGCGCTGAGATGCAATTGGCGGTGGGTCACTGGGTTGACGAGGCCGATCTGGAAAAACGCGCCCAAAGCTTACGCGAGCAATTGTCTTTACAGGCCTTACTGGTGACGCGTTCAGAGCAAGGCATGTCGCTCTTTGTTCAGGCGGCTCGCTTTGATGTTGCCGCTCAAGCGCAAGAGGTATTTGATGTGTCAGGTGCTGGGGATACGGTGCTGGCGACCTTGGCGGTTATCAAAGCCACTGGCGCTTCTTGGGAGCAAGCCATGCAATGGGCCAATAAAGCAGGCGGTATTGTGGTGGGTAAATTGGGTACTTCGACTGTCACTGCGGAGGAATTGGCATGATTGTGGTCACCGGCGCTGCTGGCTTCATTGGTTCGAATATCGTGCGTGGCTTAAATACTCGCGGGGTGGTGAATATACTGGCTGTCGATGACTTAACCGATGGCGATAAGTTCGTTAATTTGGTGGGTTGTCAGATCGCCGATTACCAGCATAAAGACGTGTTTCGTGCCCTAATCGCGGCTGACACAGCACCCAAAATAGAGGCGATTTTTCATCAAGGGGCTTGCTCAGACACCACTGAGCGCAACGGCCAATACATGATGGATAACAACTATCGCGTCACTTTAGAGTTGTTTGAATGGGCCCAACGGCATCGTGTACCGTTTATTTATGCCTCTTCTGCTGCCGTCTACGGCGCCGGCCCCGATTACGCTGAGTTGTTGGTCAATGAGCGTCCTCTAAATGTTTACGGTTACTCGAAGTTTCTGTTTGATCAAGTCGTGCGAGCACGCACACATCAACTGACTGCTCAGGTGGTCGGTCTGCGTTACTTTAACGTTTACGGTCCGCAAGAGCAGCACAAAGCGCGGATGGCTTCGGTCGCTTTTCACAACATGAATCAGTTCAAAAATGACGGTCATGTCAAGCTCTTTGGTGGTTGGGATGGTTACGGTGATGGTGGACAGATGCGCGACTTTATTTCAGTCGATGACGTGGTTTCGGTAAACCTACACTTTTTGGATCATCCTGGCGCGAGTGGTATCTTCAATTGCGGCACTGGACGCGCCCAGCCTTTTAATGATGTCGCCTGTACGGTGATCAACACGTTGCGTGAAAGTCATCAAAAAAAGGCGCTGTCCATCAGTGAGCTTGTCAGTGAAGGGTACCTACGCTACGTGGCTTTTCCAGAGGATTTGAAGGGGCGTTATCAAAGCTACACCCAAGCCGACCTGACCGCGCTTAGGCAAGCCGGCTACGACAAGTCTTTTAAAGACGTGCAAACAGGCGTGGCTGATTACGTGCGCCATCAGCTTGCGCAAAACCACAATTGATTCCTGTCGTGAGGCGAGTCAGACTTCGGTCTTGTGATGCCAAAGTCAAGGAGCGGATGCGATGGTCGCGAGCCTTAGAACGATTTTAAAAGTAGGCTGTTGTGGTCTTGTACTAAACGGGTCAGTTCAGGCTGGCACAGTCGACGTCAATGTGGCCTCTGTGCAGGCGCTTGAGTCCATTAAAGGCATTGGAACGACCACTGCACAGCGCATTGTTGCTGAGCGAGCCAGAGGGCCCTATGAGTCCTTGGAGCACTTGTCCGAGCGACTATCTGGCATCGGTGCCAAACGAATCCAGAAACTTAAATCCGCGGGTTTGTGCGCGGGCACACCCAAGGTCAGTTGCGCCCCGCCATTGACCCCAGTCGATCGGGCAGCCCCAAAAGTTGGTCGCGTCAATGCCAGTGATGATGGTGTTACCCCAGCGCTGATCCACCTGCCTTAAAATAAAGCATCAACTGAGCCCAATCGAGCCATTGGCTCAACACGTCTGACACGGAAGCCAACATGACAACCCTTGATTCTTACCCCAGCCTAGAACAAACCGTGGGTCAAACACCCTTGGTGAGATTGCAACGCCTGCCTGGTGAGCTTGGCCAAGCCCGAGGCAATGTCATTTTGGGAAAAATGGAAGGCAACAATCCAGCCGGCTCTGTCAAAGACCGTCCGGCCTTATCGATGATTGTCGAGGCAGAAAAGCGCGGTGAAATCAGTCCTGGTGACACGCTGATTGAGGCCACCAGCGGCAATACTGGTATTGCGCTTGCGATGGTGGCTGCCATGCGTGGCTATAAGATGATTCTCATCATGCCCGATAACCTGTCGCTCGAGCGACGGGCATCGATGACGGCTTATGGTGCTGAGTTGATTCTGACGCCAGCCAGTGGTGGCGGCATGGAATATGCGCGCGATTTGGCCAGTCGCATGCAAAGTGAGGGCAAGGGCAAAGTGCTGGATCAGTTTGCCAATCCCGACAATCCACTGGCCCACTTTAGAACCACGGGTCCTGAAGTCTGGACGCAGACGGGTGGTCGCGTTACCCATTTTGTCAGTGCGATGGGGACGACTGGCACCATCATGGGCACGTCGATGTACTTGAAATCCCAAAACCCGGCAATTCGTATCGTTGGCGCGCAACCCGCAGAGGGCTCGCAAATTCCAGGTATCCGCAAGTGGCCAGAAGCTTATTTACCCAAAATATATGATCCAGCTCGTGTCGATGAGTTCGAGCTGATTGAGCAAGCCCAAGCCGAAGAGATGGCCCGCGCCTTGGCTGCCCAAGAAGGCATTTGTGCCGGTGTCTCAGCCGCTGGTGCCTTGGTGGCAGCATTGCGAGTGGCTGCCCGTGTCAATAACGCCACGATCGTATTTATTGTGTGCGACCGCGGCGACCGTTACTTATCAACCGGTCTTTTTAATCAGCCCTAAGGGGTAAGTGCAGCGGCCAAATCGGCGACGGCTGTGGCGTAAAAATAGCTGCGGTTGTATTGGGTTAAAGCAAAGAAGTTAGGCGTGGCCGTTCGATATTGTGTGTTGTCTTTAGTGGGCATGGGTAGGTCAATAATCCCCAAGGGGTAACCCATCCAAGGCGCTGTGGTCACACCAGGTTTTAGACTGGCGCCATTTGCCTTGAGGGTCGTCCAGTCCAGTGTCGGGGTGAGGCCGCCGTCGACCAGTGCTTGAGGGTCGGGCGGTAAATGAACTGGTGCAAAGACCGGTAAACCACCGATCCAGCCGTGTATCTGCAAAAACCGACCGACGGAGAAGATGGCATCGGCCACATTGTTCTCAAGGTCCACCGTGGGTTGGTTGGTGGCCGAGGCAGCAAATAACTTCACACTGGTGGGCATGAACTGTGGGATGCCCATGGCACCAGCGTAGGAGCCAAGTTGTCGCGTGGCGTCAATTTTTCCTTGATGGTGCAACTCAATCAGATCAGCAAGCTGTCCTTGAAACATAGCGACGCGATCGGGTCTATCGGGATCAGGGTAGTCAAACGACAACGTGGTGATGGCGTCGAGCACGCGGTAATTGCCCTTGTGCTCGCCGTAAAGGGTCTCTACGCCAATGATGGCCACAATAATCTCGGCTGGCACCCCGTAACGATCTTCAGCGAGTGCGAGCGTTTGGCGGTGGGCCTCAAAAAAAGCACGGCCTTTGTGAATTCGAATGGGTTCAACAAAATTGCTTCGATATCGGACCCAGTCGCGAACGGACTTAGCTTTGCCGGGTTCTGGTGGCACCATTAGGCGAATGGCCGTTGGAAGTTTGTTGGCTTGTACCAATAGGGCCGTGACCACTGGCAATGGAATCTGACGGTTTTGCGAGACTTCAAGCGCAAAAACCTGTACCTCTTCGCGGGATAAATACCCTCGACGATCGCTGACTGGCACGCCCATAGGCGTATTTGCCTGGGGTGTTGCTTGGGCTGATTGGGCTTGGGGCGCAGGGCTCGCACAGCCAGCGGTGAGCGTCGTAGCGATTATTAGTTGCAAAATTCTGAAAGTCTTAGACATAATGGCCCCATGGAGACGCTATACATTACACACCCTTTGTGCAAAATGCACGAAATGGGTCCCGGACACCCCGAATGTCCCGAGCGATTGGATGCCATTGCTGATCAGCTGCTAGCGAGCGGCCTGATCAACTATTTGCAGTCGGTTGATGTTCAAGCCCCCGTCACCGCGCAATCGCTTGAACGCGTGCATCTTCAGGCCTACCTCGATCGCTTGTGTGCTCAAGCACCTGCGCAGGGCTATCGCGAGATTGATGCTGACACCAGTATGAATAGGCACACGCTTGAAGCGGCTAGGTTTGCTGCAGGGGCCTTGATCCAAGCGGTTGATGCGGTCATGGCAGGCCACAGTCAGACGGCTTTCTGTGCGGTTCGCCCGCCTGGTCATCACGCCACGCAAAGCCGAGCCATGGGATTTTGTTTTTATAACAACATCGCGGTGGCGGCGGCCCACGCTTTGGCAGTTCATGACTTAAAGCGCGTGGCCATTATTGATTTTGATGTGCATCACGGTAATGGCACTGAGGCGATTTTTGCAGGTGATGAGCGGATGCTGATGTGCAGTTTCTTTCAGCACCCTTTGTTTCCAGGCAGTGGCGTTGACAATCCAGCTGCCAACATGGTGAATATTCCGGTGCCGGCTTACACAACGGGTGAGTCCATCAGGGCGTTGGTGAGCCAGCGATGGTTGCCGCGTCTCGAAGCCCATGCGCCAGAAATGGTTTTTATCTCTGCTGGGTTTGATGCTCATCGCGAGGAAGACATGGCGCAGTTGAATCTCGTGGAATCTGATTTTGCGTGGCTGACCGAGCAAATTGTGTCGGTTGCAGACCGTCACGCCCAAGGCCGAGTGGTCAGCTCACTCGAAGGCGGTTACAACTTATCTGCCTTAGCTCGCAGTGTGGTTGCTCATGTCCGAGCCCTTGCAAAGCTGTAGAATATGACCCATAAGACAGAAAACATCCGCAGCACCCTATTTTACAGTGCCTAACCGAATGGTCACGCCGCCTGTAAAAGCGTATTTAGGATCGCGATACGCGAAACTGCCCTGCGGGTGTGATCTGTCTGCTGCTTATCGCTGATTAAACTTTGGAGAATGCTTCGATGAAGGTACTGGTGCCGGTTAAGCGAGTGGTCGACTACAACGTCAAAGTGCGTGTCAAGTCAGATCAATCGGGCGTGGATATCGCTAACGTCAAAATGTCGATGAATCCTTTTGATGAAATCGCCGTTGAAGAAGCGATGCGGCTCAAAGAAAAAGGTACCGTAACGGAAGTCATTGCCGTGTCTTGTGGGGTGGCTCAGTGCCAAGAAACACTGCGCACGGCCATGGCCATTGGTGCGGACCGCGGTATTTTGGTGCAAACCGATGAAGAGCTCCAACCATTGGCGGTCGCAAAGATTCTGAAAGGCATCGCTGAAAAAGAACAGCCTGAGCTGATCATTTTGGGCAAGCAAGCCATTGATGATGATGCCAACCAGACCGGTCAAATGTTGGCAGCACTCTTGGGCTGGCCACAAGCGACCTTCGCCAGTAAGGTCGAAGTTGCTGACGGCAAGGCCTTGGTAACCCGTGAAATTGATGGCGGTCTTGAAAGACTTGAATTGACGTTGCCAGCCATCGTGACGACTGACTTGCGTTTGAATGAGCCGCGCTACGTCACGTTACCTAACATCATGAAAGCCAAGAAAAAGCCACTTGAAACACTCACACCGGCTGACTTTGGGGTAGATGCGTCGCCTCGCTTGAAAACGCTTAAAGTAACTGAACCGGCAGCACGATCAGCGGGTATTAAGGTGCCTGATGTGGCTGCGCTGATTGATAAACTCAAAAACGAAGCAAAGGTGGTGTAATCATGTCTGTACTCGTTATTGCTGAACACGACAATGCGCAACTGAAAGTCGCTACTTTAAATGTGGTGGCAGCTGCCGTTCAAATCGACAAAGATGTGCACGTTTTGGTGGCTGGTGGCGGTTGCCAAGCCGTGGCCGACGAAGCCTCAAAGCTTGCAGGTGTCACCAAAGTATTATTGGCTGACTCACCTGTACTTGCCGATGCATTGGCTGAGAACGTGGCTGAGCAAGTTTTGGCTGTGGCCGGTGGTTACTCACACATTTTGTTTGCATCCACAGCCGGTGGCAAGAACGTATCGCCACGCGTGGCAGCCAAGCTAGATGTGGCTCAGGTCTCAGACATCACAGCGGTTATATCGGCTGATACATTTGAGCGTCCGATCTACGCGGGTAACGCCATCGCAACTGTGCAGTCGTCTGATGCTGTTAAGGTTTTAACAGTTCGGACCACCGCATTTGACGCCCTAACAGCCGCTGGTGGCAATGCCGAAGTGCAATCACTGTCTTCTGTCGCCGACAGTGGCCGCTCGAAGTTCATGGGCCGCGAATTGGCCAAGAGCGATCGTCCTGAGCTTGCCGGTGCCAGCGTTGTGGTTTCCGGTGGTCGCGGTATCGGTAGCGCAGAAAACTTCAAGATCCTTGACCCCTTGGCCGACAAACTCGGTGCAGCACTCGGTGCCTCAAGGGCAGCCGTTGACGCGGGTTACGCGCCCAACGACTGGCAAGTGGGTCAGACTGGAAAAATTGTGGCGCCACAGCTTTACGTGGCAGTTGGCATCTCCGGGGCCATCCAGCACCTGGCGGGTATGAAAGATTCTAAGGTGATTGTGGCGATCAACAAAGACGGTGAGGCGCCCATTTTTGGGGTGGCTGACTACGGTTTGGTCGGTGACTTGTTTGAGGCGGTGCCTGAGTTGGCAACCAACCTCTAACCATCTCGACTTCGACGCACATGGGTCATATCACAAGGCCACCGCTCAATCAGTTATTGGCGGTGGCCTTGCCCATTGCGCGCCAAGCGGGCGCTGAGATCAATCGCATTTACGCGCAAACCGTGCTTGCAAAAGCCCCACAATTTGTAACCAAATCCGATCAAAGCCCATTGACGTCAGCGGATTTGGCCGCGCACCACATCATCGAAGAGGGATTGCGTCTGGTCACCCCCGACATTGAGGTGGTTTCAGAAGAGGGCCAAGACGCGCATGGCATCGGTCGAGAGCAATCGATCTTCTGGTTGGTCGATCCCCTAGATGGCACGCGCGAGTTTTTGTCGGGCAATGGCGAGTTCACGGTCAACATCGCTTTAATCGAGCAGGGGCAGCCTGCGTTAGGCGTGGTAGTGGTGCCCACAACAGGCGAATGTTTTTGGGGTGGTCTGTCTTTTGGGTCTTTTTTTCAAAGGGATCCAGACCAACAGCCCGTGTCGCTGAAAGTGACCAGTGCACGTCCCAATCCGTGGCGCGTCATGGCGAGTCGCTCACACTTAAACGACTCGACTGCCGCGTTGATAGCGCGGCTAGGGCCAGTCTCATTAATTCAGGCCGGCAGCTCTTTGAAGTTTTGTCGAATGGCTCAAGGCCAAGCTGATATCTACCCGCGGTTGAGTCCAACCTGCGAATGGGACACTGCCGCCGCCCAAGCCGTGCTTGAAGGCGCTGGCGGCCATGTGTTCGATCTGAACGGCAATAGATTGCGATACGGCAAGCCTGAGGTTCTAAACCCATCATTTATTGCTTGTACTGAGTCCTACGCCCAAATCGCTGAATTCATTGCGCCACCCAAATGATGTCATCAACGGCAATGCCAATGGTGCGCGCTTGTTTGAGCAGGTCGCTTTTGACGCCCTCGTCAATGGTGGGTTGGCGCGCCAGTATCCAAAAGTAGTCCACGTCGGGCCCGACAACCATCGCCCACTGGTAGTTGGGGTCCAGCGCGGTGATGAAGTAGCCGCCGTAAAAAGGCCCAAAGAATGAGACTTT
Source organism: Burkholderiaceae bacterium (assembly GCA_017857895.1). Lineage (GTDB taxonomy): Bacteria > Pseudomonadota > Gammaproteobacteria > Burkholderiales > Burkholderiaceae_B > Algicoccus. The sequence continues at coordinate 1,719 of JAFMCG010000009.1, read as the reverse complement.
CAAGGCCCCTTTGTTGGGGCCATCAATCAGCCAAGCTTTACCAACGGCATCCTTCCAGGCTTGCTTTTTGGTGTTGAAGCCCCGATTCAAGACTTTGACCGAGCCGTCTGGATTCATGCTGTATTGCGCTGTGACTTTGATCATGTCGCGTTCAAACGAGTGATCAAGACGGGCAATCTCATGCCACTGGCCCAGATAGCGTGACAATTTGAAGGGTGTCACAGGCGTCACGTTGGCTGGCGGCGTGGTGCTGCAGCCGGCCAGTAACAGCCCAAACACGATCATCGTCACAAGCATTAACGAGCGCCAAGTGCCGGCCGAATTTGTCTGAAAACCCGCACGCGAATCAAATGTTGAGTGAGGCAACACGGCATTGTCCTAAGAAAGGTTGGGCGCAAGGCGCCTGAAAGGCGCGACATGGCGCGATAAAAGCAATGGTTTGTGTGGCTTTGATGGGTCGTCCCAAAGCGAATCCCGTTTCAGCGTCAATTCCAGAGGCGATGTCTAGCGCCAAAACGGTTGTGTGCCACGCGTTGACCTTATCAATCACGCTTTGAAAGGGTTCAGCAAGCGGTCGACTCAAGCCAATCCCAAACAGCCCGTCGATGACCATGTCAGGCTTTTGATGGGGTAGTGTGGTGAAGGTTGGCTGTCCCAAGGCTCTCCAATCGGCCAAGGCCTTTTGCGCATCAAGCGGGGCAAGCTGAGCGACCAGCGGCATCACAACCGTGACTTGGAAACCCATTGTCAGCAGTAAGCGGGCAGCAACCAGGGCATCGCCGCCATTGTTGCCCGGTCCGACTAACGCTAACACTTGAGCAGGGGGCAGGCAGATATGCGCCGCCCATTCAGCCGCTGCCTGACCCGCGCGTTGCATCAGTGGCAAGCCACGCGCCAAGCCTTGCGCCTCTTTGTCCCTGAGTGCCGCAATGGAGAGGGTCGGCGTGCTGTTGTCGATAGGCGTTGAATGTTTAATCAAGTGTGGACTCAAGCACAAGGTGCAACTTTGATAAATCAGGTGGGTTGGCTAAGAATGTTCTATTGGCTTAGATTTCTAAACCGCCAAGTCAAAGTTATCTTTTGAGCGACAAATATTCAAGCCAACCTGAACGTTATCAGATTTATGCATTGAAGAAAGCAGGACGTTTGCCCATCGAGGAATTTTGACTCTCTAACGCGCAGTGGCGCTAGGCATATGGCGCTTAATATCTCTAACGTTTTTTAATCAATCGCCGGTGCCATTAAGGCGTTTGTGCGAACGTGGCAAGTTCACAAAGTCTTCACGCAGGCGTGCGCATTGTTATCTAAACGATCGGTCTGTCGCAATACACACTGATAGTCAGGCCGCTTTAAAAAGCTTTAGCTTTTAGGCTAAAATGAGATAACGTACACCATCAAACACTATGTCGACCTTGAAGGCAAAGATCCATATAGTGAATGGATTGAGAGTTTAACGGAGGTCAAGACTCGGGCTCGAATTGCTGCCCGTATTGAGCGGCTTCATTTGGGATTGTTTGGTGACCTTAAAGATAAGCCTCCCACTTTAGGGGGAGGACAGCGCTAGTCGGGTCTGTTCTGTTCTTGGATGTAGCGTTTGAGTACTTCGATTGGCACACCACCCGTGCTGCTGGCAAAGTAGCTTGGGCTCCACAAGGCGTTCTTTGATTTCGCCACGCTCCAAAACGATTCGATAGCAGGGAACTGCTCTTTGAGCCGCCT
>JAFMCG010000112.1 GCA_017857895.1 Burkholderiaceae bacterium | reverse complement strand
AAGGGAACGAGGTGGTGTAAGTCATGCCATCGGGTGTATTTGGGGGCAGCGGTTTGCCGGTTTTGAGGGCTTGCCGCCCACGCTCACGGTTATCACCGAATCTGTGGTCAAGATCAGCAAATGCCGGTCCGCTTGCGCCACTGCGGCCGTACAAGGCTGTCCTAGGCAAAGCCAAATGCTCGGATGGTAAGTTCGGATCAACACCACCAAGCTTGTACTCGATCCAGTCAATCAGCGCGCTAAGTGGCTTAATTTTCTTGCCAGCGATGGTGAAATCGACTCTGTTACGAGTGCCCAGATTCGCTAGCCAGCGCAAAACTTTGGGCGCTTGGGACGCGGCTGGCCTCGGTTTAGGCGTCACAAAGAAAGCTGCCAGATCAGCCTCATCAGGCGCCTTGCGTCGGGACAAAAGGGGTTTCTTGGGCGCCTCTATTATTGGCAAGCCCCCAACATGCACAAACACTTCGCTGTGAACGCGCTCACTGGTAACGCCCAAGCGTGTGAGCAACTCAGTGATGCCATCGAGGTAAGACTGGGGACCGCAAAGGTAATAGTGCGCATTTGCCATCGTTAGCTCAAGTTCTTTTATCTCCTCTAAGTTCAAACGAGACGAAACTGAAGTCGCACGTAACTTCAGTGTGATGTTTGGATGTGTTTGTGTGGCCTCGGTCAGTTCGCTGGCATACGCAAAATCAAGAACGCTTCGAGCGGAGTAATCAATATGCAGTCGGTCACTGATGTTTGAAGCAACAAAGGTACGGCAAATAGCCAACGCTGGGGTGATCCCAATACCGGCTACTAGGCAGATCACGGGGCTTTTGTTAGGCTCCCAGTAGTAGTTACCCTGCGGTGGTGACACCTTCAGCTGTGCATCGGCAGGTCTTTCATCGAACATCCAGCGCGAGAACTGGCCGAGTGCCTCGCGCTTGATCGTGACCTCATAATAACCACCACTGATTGGCGCTGAAAGCGTGTAAGGGCGACTAACCCATTGTCCGTTTATTTCGGCTTCAATCACCACGTGTTGGCCTGACAAGCTAGGCTGAACCTGACCGTTTAAGGGTTCAAGTTTGAATGTCTTAATACCCTCGCAAACATCAATTTCCTCTTTGATTCGTACTGCAACAGCGCTTGGATCGCCAAGCAGCTGTCTAAGCTGTGGGACGCATCCCCCACAGACGGTTCCGCATCGGGTCGTTTTTTGTAATGCTTCAAGCGAGTCGGCGCCTTGCATGATGGCGTTTCGAACGACCTGACGTTTGACGTTGATACATTGACACAGAATCGAGTCTTGCGAGCGGTTGTTATCCGGTTGCGTTGAAACGCCAATCGACCCCATTCGTTCAAACTGACTGATCTGAGCCGCATCAAGTGCCACGCCATCCATGGCCATGGCATAGAGGTCAGGCAGCTCGGACCATGATCCAAACGCGGTTAAACCCCAAATTTGGCCGGTAACGTTTAGCCGCAACTCACGTTCAATGGCTCGGGCTTTGTCAGCGTAGCGTAACGTCGTGACGGGCAGCGCCTGCTCTTGGTCGGACAGCACTCGTTCAAGATTGGAGACAGACTCACCAATCACGTTAGAGGCAACAAAGCGGGTGCCATTGCTCAAGTCGTAAAGCGTATTAAAAGCCTCGCGACCAAGGTAGTCACCCGTGTACTGGGTCACGAAGCCCCGGCGAGGGAGAATGTAAACCTTCTCCAAAACTTGCAAGTGATGGCGCAAATCTTCAGATGAACGCGTTAGCTCTCTAAAATAATTCGCATCTATTTCATATAGTCGCAGCGTTCCCTCGGCGATGACGGTGGCGGCTCGAGGGGCTTGACGCATTAAAGCAAGCTCGCCAAGCGTCTGACCCGCCGTCATTAGCGCCAGAAGAACCTGCGCACCATCCTTGTTTTGATAGACGGCGGCCTTGCCTGAGAGAATGACGTAGACATGACGAGCTTCATCACCTTCACGGAACAACACTTCTGAGCTTTTAAGGGTACGTTCGCGTGCCGATTGACTTGGCCCCCCATCGAGCTTCATGGATTGCAATATGGTGGATTCGCGGGCGAGGTTCTCCTGCAATTGATCGTCGCCTAATAAGACGAGTCGTCTGTGCATCTGGGGGTCAGTTTTCACCGCCGCTAAAAAAGCCTGCTCTGGCAGTCGTAAGGCTTCTACATCAGTTTGAGCGCGCGCACTCGCATTGCGCTTTTGATCATTAATGAGAGATTGCTCGCCAAACAGGCTGCCACGTAGAACCTGATTTAAAAAAAGGTGCTCACCATTTGACTTTTCTTTATAGATTTGAACGCTGCCATTTAATAAGATGTAAGCAGCATCAGCAGTATCACCCTCGCGCAGAATGATCTCACCAGCAGGAAAATGAACTTTATTGCATTGAGTCTTTAAAATATCCAAGGCAGTAGGATCTAAAGATCTTAGGAAAGCAACTTGATTCAGGGTGTTGGCATCAATAAGCATTTTCATAGGACCCATTTAACATAATAGAAATTCTTTAGGTTGGTTGAGTTTAAAATTAGATTGCAACACTAACCTTGGGGTACTTTGTGGCACTTCGCTTTTGAACTAAACAGGTTTTGAATGATTCAGAAATTAACTCGCCATCAATTGCTATATATTGCCATGTCCCGAAAGGATGTCCAACCCTGCGAAGAATGTGTACCACTTTGTTGCCCAGGTTGGATATCAGTACCAGGTTACTTTGATGTCAGAACACTAAAAGTTTTGGGAACGTTAAGGACTGAAGGTGCTCAAGAGTGTTGGGATGAATATCACCCAGACGGCACAAATCTTTGGTCTCTAGAAGCCCCGATTGCTATCGATCACTACCCTTATGATCGATCAGATGTTCGAGAATGCGTCCACTGCACGAGAGTGTTTCTTCACTATACTGAATATGGTGGCTACTACCTAGACGAGCGCATTAGAGGATTGGATCCAGAATTCATTGTTTGATTTGGTGCGTCTGGCCTACGGGTCGGTTGTCACACTCAGACAGTGCACATTGATCGTAATGATGGGTGGATCGATCTGCTTATTACCTCAACACCAGTTATTATTTTCGTTATTGGTCCTCACAAAAGAGAGAGATAAGAATGAAATTTGCAGCCGTCAACAGCATCACTATCCACTATCAATTTTTAAATGCAGGCGTGGGCAAGCCGCTCATTGTCTTTTCCAATTCTCTGGCGACCGATTTTCGGATTTGGCAGGACTGTGTGAACGACTTGTCAGTCGACTACAGCATTCTTTGCTATGACAAACGTGGTCACGGCCTGTCGGGCATGGGCGTAATACCCTACACGATTGATGATCACGTGAACGACCTGGCGGCCTTGATGGACCACCTTAGCCTATCGGATGCTGTGGTGGTCGGGCTTTCGGTTGGTGGACTGATTGCCCAAGGGCTCTATCATTCGCGGCCCGATCTGGTTAAAGCCCTTGTGCTTTGCGATACGGCGGCGAAAATCGGTAATGCAGAGATGTGGAATGGTCGTCTTCAAATGGCGCGTGATGGCGGGATGGCTGCGCTGGTTGATGCCAACATGCAACGTTGGTTTTCTCCGGCTTTTCACCGCGATCGCCCGAGCGATTTGGATGGCTTTATCGCGATGTTTACGCGAACGCCCGTGGCGGGCTACGTTGCGACTGGCATCGCGATTCGTGATGCTGATTTTCGCGACCAAGCATCCAACATATCAGTGCCCACCACCTGTCTCGTTGGCGATCAGGATGGATCAACGCCTCCAGACTTGGTTCGTGCCACGGCTGATATGATTCCTGGTTCCAAGTTTGAAATCGTGAAAGAGGCGGGTCACATCCCTTGCGCCGAACAGCCTGCTGCTGTCATCAAAATCATTCGTGACATGATGGCTGCCATTTGATTAGCCCCTCGTTGATTGCCTATGATTTGGTTTCGAGTTTAAAAAGCTCAGGAAACAACGTTTCCACAAAACCAAATTTGGTGAAATCACGCACCTTTGCGGGGTATAGAATCCCAAACAAATGGTCGCATTCGTGTTGCACCACACGCGCATGGAAGTTCGATGCCGTCCTTTCAATGACGTTGCCATAGACATCAAAGCCGGTGTAGCGAATGTGTTTTAAGCGTGGTACTTCGCCGCGCATGCCAGGAACCGATAAACAGCCTTCCCAACCGAGCTGCTCTTCATCGCCAAGCGCTGTGATGGTTGGGTTGATTAGGATGGTTTCAGCGATGGGTTCTTCTAGCGGATAGCGCGGGTTGATTTGGCCAGATCCAAAGATGACGACTTGCAGGTCAACACCGATTTGGGGGGCAGCCAAACCCGCACCGTCGGCCACTCGCATGGTGTCCTGCATGTCAACAATCAGCTGATGCAATTCAGGCGTATCGAATTGCAGCACCGGTTGAGCCACGCGATTTAAGCGTGGATCACCCATTTTGAGGATGGTGTGTACAGTCATGACGCCCGGCTCAATTGATTGTTAGCTCAATACGTACCCATGTAGTCTTTCTTACCAATTTCGATGCCATTGTGGCGCAAAAGGTCGTAAGCGGTGGTGACGTGAAAGAAAAACTGAGGCAAGCCGTAACGCAAGACATAGTCTTGACCACTCAGTGTTTTTTCCTTTGGGGTGCCGGGCCGTAAAACGATCTGCTTGTCAGCGCCACCCTCAAATTGTGCCGCGGACATGGTGTCAAGAACGGCCACTGTTTTTTTGATGCGTTCTTGCAACTCAGCAAAGGTTTGCTCGCTGTCCTCGTAACTTTCGACCTCAATACCGGCGATACGTGCAGGCACACTTTTGGCAAAATCGCAGGCGATTTGGACTTGTCGTACAAAAGGCAACATGTTCGGAAACAAGCGCGTCTGCAATAAAACAGCAGGGTCATATTGACGCTCTTGTGCTTGGGTTTCTGCTTTCTTGAGCACGTCACTGAGTGCCAGCAACATTTGCTTAAAGACGGGAACGGTGGTGTCGTAAAGAGAAAGAGACATGTTGAGACCTATGGGCAAAAGGTGAATGGAAGAACATGCGAGGCAACAAAGGTGCGCCGCTGCATTTGGGCAGAGGGGTGGTGCAATCAACAAATTGTACAGGTCGTTTCCTGGCATCAGATCGGCCATGGCTAGAAACACAAGGGTGTCTAGCCATGGTCCGTGCGGTCTAGGGCTGATCAGTTTGAAAGTGCGCCAAGGCTTCTGTTTCGATCATTTTTTTCATTTGGCGCGCCATGGGATTGCGTGTCTCTTCGACAATATGTCCGACCAGTCCAATCGCTCTGGAAAACACACCAATACCTCGAACAATATGCCATGGGATTTGTAGTTCACTGGCGATGGCGGCGATTGCACCGGTGGCGTTTACAGGCAGCGACTTGCTAAGTTGTTCAGAGGCTTGGTTGCCAATGGCGACCATCAGTGAAACGTAACGTCCGTTAAAGCCAAGCTCAGTGGCGATTTCGAATAGCCGAACGGTTCTGGGATCGATCGGTTTGTGCATGTGATGACCGATGCCAGGGATTGACTGTTTGGTGGCTAATCTTTCTTGCACGATTGTTTTTGCCATGGTCTCGACATTAGTGTCTTCGTGTTGATTTAGCATGGCTTCTTGCAATATTTTGGCAGCTGTCTCCATGCTGCCCACAAATACACTGCCAAGGCCATTGAGGCCAGCTGCCACAGCACCCTGCATCGCCTCAGGAGCGCCTGCCAAGGTCATGCGAGCCACAATCGCACTTGGGGTCAAACCATGCTCCACCAGTGTTAAAGCAAGCGCTTCAAACATTCGCGACTCTGGTGGCGTGGGCAATCGCCCCATGATCTGTAAATAAGCCATGTCACTGAGCGATACTTTGCCGAGAATTTCTGAACAAAGATCCAGTCCGTGAACCGTGATGTTGGTTTCAGTCGACCAAGCGATGTCGGAGCGAAAGCGTTGTTTGGCTGTCATGGGCGTTTTACTTGCTCAGAGTTGATGTTTGGAAGTCAACAGCGTTGTCCAAGATGCTTGGGTTGTCACGTAGTGCAGACTTCAGGATTTTGTGGGTTGGTGTTAAAGGCATCGAGTCGATAAAACTGACAAAACGCGGCACTTTGATAAGACTGAGTTTGCCTTGGCACCACTGCACAATATTGGCTGCAGTCAGCGCGGCATGGGGTTGTTTGACGACAACGACCAAGATGTCATCCTCACCCAATTCCGACGGTACAGCCACAGCAGCGACCTGATAGACCTCTGGCATTTCGCCAATCACAGCTTCTACCTCGACGGCAGAAATGTTTTCACCGCGACGCCGGATGATGTCCTTTTTGCGGGCCATGTGGAAAAAGTAGCCATCGTTGTCTTGTTTGACGATGTCGCCCGTCTTGAGCCAATCATCGTCAAATGCTTGTGCCGTCTTTTCGGGATCGTTGAAGTAACCCTGCATCACAATGGGTGTCTTGACCCAAAGTTCGCCCGTGGCACCTACTTCAACATCGCGCCCCAGATCATCAACAATTCGGCATTGTGCCCATGACACAGTGGGATCAGGGTGGCGCCCCAAAACGCCCATGCTCGCGGGTTTCGCGGGCCCTTCCCAAGGGTTACAGGTCACGCCTGGTATCTCAGTCATGCCGAATCCTGACATCAGTTTCTCAATGCCAAAGGTCGATCGAAATATGTTTGCTGCGGCTTTACGCACGCCATAGGCCGCACGAATCGTGTGTTCAGCGCGGTACTCGCTTCGATCACGGTTGCATAGGATGGTACCGATTGCTTCAATGATGTTGACAACGGTTGCTTGAAAACGGACTGCCGTATCCCAAAAGGTACTGGCGGAAAATTTTGGGACCAAAATCATTGCACCACCGCTAGCTAGTACACCGCCGAGCGAATAAAACATGGCGTTGACATGAAAAAACGGTAGAACGATCAAATAGCGATCTTCGGGTTGTAAATGAAGCCGTTCAACGTTCGCTTCGCCCGCACGAATCAGGTTGTGTTGGCTATGCATGACCCCTTTTGGAAAGCCCGTGGTACCAGAGGTATAGATAATGATGCATGTGTCATCAGCTTGGCCTTGGTTGTCGACCCTACTGGATTCGCCAATCTTATCAAGGGTGTCCCAAAGGCATTCAATATCGGGTTCTAGGCCGTGGCTTGGGGTTGTGGTCATTAGCCAAGCGCAATGGGGAAGGGTTTCTCTCACTCGCCTGGCCACGTCAAGTGCGACCGCATCACAAATGATCCCATCGACTGCGGCATGGTTCAGTATGAAGCCCGCCTCACGGTCATTGAAATCGGGGTTAACTGGCACCAAAATGGCACCTAGTTTAGCCAAGGAAAACA
>JAFMCG010000111.1 GCA_017857895.1 Burkholderiaceae bacterium | reverse complement strand
AAGTAACCAATGGCATTAAACGACAGCGTATTAAAAGCCGTTTTGGAAACGGCCGTTTAAACGCTAGGAGGGTATAGGGCGGTAAACCAGCCGGCAAAACCAATGCCGGCTGGCCTTAGGCAGGTTGGAGCACGATACGCATTTTTTTGAAAGCTGCGGCCTCGATCTGCCGGATCCGTTCGGCAGACACGCCAAACTCATCGGCCAATTCGTGCAAGGTGGCACCGCCCTCATCATTAAGCCAACGGGCGGTGACAATTTTGCGAGCACGATCGTCTAACGTTTCAAGCGCGCTGAGCAGGCCTTCGCCATGCAAGGTGTCCTGTGACTGGCGGGCAATAACCTCGGTTGGGTCATACGCACCGTTGTCTGACAGGTAGTCCATGGGGCTATGGCTGTCTTCATCGTGTGTGGGCGTGTCGAGAGACATTTCCCGACCCGTCATTCGAACTTCCATTTCGCGCACATCTTGGGTACGAACGTTGAGATCTTTGGCCATTTGATCAACGGCTGCTGGACTTAAACTGCCGCCATCTGGACGCATTTTTCTTAAATTAAAGAAAAGTTTACGCTGTGCCTTGGTGGTCGCAACTTTAACTAATCTCCAGTTGCGCACAATAAATTCGTGTATTTCAGCTTTGATCCAGTGCACGGCAAACGAGACCAAGCGAACACCGCGGTCGGGGTCGAATCGTTTGACTGCTTTCATGAGGCCGACGTTGCCTTCTTGAATCAGGTCGGCATGCGCCAGACCGTAACCCAAGTACTGTCTTGCCACTGACACCACGAGGCGTAAATGCGATAACACCAAATCGCGTGCAGCGTCTAAATCGCCATCCTCGCGTAACTTGACAGCCAAAGTATTTTCTCTTTCAGCGCTCAAAACCGGGATTTGGTTTACCGCGCTGATGTAAGCCTCAATCGATCCGAGCGCACCAGGGTTTGCCATTGCCACAGCCATGTTGGTGGGTGACAGTGCAAGATTTCGTTCTGTTGTCATCTGTGCCTCCGTACGCGTTGGGCGTTGGGGTAGAAGTGGCGTTGGGGTAAAAGTAGAGACGGTGTTCAATATGATTTACCTTTGTCTACTATATTAGCACTCACGCTTGCCGAGTGCTAATAGGACAAAAAACATGTCCCTGAGTTCCAAAATTTTTAGTGAAATCGGTAGCATAATGAAACAAAATCTTTGTCAATGCGAGGAAATGGCCCATGCGGCTCGCTCGGCTTTATGCCCCTGGATTGCCCCAATTGGTGCAGGCCAGTTTTGTGCCCCATCTGGCACAAACTTGGCAGCAATCGCTTGAGAAAGCACCCTTCGGACTGCTGGTTGATTGGTTGCGTCAGTTTGCACTGGCTGAGAGCGTGCGTTTGCATGGTTGGTCCATCACGCCAGAGGCTTTGCTATTACTGGCCACACCAGCCGATAGGGCCTCTATTAGCCGATTGGTGCAAAACATCGGCAGACACCTTTCAGCGCATTTAAAGTGCGGTGGTGTGTTTGTCGGGCGTTACCGCAACACTATATTAGAACCAGGCCAATGGGTCTTGCCCGCGCTAGTATGGCTTGAAACAGCGCCAGTGGTAGCTGGCTGTGCCCCCATTGCGCTGAGCTGGCGGTGGTCTTCGGCTGCGCAGCACTGTGGTGAGTCCGATGCGCATCGCGCATTTGTCCAAGATCATCACGACTATTGGAGCTGTGGCAATACACCGTTTGACCGGCAGGCCAACTATCGAGCAATGTTGCTAGAGGGCTTGAACTTAGCGCAGTCACAACAAATTGAGTCCGCAATCAAAGGGCAGTGGGCATTGGGGTCAGCGGTTTTTGCCAAAAGCCTAGAAAACGTGGCCTCGCGCCGAGCCTCTCCTAGGCAGCGGGGGCGGCCAAGCAAGGCCATTGTTGAGCCTTTGATTAAGAAAGTCGCTGGGAAATGATGTGTCCCCAATTTTTTGATTAAAATAATCGAAATAATTTTAATGGGGACAGACCCCAAATTATTTGCTTGCATTGTTTATAGGACAGCAGTATCTTCATCTTCCGCGTTGCAATATGCTGCGGTTGCCATGGAGCCAAATATGCCTACTTTTCCGCTTAAGTTTCAACAGAAACCCGCCGCCCCTCTCTCGCGTGCCCCAGAAGCGCAAGGCCTTTATTCGCCCACCAACGAACACGACGCTTGTGGCGTGGGTTTTGTGGCCCACATCAAGGGTCATCCCTCGCATTCAATCATTGCACAGGGTCTGAAGATCCTTGAAAACATCGACCACCGTGGTGCAGTTGGTGCCGATAAGTTGATGGGTGATGGCGCTGGTATCCTGATTCAAATCCCTGATGCGCTTTACCGTGAAGACATGGCTGCCCAAGGCGTAACCTTGCCTGAGCCCGGTGAATACGGCGTAGCCATGGTGTTTTTGCCCAAAGAAATGGCCTCACGCTTAGCCTGCGAGCAAGCGCTTGAGCGAGCCGTCAACGCCGAAGGCCAAGTGGTGCTCGGTTGGCGCGACGTGCCGTTAGACGCTGACATGCCCATGTCACCAACGGTAAAAGCCTGTGAACCCGTGATTCGTCAGCTCTTCATTGGTCGCGGTGCCAATGTCATGGTGCCTGATGCGCTTGAGCGAAAGCTATATGTGATCCGAAAAACAGCCAGCCACGCGATCCACAAAATGAAGCTTGCGCACGGCACCGAGTACTTTGTGCCTTCTGTTTCGGTTCGCACGGTCGTCTACAAGGGCTTGTTGCTGGCTAACCAAGTGGGCCAGTACTACCGTGACTTGAGTGACCCGCGCGCCGTGTCAGCCTTGGCATTGGTGCACCAGCGCTTCTCGACCAACACATTTCCAGCTTGGCCGCTGGCCCACCCGTATCGCTTGATCGCCCACAATGGTGAAATCAACACCGTGAAAGGCAATTACAACTGGTTGCGCGCCCGTGAAGGAACGATGGAATCAGCCGTTCTCGGCGATGACCTCGCCAAGCTCTACCCCATTGTCTACCCTGGCCAATCCGACACAGCCACCTTTGACAACTGTCTTGAATTGTTGGTGATGTCTGGTTATTCCTTGGCCCACGCCATGATGATGATGATCCCCGAGGCTTGGGAGCAACACTCGCACATGGATCCGTCGCGTCGCGCGTTTTACGAGTATCACGCCGCCATGATGGAGCCCTGGGACGGTCCAGCGGCTGTCGCCTTTACCGATGGCCGCCAAATTGGCGCCACTCTTGATCGCAACGGCCTGCGTCCGGCGCGCTATTTGATTACTGACGACGATTTGGTGATCATGGCTTCTGAGGCGGGTGTGTTGCCGATTGCGGAAAGCCGCATTGTTCAAAAATGGCGTCTACAGCCCGGCAAGATGTTCTTAATCGATTTAGAGCAGGGCCGCATCATAGGCGACGACGAGATCAAGTCGCAGTTGGCCAACAGCCGCCCCTACCGACAGTGGATTGACCGGCTTCGTGTCAAGCTCGAAAGCTTGCCGACGCCCGATGCCGCGGCCAAATCACAGACCCACTCGGCTATTTCCTTACTCGATCGCCAGCAAGCATTTGGCTGGACCCAAGAAGACTACAAGTTCATCTTGGATCCCATGGCTCACGCCGGTGAAGAGGCCACAGGTTCAATGGGCAATGACACGCCATTGGCTGTGTTGTCAGATCGCGCCAAACCTTTTTACAACTATTTCAGGCAGTTGTTCGCGCAGGTGACCAACCCGCCAATTGATCCCATCCGCGAACAGTTGGTGATGTCTTTGGTCTCTTTCATTGGGCCCAAGCCCAATCTGCTTGATATCAATAACGTCAATCCACCATTGCGGCTTGAAATCGCCCAGCCTGTGCTTGATGAAAACGCCATGGCGCAGTTACGCGACGTGGACCATATCACTGGTTTGAAATTCCGTAGTTTTGAGCTCGACATCACCTATCCAGCCGCTTGGGGTTCAGAGGGTATCGAGGCTCGCATCGCGGCTTTGTGTGCCAGTGCCGCTGATGCCGTCGTTAGCGGCTATAACGTGCTGATATTGTCTGACCGTTTGGTTGATGCTGACCGAGTCGCGATTCCTGCGCTGCTGGCAACATCGGCCATTCATCAGCACCTCATCACCGCTGGCGTTCGTACGCTCACCGGTTTGGTGGTTGAAACCGGCTCGGCACGCGAGGTGCATCACTTTGCCCTGCTTGGCGGTTACGGTGCTGAAGCCATCCACCCCTACCTCTCGCTTGAGACGGTCCGCGCCAAAGCCGAAAACGGCGATTTGGCCGTCAAGAACTACATCAAGGCTATCGGCAAGGGCTTAAACAAGGTCATGTCCAAAATGGGCATCTCAACCTTTATGTCTTATTGCGGTGCGCAGATTTTTGAAGCGGTTGGTTTGCATTCAGAACTCATCAAAAAGTACTTCCCAGGCACCACCAGCAACATCGAAGGGGTGGATGTCTTTGAGATCGCAGAAGAAGCGTTGCGTGTGCACCGCTCGGCCTTTAGCAAAGATCCTATTTTGGCCGACGCGCTAGAGGCCGGCGGCGATTACGCCTACCGCGTTCGCGGTGAGCAGCACATGTGGACGCCTGACGCGATCGCAAAACTGCAGCACGCCAGCCGCGCGAACAACTACTCGACATACAAAGAGTACGCCCAAATGATCAACGATCAGAGTAAGCGTCACATGACTTTGCGTGGTTTGTTTGAGTTCAAGGTTGACCCCAGCCAGGCCATTGGCTTAGACGAAGTCGAGCCCGCCAAGGAGATCGTCAAGCGATTTGCAACAGGTGCCATGTCCTTGGGTTCAATTTCGACAGAAGCGCACGCTGTTTTGGCGGTTGCCATGAACCGTATCGGTGGGAAATCAAACACCGGTGAAGGCGGTGAGGACGATTTGCGTTACCGCCGTGAAATGCAAACGGGTGGTAGCGATATTCAAGACGGTGACTCACTGGCCTCTGTGTTGGGTTCAGACCGGATCGAAGCCGATGTGCCGTTGCGAAAAGGCGACTCGTTACGCTCGAAAATCAAGCAAGTGGCTTCAGGCCGATTTGGTGTTAACGCGGAATATCTGGCTAGTGCTGATCAAATCCAAATCAAAATGGCACAAGGCGCAAAGCCTGGCGAAGGCGGTCAGTTGCCGGGTCACAAGGTCTCGGAGTACATCGCCAAGTTGCGTTGCTCGGTGCCAGGCGTCGGTTTGATTTCACCACCACCACACCACGACATCTACTCGATCGAGGACTTGGCGCAGTTGATTCATGACTTGAAAAATGCCAATGCGCGCGCTTCGATTTCGGTCAAATTGGTCTCTGAAGTGGGTGTGGGGACCGTGGCAGCGGGCGTGGCCAAAGCCAAGTCTGATCACGTGACGATTGCTGGTCATGACGGTGGCACGGGCGCTTCACCCATTTCATCGATCAAGCACGCGGGCACGCCCTGGGAACTGGGCTTGGCTGAAACCCAGCAGACGCTGGTGATCAATAACCTGCGTAGCCGCATTCGGGTGCAAGCAGACGGTCAAATGAAAACCGGCCGTGATGTGGTGGTTGGTGCTTTGTTGGGCGCTGATGAATTCGGGTTTGCGACCGCACCATTGGTGGTTGAAGGTTGCATCATGATGCGCAAATGCCACCTCAACACTTGCCCGGTTGGTGTGGCCACGCAAGACCCAGTTTTGCGCCAGAAATTCCAAGGCAAACCCGAGCACGTGGTGAATTACTTCTTCTTTGTTGCCGAAGAAGTGCGCGAGCTGATGGCTCAGCTCGGTGTGCGTCAGTTCGATGAGCTGATTGGCCGCACTGATTTGCTCGATACCCGCCAAGGCATTGAGCACTGGAAGGCCCACGGTTTGGACTTCAGCAAAGTATTTTATCAGCCCGTGAGCTCAAGCCCACGCTATCACGTTGAGACACAAGACCATGGCCTTGAGGCCGCGCTGGACCACCAGTTGATCCAACGCAGCAAGCAAGCCATCGAAAATGGCGAGAAGGTGTCGTTTATTACGCCAGTGCGTAACCGCAACCGCAGCGTTGGTGCCATGTTGTCGGGCGAAATCGCCCGTCGTCACGGCAACGACGGTTTGGCCGATGATTCAATCCACATCCAACTCAACGGTAGTGCCGGACAAAGCTTTGGCGCGTTTTTGGCGCATGGCGTTACGTTTGATTTGGTGGGTGAAGGCAACGATTACGTCGGTAAGGGATTGGCAGGCGGGCGCATTATCGTGCGTAGCCCCAATGACTTCCGTGGGTTTGGTCCTGAGCAAATTATCGTGGGTAACACCGTGCTCTACGGCGCGACCTTCGGTGAGGCTTACTTAAGTGGTGTGGCGGGTGAGCGCTTTGCGGTTCGTAACTCAGGCGCCTTGGCCGTGGTCGAGGGCACGGGTGACCACGGTTGTGAGTACATGACAGGCGGCACCGTGGTGGTGCTCGGTCGCACCGGTCGTAACTTTGCCGCTGGCATGTCTGGTGGCGTGGCTTATGTCTATGACCCAGAGCGCCAGTTCGCGGAGAACTGCAACCTGAGCATGGTCGAACTTGAGCCAGTGCTTTCAACCACCGAGCAGAAAGAAAAAGTGGGTATTGAAGGCTGGCACAGTTCAAGTCGTGACCTAGAGCGTGAAACGGATGAAGTCATTCTGAAGCGCTTGATCGACAATCATTTCCGGTACACCGGCAGCTTCAGAGCCCGTGACATCTTGGGTAATTGGCAGAGCGCGCGCGGCTTTTTTGTGAAAGTCATGCCAACGGAATATCGTCGTGCCTTGGGTGAGTTGTGGGACAAGGCCAACCCAGCAGCCAAAGCTGCTTAACGAGGGGAAACAAAATCATGGGTAAGGTAACTGGATTTTTAGAGTTGAAGCGCCTGTCAGAGGCCTACGAGGCCCCTGAGTCAAGGGTTAAGCATTGGCACGAGTTTGTGGTGCGTTTAACCGACGCCGAAGCGGGCAAGCAAGGCGCACGTTGCATGGACTGTGGTATCCCATTCTGTAACACGGGTTGTCCAGTTAACAACATCATTCCTGACTGGAATGACTTGGTGTTCCATCAGCAGTGGCGCGAAGCCTTGAGTGTGTTGCATTCGACCAATAATTTCCCTGAATTTACGGGTCGTATTTGCCCAGCACCTTGCGAGGCCGCCTGCACGTTGACCATCAATAATGACCCAGTTGGCATCAAGTCAATCGAACACGCCATCATAGACAAAGGTTGGGAAGAGGGTTGGGTAGTGCCGCAACCACCCACCCAAAGCACGGGCAAGAAAGTCGCCGTGGTGGGTTCTGGTCCCGCCGGTATGGCAACAGCGCAGCAGTTGGCTCGCGTGGGTCACGACGTCACGGTGTTTGAGAAGCAAGACCGCATTGGTGGTTTGTTGCGCTATGGCATTCCTGACTTTAAGC
>JAFMCG010000110.1 GCA_017857895.1 Burkholderiaceae bacterium | reverse complement strand
ACCACCGGCGTCGGGCTGCACTCTGGGCGTCGTGTCGAGTTGACCTTACGTCCGGCACAGCCGAACACAGGCATTGTCTTTCATCGCGTTGATTTAGACCCAGTGGTGAGCTTTCCGGCCAAAGCCGATGCGGTTCACGACACGCGCATGGCTTCTGTTCTAAAAGTTGGTAATGCCCGGGTGTCAACCGTCGAACATCTGATGTCAGCCTTAGCAGGTCTGGGGATCGATAACCTGCATGTTGATCTGTCGGCTGAAGAAGTGCCGATCATGGACGGTAGCGCTGCTACTTTTGTGTACCTCCTTCGATCAACAGGCATCGAACTTCAAAACGCACCTAAGAAATTTTTGCGAGTGCTCAAGCCCGTCGAAGTCAAGCATGGCGAAGGTGCCAGTGCAAAGTGGGCGCGTCTTGAGCCGTTTGAAGGGTTCGCACTGGCTTTTTCGATCGACTTCAAGCACCCAGCGATCGATTCCACGGCGGGGTTCGCCGAAATTGACTTTGCGCACGAGTCCTATGCCAAAGAAATTGCAAGGGCGAGAACTTTCGGTTTTGTGAACGAAGTCGAGACATTACGCTCAATGGGTCTTGCCCGAGGCGGCAGTCTTGAAAACGCGATTGTGATGGACGAGTTTCGGGTGCTGAATCAAGACGGTTTGCGCTACGACGATGAGTTCGTTAAACACAAGATTCTTGATGCGATTGGCGACCTCTATCTCATCGGTATGCCTCTCATCGCCCGCTATGTGGCTGAAAAATCAGGTCATGCTGTGAATAACGAATTGGCAAGGGCCCTGCTCGCCGACCAGAGTGCTTGGGAAGTTGTGACCTTTGACTCGCACGAAGCTGCACCGGCGGCTTTCCAACGAGAGTGGCAACTCGCTTAGTAACACCTGCCAATAAATCGCCAAATCCCCACTTGGGGATTTGGCGATTTATTTTGTGTTTAGGGGTTTTCGGTGGTGCGCCAGCAGCTTGTTAACCGAATCGGCCAGAGGGCCGGGCCGAAGTGTTTGGGCCAACTGGTCAAAATGCTCTAGGTCATCTTTATCCAGTGTTCTGGCCAATCTTTCCGGCTTTGTGCCATGCTTTGGCCTCGGTTCGGCTGACACGCGTATACGAATGGCCGTTACCGGCCAGCCATTGGCATTCAATTGCTCGATAAATCGGGGTTGAAATTGCCGAATTTTGGCGGCGAACGCTGTGTTGTAGGTTATCAGCGTCAGTTCTTCACCGGACAGCTCTGCCACCGCAAATCCTTGGCGCAGGTTCGCGGGTAAAAGTTGCCTTAGCGATTGTTCAAGCGCAATCAGCCGTTGCGCAGTGAACAGGACCGAGGCGCCCCGACCGTCGTTGTCTACCCATTGCAGCGCTTGGCGACTGTGTTCTTTGGCCATGCAAGATCCGGAAGAGGTTGTTAGGGTTATAGCAAGCGTACAGAAAAGTGTGCCTTGCCACAAATTATTGGAGTTACTGAGTGCGGTTAAGCGTTTGTAACATTTGTCTGTTGGCCGTGATGGCTTGGGGTGGTGTATCTTTTACTGGGGCGTGGGCCGGTTCGCCTGGCGTTGGTGTGTCAAAGGTCGAGCCTACGCTAGAGAGTATTGGCGCGATCTTTAATCTGAGCCCGCTCGATGAAGGCCTGCTGGTTTGGCCAGTGGCAGGTAAGCACAACGTCTCTTCGCACTTTGGTTACCGACCTCACCCGTTTAACGGTAAGAAATCCTTACATCAGGGTGTGGATATTGCAGCCAGACGTGGGACACCGATTGTTGCGATTGCACCAGGAACGGTGAAGTTTGTGGGTTACAAGCGCGGATTTGGTCGAATGGTCCAAGTCGAGCACAGCGACAGCTGGGTTTCAACCTATGCCCACGCCAGCGCAACCATTGTCGCGGTAGGCCAGCCCGTGCTCGCGGGACAAATGATTGCCAAAGTGGGTTCGACGGGCCATGCCACAGGCCCTCACCTCCACCTGGAAATCCATCGAGAGGGTCAACCGATCGATCCGTTACCATTATTAAAAGAGAAATTGATCGTGATGACGCCCTAGGTGGGCGCCTGCGTTACACTCCACAGTCTATGAGCGGCTCTCTTTCGTCCCCGCTAGGATCTCAACAGCATGCTATCTCTGTTTAAAAAACTACTAGGCAGTCGCAACGACCGGCTGCTCAAAGAACTGAATCGTGACGTCAAGCGGGTTAACGCCCTAGAGCCTGCCATGAAGGCGCTATCTGACGAAGAACTGCAAGCACTATCAGCCAAGTTCAAAGCGCGGGTGCAGGGTGGTGAAAAGCTCGATGCGATCCTGCCAGAAGCGTTTGCGTTGGTGCGCGAGTCAAGTCAGCGCGTGTTTGGCATGCGACATTTTGATGTCCAGTTAATCGGCGCCATGGTGCTGCATACCGGCAAGATAGCCGAAATGCGAACCGGTGAGGGCAAAACGCTCATGGCTACCCTAGCTGTCTACTTAAATGCGTTGACTGGCCGTGGCGTGCATGTGGTCACGGTCAACGACTATTTGGCGCGACGTGATGCCGAATGGATGGGTAAGCTTTATCAGTTTTTAGGGATGAGTGTTGGGGTGGTTGTTCCGCAACAGCCCAATGAAGAGAAAAAAGCCGCCTATCAAGCTGACATCACATACGGCACCAACAACGAATTCGGATTCGATTACTTGCGCGACAATATGGAATACCGCGCCGAGGATAAGCGTCAACGGGAGTTGGTATTTGCGATTGTCGACGAGGTTGACTCGATCTTGATCGATGAGGCGAGAACGCCACTGATCATTTCAGGTCAAGCTGAAGACCACACCGCGCTTTATAAATCGCTAAATGTGGTGCCACCGCTGCTTGAGCGCATGACTGCTGAGCCCAAACCCAATGAGCCGGAGGTAGACGGTGACTTTTGGGTTGATGAAAAGAACCATCAAATTTACCTATCAGAAGCTGGTCATGAGAATGCTGAGCGCATCCTGACCGAACAAGGATTGTTGCCAGAAGGCCAGTCGCTCTACGACGCACGTAACATCACGTTGATGCACCACTTGATGTGCGCGCTGCGTGCGCACCATTTATTTTTCAAAGATCAGCAATACGTGGTGCAAGATGGTGAAGTGGTCATTGTTGACGAGTTCACTGGTCGTTTGATGGTGGGACGTCGATGGTCAGATGGTTTGCATCAGGCTGTTGAGGCAAAAGAAAATTGCAAGATTCAGCTTGAAAACCAGACGCTGGCATCAATTACCTTTCAAAATTATTTTCGGATGTACGAAAAGCTGGGTGGCATGACGGGTACGGCCGATACGGAGGCTTACGAGTTCCAAGAAATTTACGGGCTCGAGACCGTGATTGTACCGACCAATAACCCGATGGTACGTCGCGATCTGCACGATCAAATCTACAAGACTGACCAAGAAAAATACAATGCTATTGTTAATGACATCCGAGATTGTCAATCGCGCGGACAACCTGTGTTGGTTGGTACCACCAGCGTAGAAAACTCTGAGTTGTTGGCCAATGCGCTGACCGCTGGTGGCTTAAAGCACGAGGTGCTCAACGCCAAGCAGCACGCGCGAGAGGCTCAGATCATTGCGCAAGCGGGTAGACCTGGCGCCATCACGATTGCAACCAACATGGCTGGTCGGGGTACCGACATTGTGTTGGGCGGTAACGTTGAAAAGCAAATCGAGTTATTACGTCAAGACTTAACACTCGATAATGCCGCTCGGGAATCTCAAATTGATCAGTTGCGTAGCGAATGGGCTGGCTTGCATCAACAGGTGTTGGATGCGGGTGGCTTGCACATTATTGGCACCGAGCGCCACGAGTCGCGACGTATCGACAATCAGTTAAGGGGCAGAGCCGGGCGCCAAGGCGATCCCGGTTCTTCACGATTCTATCTTTCCTTAGAAGATTCGTTGATGCGTATTTTTGCGGGTGACCGCGTACGCGCCATCATGGAAAGACTTAAGCTACCTGAAGGTGAGCCCATTGAAGCGGGCATGGTTAACCGATCAATTGAGTCTGCACAACGAAAAGTCGAGGGGCGTAACTTTGATGTGCGCAAGCAACTGCTTGAATATGACGACGTCGCCAACGATCAGCGTAAAGTCATTTACGGCCAGCGCAATCAAGTGCTGGAGTCGAGCAATGTGGCTGAGCCGGTGGCCGATCTTCGTGACGGCGCCTTGACTGGATTGGTGCGTGAGTTTGTTCCTGAAGGGTCAGTCGAAGAGCAGTGGGACTTGCCTGGACTTCAAGCGGTGCTCAATGCCGATTGGCAACTCGAAATACCCGTGGTTGAAACGGTTGAGTCTGCCAAAGAGTTTGATGATGACGATTTGGTCAAACTGGTGTGCGATAAAGGCCGAGAGACTTATGAGCAAAAAGTAGAGCAAGTCGGGGAAGAAAACTGGCGACCATTTGAGCGATCGGTGATGTTGCAAGTGATGGATAATCACTGGCGCGAACACCTCGCCGCACTCGACCATTTGCGTCAAGGTATTCACTTACGCGGCTACGCTCAGAAAAATCCCAAGCAAGAGTACAAGCGTGAAGCCATCGAGTTGTTTTCTGAGATGCTTCAACGTATCCGCGATGATGTCGCAAAGTTGGTGCTAACGGTACGCGTCAAAGGCCGTGAGGACGCCGAGGCGGCAGAACAAGAGGCCGCTAAGGCGCACGTTCAAAACGTTCAATACCATCACTCGGGTTACGACGAAGCACTGGCTGAGCCGGCATCGGCCAATCGCTCATCTTCAGCCGGTGCTGAACACGACACCGCGGCCGCAGCCAGTACTGTGCGCAACTTGGGTCCAAAAGTTGGCCGTAACGAACCGTGCCCATGCGGCAGTGGCAAAAAATTCAAGCACTGCCACGGCAAGCTGTAGAAAAACGCTGAGCATTACAAAAAAGGGCTAACGCTGTTGATGCGTTAGCCCTTTTTTTCATGCGATGAGGTTCACTGATCCATGGGGTATTTTAAGTAGCCATCACGGGTTTGTGGCAACTTGGCGCCAAGCACAGCGGCTGCGACTTGCGTGCGTAAGATCTGTGCCGTGCCGCCAGCAATCGTAAACATCCGGGCATCGCGTACGTGTCGCTCGGCAGCCAGTTCCCGTGAGTAGCCACTAGAGCCAAACAACTGAAGCGAATCATTGGTGACTTTGATGGCGGTTTCAGCCGCAATGATTTTGGCTTGGGCGGCGAGCTTCATATCTGGGAAGCTGCCCACGGGTACATTGGCTGCTCGGTGAATCATGAGTCGCGCAGCATCAAGGGCGATAGACATATCAGCAATCATCCACTGCAATCCTTGAAACTCAGCAATGGGGCGACCGAATTGTTTACGCTCTTTTGTGTATTGCACGGCTTCTTCAAAGGCGCCAACGGCAATGCCAAGGGCAACCGTACCCGCACCCACGCGCTGGGCGTTATAAGCGTTCATGAGCGCTGCGAACCCTTTGCGTAAGTCACCCAGTGGTTTGAGTGACATCGACTCATGAACCTCAAGGTCGTTAAAGTCGACATAGGTTTCAGGAATGCCACGCACACCCATGGCAGGGGTGCGGTTTGCGATAACAAGTTCCTTGGGTTCGTTACCGTCTCTGACCACGATAAAGCCACCAATACCTTGTTCAACACCATCTTCAAAGACACGTGCGAAAATCAGGTGCAAGCGGGAAACCCCACCACCGGTGATCCAATACTTTTGGCCGTTGATGATGTATTTGTCGCCTTTCTTTACTGCGCGAGTGGTCATTTCACTGGCCGCACTACCCGCATTGGGCTCTGAAATGCAGATGGCTGGTTTGTCACCAGACAGCACGCAATGTGCGGCGATCTGCTTCTGTTCTTCGGTGCCGTATGCCATGATGGCGCCAATCGCACCCATATTGGCTTCAACCGTGATACGCCCCATGGTGGCGCAAGCACTGGCCATTTCTTCAATCACCAACGCCGTTTCCAGATAGCCTAAGCCGCGGCCACCGTAGGCTTTTGGCACGGTCATGCCCATGAATCCGGCCGCATTGAGTTGGGCGATATTGTCCCAAGGGTAGGCTTCTGTGGCATCAGTATGTGCCGCCGTAGGCTTAAAAACGGACTGAGCCAAGTCACGCGCTTGGGCTTGGATGGTGATTTGCTCGTGGGTCAAAATAGTCATGGGGTACTGTCCATCGTTAGTTTCAATGTTGTCCGAGCCAATCGCGTAGGATTTCTTCTTCGTGCTGGTTGCGAATGGGTGGCGTATGGCGATATTGCACCGGTGTTTCGGATAGTTTTAGCGGATTGGCGATAAGACTGACATGCCCAGAGCCCGCCAAGGGGTGAGGCATACTGACCTCAGCACCTCGGTGTTGGATGTGCGGATCACTAAAAACCTGCTCAAGATTATTGACGGGCCCAGAGGGCACACCCACTTTTTCGCATTCGGCGAGCCAATGGACGCGCGATTTCTTTCTTAGCGCCTCACTGACGATATCGACCACCGCTTGCCGATTGATCACGCGAGAGGCGTTGGTGGCGAATTTTGGTTCTGCTGCGATGGCCGGGATATCTGCAATGTCGCATAGCTTTCTAAATTGGCTGTCATTGCCGGCTGCAATGATGATAGGGTCGTCGGCAGTCGGAAAAACCTGATAAGGCACGATATTGGGGTGGCCATTGCCAAGCCGCACGGGATTTTCTCGCGTGTTGAGGTAGCTTGTGCCAGCGTTGATTAACCAAGCAACCTGAGTATCCAGAAGCGAAACGTCAATGTGTTGGCCTTGACCCGTTAAGTCGCGATGGCGCAATGCCGCGAGGATCCCGACGGCGGCATACATACCTGTCATGACATCAGCAATACCAACACCAACTTTCATGGGCTGCCCGTCGGGTTCGCCGGTCAGGCTCATGATGCCGCCCATGCCTTGAATCAGAAAGTCATAGCCCGCGCGCGCTGCGTAGGGTCCCGTTTGCCCAAACCCGGTAATCGAGCAGTAGACCAGCCGAGGAAATCGAGCCTTGATTTGATCGTAAGAAAGACCATAAGCGCTTAGGCCGCCCACTTTGTAGTTCTCTACCAAAACGTCCGCATGTTCTAGCAAGCGCATGATAAGAGCTTGTCCTTCAGTGCTGGCAATGTCGACTTCGATAGAACGTTTGTTTCGATTGGCGCACAAGTAATACGCACTTTCAGTGGTGGGTTCGCCGTCGGCGTCTTCAACAAACGGAGGACCCCACTTGCGTGTGTCATCGCCTTCACCCGGTTTTTCGACTTTGACAACATCAGCCCCAAGATCACCCAGCAGCTGAGCAGCTGAGGGTCCTGCCAGAATGCGTGACAAATCTAAAACGCGTACACCCGCCAAAGCGGTGGGGGTCATTTTTACGCCGTCCATTGATGGTTAGGGTTGATGGTTTTGATAGTAGACCTAAAGCGACATTGCTTTCAATGCCAGGGCGGTGTTTTTCTCGATTGCGGCAGTCGCTGATAAACCGCTGAGTTCCGACCTTCCGTCGGGCGACGGAAGGTCGGTCTGATTACTTCAA